>JANNSJ010000017.1:0-61958 GCA_031402435.1 Bacteroidota bacterium | reverse complement strand
CACCCAGTAGCCCTTGCCCGGAACCAACTGTGTGACTGCCGTGTAACCAGCCGTGTAACCAAACCAGTTGGAGACACGCAATCCGGGCGGTACACTGACGATCGTATTGGTATCGACCGTGTTGCTGATCGAGCCGACGATATTCCAGCCTGCAACGACACTGACCGAGTCGCGTGTGCGAAGCGTACCTGTGACCGGGGCTGAAATTGCGCCCGGGAACTTCTCCCAATATCCCTTGCCGTTCGCAAGTCTGAACTTCTGCACATATCCACCAGCGAACTCGAATGCATAGGCATTGAGCGATGTCGGATACATCTGACGTACTGAGTCACCCGGAATCGGGTTTGTCACAGGATTGGAAATCAAATTCCAGCCCAATGCAATTCCGACGTTGAGTGTGGTCGTACTCGTTGCAGGCAGGATTGACACATCATCAATCGCCCATCCTTCGGCAACAACGCTGGCGTCTGTACCCCAACGGAATCGCAAGCGCACATCGGAAAGTCCGGAGGTGCCAACGAGAGTTACGGTTGACTTGATCCAGCCTCCAACATTACCAGTGTAGAAGGCGCTTCCAGTACTGGCACCTGACAGGCTCGAGTATTTATTGCCATCAATAGGCCCGTTGAGGCTGTTGACGTTATACCAATTGAAGGCGTTGAGTGTTGTCCAGTTGCTGTCAGGGGTGGCAACATGGCCAAGACTATCCTCAACTCTGAGCCATGTTGTGCCGCCGTTTGTTGAGTACTCAACAACACCGGCATCGTATCCTGTAAATCCTGTCTCACTCTGGAAGTTGTGCCAGAATTCCAACTTGGGATCGGACGCCAATGAAGTGAAATCAAAGACGGGGCTGTTGATGCTCGCATCATGGCTGTTGTTGTAGGTACCTGTATCCTTTGTAACATAGCACATCGTGCCGCTGTGTGCGCCCGAGAGCTGTGTCTTTGCGGGAGTCCCACGGAGCCAGTCATTCACTGTCCCGCTCAAAATTGCCGACGACCAGCCAAGGCCGGAGGACAATATCTGATTTGTCTCGTTGCCTGATCGTCCGAGGACCGGGCCTTCAAAGTTCTCCGTATACGGGAACGTTGAAACAACAATGAGGATCGGGAAAGACACAGTTGTTGAATCATTCGTGCCATTCACATCGGCCGGATTGAGAGCAACTGCACGCGCAGAATATGTTCCCGTATCTGTCGGCGTAAAGTTACCGAATGTCACCTGCTGTGAACCTGACGATGCGAGCGAGGCGATTGATTGATTGTTGAGATAGACCAACGTGCCCGTCCTGTCAAAAATTTTCATCCGGACCGGTATGCTGGATTGTGTTGCTGTCCCAACGTTTGTGAATGTGGCCTTCGGCGCAAAGGCAAAATTTTGCTTTTTGCCAACGCCTGCTGCAGGATCGTCAACAGAAGTTGCAGCGATATCATTGCCGGCGAGGGAAATGCTGTACTTGGATGCGGACACTTGATTGGCCGCTCCGTTGTAGCCGCCGAACACATAAAAATTCACAGATGTCGGGGACGCTTGCACAGCCATATTCGGGATATTCCCCAACGGGGCTGGCATGGCCGGTACGAATTTCGTTACTGTGCTGTCGGCAATCTTGATTCCCCAGATCGTGCCGATATTCGCCGCCGCTGATTGGCTCGGGCCGAACATCATACGTCCGCTCCACGTTGCAGTTGCGCTTCGGTACACTGCCTGGCCGTACGGGTTCGCCGTCGGGCGCCAGCTGATACTGATGGGAGAACCGGGCACAATCGTACCGCGATACGCAATATTGCTGATGGCAGGACCGGCAATAACTCCACCGAGAACGATGATCTCGTTACCGATACATTCGGCTGCAAGACCCATGGCAGCAACAGGGAAAGGAGCTGCAAGTATGGTCCAGGTATCCGTGAACGTGTTGTAGACTCTTACCGAGCTTACAGCCCCGGTGAACCCACTCGTTGAGCCACCAATGGTAATAATCAAGCTATCGTTCCACACACACACTGCTGATTCCTGGATCAAAGGAGCCGGTGTTGATGCCTTCGCTGTCCATGTATTGGCAACGGGATCGTAGCGATAGAGTGCCCCGTCCGGCGTGGCGAACGCCGCACCAACCGTGCTTGCAAGAAAGAGACCATCACGCACTCTGACCATTTTCCCAAATGCCCGGCCAAGAGGCAGGGCAGCTTTTGGGGTGTATGCGTTTGACACCGGATCATAGAAGTAGCTGTTTGTCAGGTTCGCGGCATCTCCACCACCGGCGAGGAATACTCTGCTGCTCTCCGCCCACCAGAAATTTGTAATACCTCCTGCAATCCCCCCGGGAAAGTTCGTCAGAGATGACCAGGCGCCGGTGATAGAATCAATCACCGTAATCGTCGTACGCAACGTGTCGTTGGCGCGAGAGGCATCTGCGCCAAGGTTGGTATAGACCGTCACGTTGTAGGAGCCGGGCGTTGGATTCCAACTGGCAAATGAGACCTGTGACGTTGCACCGCCCACCAATGCTGTTACTGTTTGTGTTGACGCAAAACCGCCGGGTGAGATGTTCATCGTTACAGGGAACGTGGCTGTGGCCAACCCGAAGTTCCTTACTGTTGCCTTTGGTATCTGTGAACCCGCTCCCGACGGATTTGTAATGTCAATCGAGAACATACCAACATCATCAGTCGATGGCGACCCGAGAGTCACATTATCAATGTAGAGATTGTTCCCAAAATTATTCTTTCCGACAAACCGTACCACGACACTATTGCCGACAACTCCCGCAGGCAAACCAAATCGCAATGTCGCCCACTGACCGGCCGTGGGAACAAATGCAAGTGTTGTTGAAGGTGCTGTTTTCAAGCTTGGTGGACCATTTCTATAGATGGAGGAAAATGACGATCCGCCATCGGTGGAAATTTCAACAATCAGACTGTCATCTGTGAACGTTGCACTGTAATCAGTGTACGCATAGTCGAAGATCAACGAATCTGTTGCCGCAAGACCTACGACAATCGGCGTTGCCAACAGGTCGAGTTCTCCCGTGGTAGAATAACTGAAGAAATCAATAAACGCTCCCACGCCGTGGCCAGCCAGCCCCGAGGCCGCTTCCCAAGTGAGACCGGCATCAGGATTGGTGAGAGTCCAACCTGTCGGCGGAACGAGCCCTGCTTCGAAACTCTCGTTGACAAGAAACGCGCTGAGGCTGTTGCCGTTCCCACCGCGCTGCGCAATACCGGACAAACCAATGGTTCTCGGATGTGAACGCTGTTGTGATTTGTAATCGTGCTTTGAGGCCGTCTGCCTCTGACCTGGCTTCACCTTTGTGCCTCCCGCCAATAAAATGGCAGAAGAAACGACAACCAGGATCAACAAAGAAAACAATTTGAAGTGCTTCATCAGTACTAGCTCCTGTGGATTGGGGATGAGTGTGTGGATCACTGGTACATATAACATACGCTTGACGAAATAGCTCTACCTTCAGGATGCCTACCCGCAAACCTGCGGGCAGGCGCAATCCTGAAAGTTCGTTTACCTGGTTATTTCATCATCATCAGTTTTCGAATCTCGTTGAACGACACGCCATCCACACCCCGCGCAGAGAGATGAAGGAAGTACACTCCGCTGGAAAGCTGTTGACCTGAATTGCCAATACCATTCCATTCAGCGGCATGGTATCCGGCAACCTGGTTGTCACTCACCAACGTACGGACGCGTTGTCCGACGACATTGTAGATCTCCATCGTCACCCTGCTGTCCACCGGCAACGCATACTTGATATTCGTCGTCGGGTTGAACGGGTTCGGATAGTTCTGCGACAGTGCAAATTCCTTCGGCAGTCCTCCCTCACCGGTCAGCTTCACTGAGAATTTGTTCACACTGCTGTTCGTGATCTTCATGCTGCCGTCGCCCGACATATCCTTCGAGTTGCCTGCGACATCGGTGAATACATACGATGCATTGGCAACCTTCCATGTAATCGTCAGAGGATAGGCTTCCGATTGAACCGACACTGCAAACTCCACAGGTGTTGACAACTCCACGCCGTGTGTCTGCACCATTGAACCACCATCAGCCGTTTCGAAGCGTGCATCAAAAGCTCCAACCGGAGGAGCTGGCGGCATCACATACATCGCCACCGGAATTTGCTTCTGACCATCGGCGCCGAAGTACAACGTCTGCGAACTACCGTTGGCATCGGTGATGGTCAGAGTGTTGAGAACATCGGCAAGTGTAGTTCCTGATCCTTGACCTGCCGGCCTGGCAAGCGGATTGGCAAGAACGAACTTACCTGTTCCTGTTGACTTCACCCAGTAGCCTTTACCCGGAACCAACTGCGTAACGGCTGTGTAACCGGCCGTGTATCCGAACCAATTGGATGAACGCAATCCCGGCGGCACACTGACGATCGTGCTTGTATCCACCGTGTTGCTGATCGAGCCGACGATGTTCCAGCCTGCAACAACACTGACCGAGTCACGTGTGCGAAGCGTACCTGTGACGGGGTTTGAAATTGATGCCGGGAATTTTCCCCAGTATCCTTTGCCGTTGGCAAGTTTGAATCTCTGTACATACCCGCCGGCAAACTCAAATGCATACGGATTGAGCGATGTCGGATACATCTGGAGTACCGAGTCACCTGGAACAGGATTGGTCACAGGGTTGGAGATCAAATTCCAGCCTGTTGCAATTGCAACGTTGAGCGTGGTAGACCCACCAGTCCGGGTGATTCGTATATCATCAACGCCGAAGTAGTTGGAACTATTTCCAAGCGGCCCGCCATCATACATGAGGTAACGGAAGGCGATGTACCTGTTGGCGGTGTTAGGAAGCGGGTAAGAGAACTTGGTCCATCCTCCGCCCCCCGGAATCTCGATATAGGCAAGCAGAATTGTAAAGTTGCTTGTGTCCGTGCCCGTGGTCGACACGCGGATTTCCATTGAATCTGGGAAGGTTGCTGTGGCCCCAGCGTGACGCACCCAGAACGAAAGGCTGTCGGTCTCCGTTCCAGTATAGCCTGTGTTTGGCGAAACAAGGTAATCATCGATGTAGAATCCATTTGCCGTGTTGTAATGATCGGCCGCGTAACTGTTCCCTTCCAGTGAGGGGAAGTTGCTTGTAACGCCGGCGATCCATGGCCCCAGGGTTCCGCCGCCGTCCCGATTGATTGTGATCCATCCTGCGGGCGGGAAGGTGGTTCCGTTAAAGCCTTCAAAGAAAGCAACGTTGGCCGGAAGGATCTTGACATTGAACGATGCAGAATCATTGGTACGAGTCGTGTCGCCTGCAAGAATCGTCCAGGCGCGAATAGTGTGAAGCCCAATCGTAGGAACAGCCCAGGTTATCGTAAGGGTATCAGTATCGGAAACGGTGAGTGAATCAGTACTGCTTACCGGCGTTTGCCCTGCGCCGTCAATTGACCAGCCAACCTGGTAGCTGGTTTCAGTAACGTTGCCGAAGTTTTGCACAAATACCGTCAGATTCACAGGGGCGCTTTCAACAAACGTTATCGGTTCGGGTACTTCAGCGTGAGCCTGTTCCAAGGACGCTCCTCGCATCTGTTGAGAAGCCGGGGGAGCCTGGGGTCGGGATTCTTGCAGATTGAGTATCCCAATGTCATGAACTGGAGCGACTGGGGGAGGCGTATTAGCGTTATAATATACACCTATAGTACCGTTGTCGCTCACGACCCAACCCCACGTTGAGTCACCGACCGTAATGAAACCGATGTCCAATTTTGTCCCTACGGCAGTATACTCTGAAGTGTAGGAAGAGCCGAAGTTGATACTATGATAAACGCTTGTGCCGCGTATGGCCCAGAAGTCGCGTTGCCCTCCCCCGCCAACACTGCTGATGCTCCCAGTGCCCGGAATAGTTGAGGGAGACCAGGAACCCCCTCCGTCTGTCGATCGGACTCCGGCCGAGCCGGCTGCAACACCGTTGGTAAGATCGTTAAACCAAACACCAAAGGTGTTAAGTACACCCGTTGTGGCACTGGAAGACCAAGTGGCGCCGCCATCTGTGGATCGATAGACCCTGGTGCCACCCGTTCCAAACCAGAAATCTGTAGTCCCCTTGACGTGGAATGAATTGTTCCATCCTGCTTCGGTGCCCACTTGGGCCGGCTCAGTGGCGATGCGTGTCCATGTCGCCCCGCCATCAGTCGTTCGAGGAATGACCCAGAGTCCTCCGACCGGATCACCCAATGCGATGCCGTTTGTGGCGTCGAACATGTGGAGTCCATCCATGAATCCACCTGCAAGAGTATAAACCGATGTCCAACTTGCTCCACCATCTGTCGTTCTGTAGATAAAGGTGGACGCGCCCGGTGTGGTGGTAACAATCGCCAGGTTTGCATCAACGGCATCAATAGCGTAAATATCCTCTGTGGTGATGGCTCCACCGCCTACCGACGTCCATGTTGTTCCTCCATTGGTTGTTCGCAACACAACGCCACCATTTCCCGCCGCCCACGCGATAGCAGGGCTCACGGCATCAACCGAATTCAGGGATGTCGCTACCCCCGATGTTTGCGCCGACCATCCAAGGGGAGGCATGGCATCCGTACCATTGTTATTGCCAGACCCGGCCTGTGTCAACGTCAACTGTGAAGCAACCCGGGCATCCTTTGGTTTTAGGCGGGCGTAAACGATACTTGTGCAACATACTGCCAAGAAGAGCAGCGCTAGGACGAAAATCCTGACAATCTTCATTGTGTTCTCCTTATGACGGTTGGATGGTGAAGAGCAATACTCACTGTAGGACTCCGGTGGTTTGCTATTGAAAAAAACTTGGAATTTAATTTTCCACATTGTGTTCGCTATGCATCTCCGGTCCAGGTGCAAATGCAATGGAGATTGCATTTGCACCATCAGAACAGGAGTGAATAGCTACTTCAGCATCATCAATCCCGCTACAGAGCAGCGGGACTACTTGAGAAGTAGTAACTTACGGATTTCGTTGAACGATGCACCGTCCACTCCACGCGCAGAAAGATGCAGGAAGTACACACCACTGCCAAGCTGCTGGCCTGATGTGCCTGTGCTGTTCCACTCAATGGCGTGATACCCGGCGGCTTGGTTATCGCTCACCAACGTGCGAACCTTTTGCCCGATCACGTTGTAGATCTCCATCGTCACCCTGCTGTCCACCGGCAACGCATACTTGATGTTCGTCGTCGGGTTGAACGGGTTCGGGTAGTTCTGTGACAATGCAAATTCCTTCGGCAGCCCTCCCTCACCGGTCAGCTTCACCGAGAAACGGTTCACGCTGCTGTTGGTAATCTTCGTGCTGCCTTCGCCCGTCATGTCCTTCGACTGGACACCATCGGTGAATGCATACGATGCATTGGTCACCTTCCATGTAATCGTTAGAGGATAGGCTTCCGATTGAACCGCAACTGCAAACTCCACAGCTGTTGACAACTCCGTACCGTGCGTCTGCACCATCGAACCGCCATCAGCTGTTTCGAAGCGTGCATCGAAAGCTCCGACCGGAGGAGCTGGCGGCATTGTGTACATCGCCACCGGGATCTGCTTCTGGCCATCGGCGCCGAAGTACAACGTCTGCGAACCACCATTGGCATCAGTGATGGTCAAAGTGTTGAGGACATCTGCAATTTCAACTTCCGGGGTTCGTGTTTGAGCCGGCTTCGCAACAAGCGGATTGGCAAGTACAAACTTGCCTCCCGGTGCAGCCGACTTCACCCAGTAGCCCTTACCCGGAACCAACTGTGTGACCGCAGTGTAACCGGCAGAATATCCGAACCAATTGGATACGCGCAATCCCGCCGGCACACTCACAATCGTACTTGTGTCCACTGTGTTGCTGATTGAGCCGACGATGTTCCAGCCCGTGACAACGCTGACAGAGTCGCGTGTTCGCAGCGTGCCTGTGATCGGGTTTGAAATAGCACCGGGGAACTTCTCCCAATATCCTTTTCCGTTGGCAAGTTTGAATTTCTGCACATAGCCGGCGGCGAACTCAAAAGCATACGCATTGAGCGCAGTCGGATACAGTTGACGTACCGAATCGCCAGGAATTGGATTTGTCACCGGGTTGGAGATCAAGTTCCACCCTGATGCGATCGCAACATTGAGTGTCGAGGTGCCGCCGCCAACGATCAACCGGACGGGAATATTCCTGTTCGGTGTAACGGGGTCGTTGCTGGCAATCTTCAACACTGCCAGGTAGGTACTGTCGCTCAGGCCTGTGCTGTTGAACGTTATAACAACCTTTACACTATCGCCGGGATTGACTGATCCACTCAGCGGACTCTCGGTAAGCCATGGAGCGTCAGGCAACGAGAACTTGATCGCAAGGTTGTTATGCATGTACGCTGCGTTGTTCACCACACCCAACCCGATGGTACCGGTGGCATTCTCGATTCCAATTGCCGACGAGGTCAGGGTTCCAGCACTGATTCCCATGTTTTTGTACTGTGTCTTAACAGTTCCATTTGGACTGAGAATCACCTGGAATGTATAGTTTGCAGGCCAGGCTGTTGTGCTGTACAATGGTATGGAATCGTATTGCACGACAAAATCCGATCCGTTCGTGCCGTAGTATACTTTTCCGGGGATGCGACACATCAAGTCATCCCACCAGATTCCGATATGATTATCAATCGGCCCCGCCGCCGTCGGGAACGCTGCATTCGTGAAAATGTTGCCGGTCGGACGCTGGAACATAACGTTGCCATTCGTTCCGATGAATAGGGAGTCCTTTACAACGCCATAGTAGTTGAAAGTGAATGGAAGCTGAATACCATAGTATCCTTCATCCCATCGGGGGAAGGTTCCCGTTGGAACCCATGCGCTGTTGGAATCCAACATCGTTCCAGAACCGGAGATATCAACCCAACCGAATGCCGGACCGCCCGGCTCATCACTATCAATCCATTTATATCCAAAAGCGTCCGGACCACCTTGTGCATCTGTGATCGGGCCGCTCGACGTTCCGTTGTCAACTCCCTTGGGAAGCTCGGGGCCTGCGATTGCAAAACGGTCGGTGCCGATAATCTGGCCAACCGGTCTGGCATTCTCATCCGCAATTGACCAGGTGAGCGGACCGTTTCCTGTGTTCTTAATGACGACGGTGTCTGTTGTGCTGCTGTTGGTCGCGAGGGTTTTCACGAGTGAATCGGGGCGGGAGACAATCACCGCAACACCACTGACAGTGCGGCTTCCTGCAGGAGCTGCAACCGTCGGAATACGAACAACGCTATTGACAATCGACGAATCACACTGACCATCAACGACCTGACCGTGAATAGCGCTGCCGGATATGTCATATGCGAGCCAGAAGTAATTCGTTCCTCCGGCCAAGACCTGTGACCCGTTGACTACAAACGGGCCGCTCGGCGATGCCACTGTTGAACCGAATTGAGTTCCGGTTGCAAACACACTACTGGTACCAGTGTACCACACCTTTGCGTTCGCGATGTCAGATGCAGACGTGGAGCCGTCGGTTTTGAAATAGAAGCGAGTCGCGCTGAGTGGAGACGCCGTCCCCGTCATTACCACTTGCATGCCGATAATCTGCTGATTCGTCGATCCGATGTTGACGTTGCTTGTGTTGGTCTGCGTTGTTGTGCTTGAGGTATACGTCATTGCGGCAGAGACGCCGTTTTCGTAAGCGCCCATGCTAGGAACTGTGGCGCTCCGAGTGAGGCCGAGATAATCCACCGTTACACCTGAAACCGGGTTGCCAGCAGCGAGAATTGGAGATCCTGCAAATGGTTGCAAGTTTGTCGGCCCGGCATATAGCGGGTCGGTCGCAATACTGTTCGCATCCTGATTCGGTGTGAACTGGAGTTTCCATGATGCAAGTGTTGCGACATCGGTATACGGAACAGCTGTGCCAATTCCGCCGAGAACCATTTGAGGATTCGCTGCATTCACAAAGTAATCGTTGTAATCGGCCGCTCCGGTTCCCCAAAGATACGCCGCAGAGGGGGCGACAATACCAAAGTGTTTCAGCGTCAATGTGTTTGAAGTGACGTCAACATGAATCGAATTGTCCTTCAGCAGGAGATTTGAAGGCGTTGTGGAAGTGATGCGGATGCCTGCTGAACTTACTGACGAGGTACTTGAACCAGCCGGGTCCAAGTCACCGGTCATGAGAATGGAATTGTAGACCACCTTGTCACCATTTCCGGCTGCAATAGAAATCCCAAGCGATTGGTCCCCGGCGGTACCATCAGCACGGACGCCATATATTACGTTGTTCGCAACAGTGTTGGCACTCGGTGTGCCTGAACCGGCAACACCAATGCCTACGGCCGAGAACGTGCGTTCATCAACGATGTCATGAACAAGGTTCCGCGTTACGGATGAACCCGTGATCACGGTCGAAGTTGCGGCCGGCCATCCATCTCCCGCACCGAGGCCGATACCAACTCGATCTGACCCACTGGTTGTGTTGGCAAGATCGCCACCAACGAAGCGCACTTCATTCTGTGTCACTGTCGCTGCATTCTGATGCTGAAGTGCAATGCCGCCTTTCCCGATCTCGTCCACACCAAATGCAGCCGGACCGATGAGGTTGCCACTTACCATGGTATTGTCGTTCGGATTTGCAACCGCACCACGCAACCACATGCCCCACCGAGCCTTTGTGATGGCGTTATTGGAATACGTGTTATTGTCATTGTCAGCACCATCGCTTGAGACGCTGATTGTCGCTCCACTGGAGATTATTCCGAACGTCTCTATTGTTCCCGTGCTCTGGACTGCACCGCATGAAAGGTTCAAGTTCTTGATTGTATTGTTGGTAGCACCCAACCCTGCACCTCCGCTCGAAAGCCAGATTGCTGCGGTCGCGGCGACTGTGTTCGTGTTTGAGATTGTCCAGTTTCTTGAGTTTGTCCCGTTGTTGGAGCCATCAAATGTGATGTAGTCCGCACCCGCACCCAGTTTGAAGACGCCATTGGCGGACGAGCCGGAGACAGTCGAAGTAACACCGGCGTTTGGCTTGAATGTTACTGTGTTTACAGCCGTCGGCGCCAACCCGGCGATATCGATCGTCAACGGAAACGTCTCCGCTGGATACGTAGCATCGTTCAATAGAAAACTCGTCGGACCACTGACACCGAGAGGATTCAGATCAGCCAACGCTGCAGTTATGGTGAGATATGTTGAAAGAACATTGTCACCGAGTCCATACTTCTCCCTGTCATTCGCAGTCACCGGAAGAGCATACGATCCTTCATACGGCTTCCCTCCTTCCATAATAACCCAGTACTCTTCCTGCATCTCGACCATACGCGTAACTGGCTCAACGTTTTGAATTTTATCTTTTGCTTCGTTGTTTTGCTCAGATTCAATTGCTACCGGACGAAGCACCGTGCGAGTACGTCTCTCGTAGGTGAATTCCTTTCCTGCGATGAGTCCAAAGACTGGATTACCAATTGTATAAACGCCTGCCAATGGAGCCTTGATTTGTCTATTTCCGGCCGGAGCAGTCACTAATGGTATTTGGGCACCACCGGTGACAGTAATGGATGTGCACTCGCCGTCAACGAAATTATTTAGCGTTGCCCCCGTAGGAATATCATACGTAAGCCAGAAGTAGTTCGTCCCTGTCAAAAGAGTCGGTGGCGCTCCGCTGGTAATCGTATACGAACCGCTCGGGGATGGGACAGTGGAACCAAACTGGGTCGTTGCAGCAAATGTGGCACTTGATCCAGTAGACCAGATCTTTGCATTGGTAATATCAGAAGTGCTCGTCGTTCCTGTTGTATTTAGATTGAATTGACTGATAGTAAGCGGCGTTAACGCTCCAGTCACATACACTCTGATGCCAATGATCTGTTGGTTTGTCGAGTTTGTGGTCACTGCAGCCGTATTCTGAGTTGTCGTACTCGAGTCATACACCATCGCTGGAGCCGTCGTTGCAAGAGCAAAGAATTCGCCATTGGTCGTGAGCGGAGCGATGGGACCGGGCGCTGCTGTCGCAGAGGTTCGCGCGTAATCAGTGTTGTTAACGAACGTACCACCTGCGACTGTAAGTGAACGTTCACTCCAGGGACCCGTTAATGCAGTCGACTGTGCAACGCGAAGTTCACCCTGCGTCCCAATCAAATTGTCGGTATTGCCAAATGTATAGTTCTTGCCTCGCATGGCAACCGTGGCTGTTGCCGGAAGATCAGGACCGGCATTAAGATTCAGGCGAAGAGCATACGCTCCCATGAGTGCAGTGAGCGGTGCTGATGCCGTACCGCTGGGTGGTGCTTCCAATGTTGCGGTAATCGTCTGTGAAGCCCAGGCAGTTGTCGTGGCAATGGCGACATTTTTTAGCACATTGGCACTTGGCGTAGGGCCGTTGAGGGCAGTTCCCAGACCGAGCGGGAAGTTGCGAGTTGTGGTTCCCGTCGCGGGAAAATTGATTCGAACTGGCCCGACAACATACGAACCGGGCGTTCCAGCGGGAGTCGCTGTACTTGGTGCAGTGCCCGCGGTCCCTGCCACGAATGGAGCCAACGTTAACAGGTTTGTTGGTGTTGAAATGAGTATACTCCTGGCCATACTTAGTGCACCGGTGGTCGTCGTGCCCACTGTGAGCGGATACCCCAAGGCAATATTATTAAAGCCCGTTACTGTGAGAGTTCCCGTCACTGTTCTCGTCCCGGATATGTCCTGAACTTCTTCTCCCGGAGTAAACGTGACGGCATTCTGTGGCTGTGCGAAGAATTGCGTGTAGGTGACGCTTCTGCTTGTCATGCCAGCGGCAAAAGTAGGAGCGGCTGAAAATGTTCCCTTTCCGACAGAAACGGTCTGCGTCGCTGCAACTACGGGATTCCCTAATGTCAAGTTCCCACTCGGATTGGCCGCCCCCATCACCAGGTTGATTGCACCCGTCATTGTCACGGCAGAATTGATTGTAACTCCGGCAACGTTCGCAAAGAGAACAGTCCCCCCGAACCTACTGTTTACAAGCGTTCCAGTGTTTGTGAATGATGAAGCGCTACCACCGGTGAACCATGTTGTCGGTGCGCCCACACTGTTATCAAGCGAACCTGCATTACTAAGAGAGCCACCGAGAAAGGTTATCTTCCCAGTCGTTAAGTTGAAAGCGCTATACACCCCTGTTGCGCTGATGGTCATATCCCCAAACGGCTGCAACAACACACCCGTTGAAGCAAAGTTCAACGTTCCGTCCACTATTAGGTTCTGACAACGTGCAGTATTCACGTCAACGGTCACAGTATCACCAGCAGGGATCGTTACATTGTTGTCTGCCGATGGTACCACGCCTCCGGTCCACGTTGCACCCAGGCTCCAGTTTCCTGTTGCAGCTGCTGATATTGTTGTTGGTGTAAAATCTTCGACCGCTAAGTCGTCAATCCATACATTCTGCGTCCCGTAAATGTTTGTGAATTCGAAACCAATCTTTGCAGTAGCAGTTCTATAGGCCGCTGGTATAAGAACATTGATGCGTTGATAAGGTGTTGCTGACGCCATCGTTCCGTTAACAGTTGCGTTCGATGTATAGATCATGATGGCATTCCATGTCGTCCCACCATTGCTCGAGGCCATCACCCTCATGTTGTTTGACCCTGCAGTTGCCGGATAATACAACCAGAATCGTGCATAAGGAGACGTTGACGTCGTGAGATTCATTGTCGGTGATTCCAAACGTCTGGAACCAAAGCCCAACGATGTAGTGGGACCATAATTAAAATCATTCATCCACAATGTTCCGGTTCCCGAAACAGCCGCATTAGGCAATGTCACCGCTGCCGAAGCGTTGATAAGCCACGTTGCAACTCCTGTATTGACATTCCGTTGCCAGTCCTTTTCTCCATCGACTGCATCTCCTTCCGGTGTTCCATCGCCGACGTTAGTGATCCGCGTCTGAGCCCATCCTGGAGGAGCAGCAGGACTGCCTGTCCACGCAGCTTCAAAATCCTCTGTAAGATACACCGTCAATGTTGATGACGAGCCAGCACTAAACAATTTGATTGGTGCACTTGATTGACTTTGAGTCGAGGCGGAAAAGGACTTGACTGAGGAAACTTGACTCAGTTCATAGATGGCACTTTCTTGCGCTTGCATGCCGGTTGACAGCAACACGAGCAGCGCACAAGAGAACAGCATGCACCAAGTTGTTCGAGCGTGGTTCATAACTCCTCCTTTGGGTGGGTTGGGTTTGATGGTTTGATTCACAATCTGGTGACAAGTGTGTAGCCGCGCAAGGAGCGCGCGTGTATGGAGAAAGATATATGCCTTACTTCAGCAGCAACATCTTCTGAACTGCAACAATACTCTTTTGACCGGCCACGGCTGTCATGCGCACGAAGTACATCCCGCTGGGCACGGGTTGTTCATTATCGCTTTGCCCGTTCCATCGCACAGTGTACGTTCCTGCGGGCATTTCTTCGTTGACAAGTGTTTGGATCTCACGACCGAGAAGATCGTATACTCGTAATGCCACATGACCGGAGGTTGACATCTCAAAGGAAATCGTCGTGCTCGGATTGAATGGGTTGGGATAGTTCTGATGCAGCACAAAACCGGTCGGCACCGCTCTCCCCTCATCTTCCACCGAAACAATCAATGTGCCTGTAGTAAATCGTTGCGTCGCGCAATACGCACTCGACCCCAAAGTCCCCTTCGCACGCACCCGCCAGTAGTACGGCGTAAGTGGTTCGAGCAGTCCGGGAAGGAACGTTGTTGTAGTCAGGATTGTGTCTTCGGAAACGATCTGCGTGAACGCGCTGTTGAGTGACACCTGCGCCCGGTACGATGAGGCTCCAGGACTCGCACTCCACTGCATCCTCGGCGTTCTTGATACATTGATCGCCCCATCCAGCGGACCAATAACAAGAGGAACAGCGGGCACAAAATTCCCCGTGGTAAATCGGCGAATGGGCGAGAACTGCCCGTAGGTATATTCAGTATTGATGCCTCGTACGCGCCAAAAATATGCTGTGCTGGGAGCAACCTGAACATTCACAATTGAATCACTGACTGTTGTATCATTGAGAAATATATTCGTCATCAACGTGTCACGCGCAATCTGCAGATGATATCCTGATGCAAGGGAAGTGTTCGTCCACCGGAGGCTCAGTGTCACCGCAACATTTGTGGCATTGTTTCCCGGGGCAATCTGCACAGGCATTGCCGGAGGCTCCAACATCACGGTAAACGCCCTGGCAGAAGAAAAAGCACTCGCACCGGAGGTATTCTTTGACCGGACTCTCCACAAAAGCCGGGCGCCATAGGGCAAAGGAGAAACAGTCTTCACGCTATCAAGGATGGTTGAATCATTCACAATCAGCGTTGCAAATGCCGGGTCGACGGCAATTTGCAGGTGATATCCGGTTGCTGAAGCAATGCGTTGCCACGTCATGGTCGGGGTATTTGAGACACGCGTTGCTGAATCCAGAGGAAGTATCAGAAAAGGAGCCGGGGGTGCGGCGGTGGTGGTAAACCCAAAGCGTGCCGAATACGGTCCGCTTCCCGCAGCGTTCTTTGCGCGCACACGCCAATAATACAGAGTGATGGGAAGAAGCGGGCCAACCTGACGCGACGTTGTGGTAATGGTTGAGTCATCGGCAACGAGCGTTGTAAAGAGACTGTCACGCGCGACCTGAAGACGGTATGTCACAGCTGTTGGAGTGGAACTCCACGCAAGCGCCGGAGAAAGAGTAATGTTGAGCGCACCGTCCGGCGGGGAAGTCAGTCCTGGTGCAGCCGGCAACGCAACGACGGTGGTAAAATTCGAAACCGTTGAATACAATCCGGCGCCGCCGGGGTTGCTTGCGTTGACACGCCAGAAATACTGCGTGCCGGTTTGCAACGGGCCAACACCGCGCGACGGTGTCGTCAGAGTGGAATCATCCACAATAATGCCGCCCGTGAAATTCGAGTTCGTTGCCACCTGAACGCGATACGTGACCGCCCCGCTGACAGCGTTCCAGGAAAGCGTGGTTGAGGTCGGGACACTCGTTTGTCCATTGGAAGGAGACACCAGTGTTGGAGCACCGGGAGGTTGAAACTGCGTAGTGAAGTTAAATCGGCCCGAGAACGAACTGGCCGCGGTTCCGAGTTTTGCTCTTACGCGCCAATAATATTTCGTGCTGAATGCAAGTCCTGATACGGCTCGTGATGTGTCTGTAAGCGTTGAATCGTTAATCTGTAACACGGTGAAATTGGAATCTGTCGAAAGCTGCACATGGTATGTCTGCGCAGTGCTCGACACATTCCAACGGAGCGACACTGACGTCGGCTGCCCGGTCGCACCGGTCGGAGGCGATACCAGCGTGGGTGTCGGCGGAGGCACAACAGGTATTACGACGCCGCTGGAGTAGATTGTTGCCGTCGCGGGATCGCCTGCATCCGTAACGTTGGCTGTCGTATTCGTCAACATGTCAATGTTAACATTCTGGCCGGCGCTTGCATCAAAATAGCGAAGCGTGAGCTGTGTGAAACGAGTCGAGAGATTCGCAGGCCACGATAATATCATGGCTGTTCCAACGCCTAGTTGGTTCTTAACTCGAAATGTGTCTTTCTGTGTAGCGCTTGTGAAGGGTCGGAAATCATTCGGTGAGCCTTGATCAAAACAGACGAGGTTGGATCCTGTCCGGGGCCAGATAAAACGCGTATCAAATATCCCGCCGGGCGGGGCCGGCGGGAGGAAGTCTTCAAGAAGGCCATTGACGCTATCTGTTTGTTGAATACAGAAATTCACACCGGGCGCAATGCCGAACGATGCCGTATCTGCATCCGTTCCGTCACTCACTATCAGTGGCACTGTAAACCGTGGCTGGGCGAGTATCGTCGCGCCGGGCACCATCAGGGTAATAGCCGCGACCCAGAACGCGAGCGCGGCCATAACCTGTGAAACCCTCAGTAGGCGGGGTACAACGCTGCCACGCATAGATCCTCTTACTTCATGAGGAGCAACTTTCGCATCGCCGAGAAGTTGACACCATTCTCTGCCTGCGCATTCATCCGCACGAAGTACACACCGCTGGCAACGTTGTTACCAATGGTGTTCTTTCCATCCCATGCGACTTTGTAGAATCCTGGTGTGAGCATTTCTGCTGCAAGCGTTGCGACCTTGCGGCCGAGAATGTCATAGACCGAGATGTCAGTCATCGCAGCCTGGACAACCGAGAACTCAATGTTCGTCGTCGGGTTGAATGGGTTCGGATAGTTTTGACCCAGTGCAAATTGCTGGGGCACACCGGTTGATGTCGGTTCGACCGACAGAGGGTTCACACCATTTGTATAGATGTTCACCGTCGCAGGATCACCAGCCTCTGTAACATTTGCTGTCGTGTTCGTTAACATATCAACGTTCACATTCTGGCCGGCAGTTTGATCAAAATAACGGAGAGTCGCCTGAGTGAAACGAGAAGCCAGATTCGCCTGCCATGTGAAGGTCATGGCCGTACCATCACCAAGTTGTGCCTTCACTCTGAATGTGTCTCTCTGCGTAACGACTGTGTAGGGTCGGAAATCATTCTTCGATCCCTGATCGAAACAGACAGCGTTTGATCCCGCACGTGGCCAGACAAAACGTGTATCAAAGACACCGGACGGAGGAGCCGGTGGCAGAAAATCTTCGAGTATGCCATTAATGCTATCCGTCTGGAGAATACAGAAATTCTTGCCCGGCGCAAGGCCGAAGTACATTGAATCTGTTACCACGCCGTCACTGATCCTCAGCTTCACTGAAAACCGTGGCTGAGCCTGCACCGTGTCGATCATCAAGCACATTACCGCAAGCATGCAGATGATCCGTATCGCATTGGAGAATTGTTTCATGGAGCTACTCCTCTTATAAAAACATGGGGGATTAGGGACCGCTTCTCTCAAACCATACCACCGGAAAGAGAAGCATGTGTTACAGCAACCTCGTTACTCTTGAACCACCAGATGGGTTTGCACCGAGGTGCAAACCCATCCAGCGTACATTCTGAATATATATTATTTCAGCATCAAAAGCTTGCGGACTTCTGTGAAGACCTTGCCGTTGGCGCCCGTGGCGGAGAGCTTCAGGAAGTACGTGCCGCTACCGACCTGCTGGCCTGTGCTGCTCGTACCGTTCCACTCCATCACATGGTAACCCGCTGCAAGCTCCTCTTTCACCAGTGTGCTCACCCGCTGACCCAACACGTTGTAAATCTCCGCCTCCACCCTGCTCAGCACCGGTAGTGCGAACTTGATGTTGGTCGTCGGGTTGAACGGATTCGGGTAGTTCTGCGACAGTGAGAACTCCTTCGGCAGACTTCCATCGCCAACCAGCTTGATGGCAAACTTGCTTACCGAGCTGTTCGTGATCTTCATGCTGCCTTCGCCTCGCATCTCCTTGGCATGGAAGACGCTGCCTCCACGACCATCGGTCAACTCATACGATGCGATACCCTTGTTGACATTCCACGTGATCGTCAACGGATAGGCTTCCGACTGAATCCTTACCGGGAGTTCCAGAACATCGGCTACCTGCAAGGCGTGTGTCTGCACCATCGATCCACCGTCTGATGTTTCGAACCGTGCATCAAACGCTCCAACAGGAGGCATCGGAGGCATGGCGTACATCGTTACCGGTACAGAGTTCGCTCCATCGGCACCGAAGTACAGTGTCTGCGAACCGCCACGGCTGTCGGTGATCGTCAAGGTATTGAGCACATCATCGACTGACTGCATTGTGCTGGACGGCTGCACCTTTGCCGGACGGGCGAGAAGCGGATTGGCCAGAACGAACTGACCTACCGCATTGGACTTCACCCAGTACGCCTGGCCCGGCAGTATGTTGGCCGCAGAAACATAACCGGCCGCATATCCGAACCAGTTGGATGCCCTGATACCTGACGGTATGCTCACGATGGTGCTGGTGTCAACTGAGTTGGAGACTGATCCAACCAGATTCCATCCTGCAATAACATCGATGGTATCTCGTGTATTAGGAAGACCCGACACAACTTGCGACGTCACGCCCGGGAACTTACCCCAATATCCGGTACCGTTTTCCATCGTGTAGTCCGTTACATAACCACCGCTGAACGAGAATCCGTAACCGAACAACGATGTCGGATACAGCACGATCAACGAATCGTTTGCTGCAATGACGGGATTCGAGATCATGTTCCAGCCTGCTGCGATCGAGACATTCACGTTGACCGTCGACAGGATGGTGGCGAAGTTGAACGGTGCACCTGTTGCGGTTGTCGATGAATCCGAGTTCTTTGCTACGACACTCCACACGTAGGTCGAGTCGGGCAACAAGCCGCTGTATGGTGTTGTGCTTGCTGTAATGTTGCCTGCAAGCAACGTCGTTGCTGTTGCGCTTGAGTTGAGGTACACGTCGAATGCTGTCGCACCCAGCGGCATCCCATCCCATGTCAACGATCCAGCTACCGGCACGTTGATCGCACCATTGGCTGGCGTCAGTTGATTGAATGCAACAGGCGCTCTCAGGTTGAACTCATCGGCTCCGATATCGGGCGTTGTTGCACGCTTGCCCGTCTCGTTGTCGATATCCACCGTGACGCCGCCATACACTATGCCGGCATTGGCTGTCGGTGACATGTCGCCTATGCCGTTTTTGATGTGCAGATCTGCAGATGTTGGATCAACAAACAACGGATCGGTATCCTTGCTGTTTGCATCTCCAGCAGAAGCTGTCTGCCACAGTGCAAGTGTTGCCTGGTTGACTCCGGCGAACGCACCGAACACTCCGTTCGTCGCTCCGGTGACATAGACATCATTGTAATCCGAGTTGAACGTACCTCCACTGACCGGCGTGCTGCGGATGCCGTAATGGAAACCGGCTCCACCATCGCGCTCGTTCATGAAGATGTTGTTGCGCAACACGGAGTTGCTTGCCCCTGTCCTCACGGACGCATCGGACGTACCGCTAGTCGCAACACCACCGATGTAGACGCTGTTAAAGAGCACCCTGGTAGTGTCAATTCCGGCGGCGGCATCCTGGATCCCACGATACGGAGTTGTCGACAGACCAACATTGCCAAGCACAATAACATTGTTGACGAACGTGCTGCTACCGGCGCCAACGTGCCGCACGGCTGTCACGATCGATGCCGGACTTGCATTCTGCAGGTCCTTGATAACGTTCCTCGAAACAGTCGTACCCGTCGCAACTGTGAGCGATACACCTCGGGTCGCCGCTGCACCATTGGTTGCGACCGTGGTCGCACCGATGTCCCGAATCGTGTTACCTTCGACCAAGGCACCCGTACTAGCCTGTGCAATGATAATGCCACCAATCAGGCCGGTCGTAATACCCGTCGCATTGATATCATGTATCACGTTGTTGCGTATGATACAATTGACGTTTGCCGGGCCTGTAAGGCCGCTAAAGGCAATACCAAAAACAAACCCAGCCGCACCACCAGGTACCGGAATCGGCGTGGAGATATCGTTGTTCTCAATGACGAGATTCGATGCTCCATCGAGAATTGAGATACCAACGCTGAATCCAGATGGTGACGTGTCTCCGAATCCTGTAATCGTGCAGCCACTGATCGTGTCCGCATCCTGCACAGTAACGCCATCGCCTGAATAGATTCCTATGGCGCTGAAGTTTGGTCCACCATTGCCTGAAACATTACAATTGACAATGGCATTATTGTTCGAGCCTGGGGGCAATCCGTAATCCGCAATCGTAATTGTACCGGCACTAAAGCCAGCAAACGTTGCATTTGACTTCAATGTGCTGCCAACGATACGGTTGTTCGAACTACCACCCGTGATCCAGACCGCTCCCTCATCCCCGGAATTCTCTATGGAGAGATTTTGTATAGTAACACCACTCGCTCCATCCAGGATAATAAGGCTGCCGTCGGGGGAATTTACTACACCACTAATGGCACCAGGTGTGGCTGCTGTGTTTGGCTTAATAACGAACGGGTTCGTGCCAAGTGTTCTGTTTGCAAGACCCAATCCAGGTATACGTCTGACCTTGGATGCATCGTAATGCAGTTTGCTGAAGTCCTTCTTCCCATCGAGGCTTGGAATGCCTTCTAACTCCGCAAGCACGATGTTTCCACGACCTGGCTTCACGGAGGGGCCTGCATTTGGTCGCGCGCCCATTCCAGGAATACCCGCAATCGTGATCGGGAATGTTTCACCCGCACTCGTGTAGTCTGAGTTGAGCAGGAACTGCATCGGTCCATCAATACCGCCGTAGAACCATGTGAGACCTTCGGTAATGCTCGGGAAGTTTGCTCCGGCCGTTCCAACTGTGAACGTCAACGGGCTTGCCACCACGAAGCGGTTTCCTGCAACCGTTCCGTTTGGTGGATTGGTTGTGTAAGCTGTGCCCGAGGGTTCGGTCACTGCGTTACCTGCATTATCCTGAGCTGCAACATAGTATTCAACAAATGTAACACTCGAAAGCGCAGGGAACGAGAACGTCCACGACGTATCGCCCGATACTGCCACGCCCGACACTGCTGTGTATGCACCGGCCAACGGAATTGAACTTCCTGAACGATACCACATGCGCGGCTTGCCTGCGACGCTCACATCAACTCCCAGATTGTCCGTGATCGTTGCTGCAAGTACGACCGCGCCACCTGAGACTGTGCTGCTGACAAGGTTATACGCTATGACCGGTTCTGTTGTATCTACTGCAACCACGAAGTCGGTTGTCCAGTTAATACCACCACCCGCAAGGACGATTGTATCAATGCGTGAGGATCCCGCAACCGGTGTACCATTCCTGACCTGACCGATATGTGCCCATCCTGCACCGCTGTCTGATGCAACGGCATAGTAGGTTCCATCAATGACGTTCGATGCAGTCAGGGATGAAACATCACCTTCAGTCACCACCGGACCTGTAGGCGAACCGGTACGCAACGCAAGATGCCAGACCTTTGGTGATCGATCACCGCTGGTGCCGAAACTTGCGTCCGCATCAAGATTCATGGTCACGGTGATGTTATCCGCGGCGACCTTCTTCTGCAGCGTGATATCATCAAGCCAGTAGTTGTTTCCAAATGCACTCTTGGCTCTCCATGCAATCTTCACGGTACTCGTAAAGTAGATTGCCGGAATATCAACCGTGTTCAGTTTCCAATCTGCCGCAGCAACCGGACCAAGCGAAGAGGTGTTTGGCGCACGGGTTGCCATGGTCGGATATCCATCGGTCTGCAACGCGGACCATGTCGTACCACCATCGCTTGAGATCATGACAAATACCGAGTCAGGATCAAGTGATGTATAGGTGCGATATGAATGGTTCCAGTTAAGCGATACACTGATCGCACCGGTGAGATTCACTGCTGGAGTGATAAGTGTATCCGTTTCGCCACCAAGTGCATTGAAGAAGTCAAACTTTGCCATTGGGCCAACAACGTTGTTCGGTTGTGTGGAAACCGTGTTGCGGCTCCAACGAACCGTCGCCTCATCCAACAGGGTCCATCCTGCCGGTGGGAACGCAACGCTGGTGAAGTCTTCTGAGAGTTGGCTGATCGGCTGATCAAATGTTGTTGCCTGGCTTGCAGTCGGACCGAACGCTGTTTCAACGTTCGCATCGTTGCGAGCCTTTACTTCAAATGTATATGCTGTTCCGCGTGTCAAACCGGTCAACAGTTGTCCGCCAGCAGCGCCCCATGCAGCATAGGTTCGCCATACTTCAGTGGCAGAGCTGATTGTTCCGGTTGCCGAGACGTACTGTCCGGCTTCCGTGTTACGGATTGCATAGGTTTCTGTTGTTCCAGGATTGCCGTTGATGTCAAGATGAATCACCATCCGGTTCCAACGAACATCGGAGAATGTCGACGCGCCAGGCGTGTTGACAAACGTGGTGGTGTTTGCATCTGACGAAGCACTTTCACCCTGCGCATTCTTTGCAGTGACCTTGTAGTACCAGGTCTGATTGAGCGCAAGTGGTCCGTGCGTGTACAACACTGTAGCGCCTGAACCAAGGCTGGAATCCACTGCTGCGAGGAAGTCAGGTGAAGCATGTCCACCTACAACAGGAGCAGAATTAAGCTTGGCATAGACATAGAAGCTGTCTTCGGTGTTTCCACCGGAAGCCGCGTTGTCTGTCCAGCTCAGGTTGATACCGCTTACGCTGCTCTCAAGTCTCAACTCTCCGGGTTTTAGTCCGCGGGCTTCATTCAATGCGGCAAGGTATGCTGCCTTGGTGCTGAAGAGCCCCGCTTCGGCCTGTTCCTTGACTTGTTGAATGCGCGCTTCGGGAGGTGGAACCGGACCAGTTGCCGTTGCTATCAAACCAGTCGGCGCTGCCGGTGGTGAAATAGTTGTGAAGGTGAACGCTCCATTGCTTGATGAAGTCGATGCATCTGCGTTCTTCGCGACGATATTCCAGAAGTACGTAGAAGAAGGCGCTGCTGCAAAGACATAGGAGGTGCCCGTAATACCTGTAACGGTCGGCGATCCAGGCAACGAACCAACTCCGATGTACAGGTCATAGTTTTCAACCTGTGCCGACGCAGTCCAGTTCAGCGTTACACTTAACGGCTGACCCAATGCAGCATTCGCAGGTGAAGTCAGTGCAAATGCAGCAGGTGCAGGCAATGTAAACTCATCATAGCCCGCATCAGGAGTAGTGGCACTGCGAGTGTTACCGTCAACATCGAATCCTTCAAGCGCGGTAGGTGCGCCAATGTTTGCTGCCGACGATGCTGTGACTGCTGCTGTATTCACATGCAGATCAGTCAAGCCGTTGAACTGCGCATCACCGACCTTCGAGTTTGCATCGCCACCCGAACCACCCGGCTGTGCAGCCTGCCATCCGGCAAGCGTCCTGTTATTTGCGGTCACTACACCGAGCCACTGAGCAACCGAGTCGGTGTTGCCTTTCAGGAGGTTACGGTCTGATGATGTTGCCAACCAGCCGTTGGCGCCGGTAGCTTCTGTGTTGCCGATTGCGAAACCTCTCGCATTGCCCGGCAATCCGGATCGATCATTCTGGAACACGTTGTTCTTTACTGAAACAATGGCTCCGTTCACCGTACCAGTTCTGCTGAACGCGTATGTCGGTAACGCACCCGTAGGTACGGTTCCGCTAATCCACACGCTGTTATATACGTAGTTGATTTCACCAGGCCCAGCAGCGGCGCTGCGTTCCTGCATACCAATAATATTGATATCACCAGAAGATCCGGTGCCGAGGCTGACCATATTGTTGGAGTATGTCCAGCTCAACCCGCCCTGGTTTGCGATACCGAAGATTCCGCCGGAGGTGCTTGTCGAATTGTTTACGATATTGTAAACCTGGTTCTTCAGCATGCGGCCCGTTGAGGCGGTGTTGACTATTGCGATACCAAAAATGTTGGTCGCAGTAGCAGGAGTGAATGGCGTGAAGGCAAAGTCACGCACTGTGTTGCCCTGGATCAGGTTGTTCAGGCCAGCCGAGGTTACGATAATTCCAAGGTGGCTGGTTGCTGCATTGGAGTTGCTCGTAATATTACGAACGACGTTGTTTGTCATGGTGTACGTGCCGGTTGTTGAGAACGTCATACCGGTAAACGTACTGGCCGTGGCGGATGCCGCACTTGCGAGCGTAATATTAGCAACAACGTTGCCATTGACGCTTGTCTGGCCAATCGGGGATGTACCCTGAATACCGACAACAACCGCATTCGAAGTCTGGTAAATGCTGTTTGACATTCCAGCGCTTCCAACGAAGTTGCTGTCAACAACCAACGGCGCACCGGTGAACTGGTTCAGGATACCGGTAAACGAACCACCAAGCGTTCCCGCTGTGTTGATTCTGACTCCACCGATCTGGTTGCGTCGTATTGTCAACGCACCACCCGTACCTGTTCCGTTTCCGGAGAAGATACCAAAGTATGTGTGCGTAACAGATGCGGTTGTCTGGATAAGGATGCTCGGCGATGCGCTTGCATCCACTGTATTGTCGCCGATAACGTTATCCTGAACAAGTACCGGATATTGGTTGGCGGCGAGAATCATGCCGGCCAACTGGGCAACAACTGCTCCTGTCGAAGCCGACTTGAAGAAAATGTTACGGATGACGTTGCCCGAGATTGTCGTTCCACTCGTGTTCAGGAGTGTGCTGACGTTCAATCCCTGGAACCCGCCTGTACCTGCGGCGAGAACTGAGTCAACCAGCGGACCACCCGTTGCACCTGGCGCCGAACCACCAATAAAGTTGTTGGTGATTGTCCAACCTGGAGCGGTCGTTGCAGAGCAAAGGATGTTAATTATCGACACCGTCGTGGTTCTCGGTGCAGTTTGATAGAAGCTGTTTCCGGTGATCGTGCTTCCGCCATCCTGCTGCAATTGGATACCGATAGCGCTCGATGTTGCCGGGCTAAAATAGTCATGAATCTTGTTGTTGGAGAATGTGTTGCCTCCGTTGTAACTGTTCACTGCACCAAACGAAATGATGCCGCGCAGTGGATTCGATGGAACAGCAACCGCTCCTACGGGATTGTTCATAATCTCGCAGTTGTCAACCGTGTTGTTGTTGTTTCCCTTGCCACCGTAGAACGTTCCTCCGATGCTGACAACTCCAGCGTTGATACCCAAGGACTGCCAAGGAGCGGCTGTAACAGCGACCGAAGCGTTTCCTTGGATCAAAAGATACTTCAGCGTATTGCGGGAAGCATCAGAAACAAGTGCGAAGGTTGGGCCGCAATTGTTTATTGCCGCGCTATCCTTTGCGTTTCTAAATGTCCACATGCTTGTTGAACCAGTTCCACCGGGGCGACCATCAATCGTAAGATCGCGCATACCGTCAAGAACAATAAGCGGGTTCGTTCCAACGGGGGTTCCGATCGTAGTCAGCGGTGCAGCCACCGTTGCATCGGGACGGATTGTTATTGTCACCGGCCCTGCAACCGTGTACGACGGCTGGTTGAAGACAATTGGATAGACTTCGCCGGCACCTGTGTAGGTCGCCTGAAGTTCAAATAGCACATTACCTGTAAGGGGTCTGGCACTCAGGTCAGCAGCGACAGCAGTTAGCGAAGCATACGTGCCCGTGGGGCCAACGCTGTATGTTCCTGCGGCAAGGGTGGTTCCGACATTTTGGAATGTCCGAACACCTGCGCTTGCAAACGGATTGGCACCGAGGTAACCCGGATCGGCCGGTGACACCGAGAAGCCCGGTGCAACACCGCCCGCAACCATTGTCGGAGCCGCGAACGAGTTGCCCGCAGAGTCACGAACGACGATATAATATTGATATGTTCCCGCTGCAAGTGAGCGGAGTGAAGTGCTCCAACGGTACTCGCCGTTGCCTGAATCGGCCGGCGCTACATCCGGACCAAACTCTGAGAACGCACCTGTAAACGGCGTGCCTCGATACCAGAGTCTCGCCTTTAAGCTGTCTGTACCTGCACCACCCTGACGGTTGTCAGTAATGATGACACGAATTTCGGAAGCGACGCTTCCTTCGAGCGGGGTGATTGTGATACCCGCTGAGGCTGCATCAACAAAGCCTGCGGAGAAATCTCCTTCGAACACACCAACATCGGGATTCGAACCACGGGCAACACCGAGAATATCACCCGCCGTTGATAGGCCGGAGATCGCAACACCGCTGTTGTTTACCAGATTGGAGGCACCATACGTAAGATCCGTCGCACCGACGAAACCCGGAGTGCCGTACGCGGAACCCTGGTCAATACCATCCGAATACACTGTTGCCGATGCGAGCGCACTCTGCCAATCAATGAGATTGATTCTTGCAGTAGCCGGGTACACAGCAACGCGACGTGTCGCACTGGTTGTACCAACATCATACACGTTGTTCGAGAAATTGAGGAAGGTTTGGGCTGAGAAAACATTCAACCCAATCGCACCACCGGTTGCCCCGCCTCCGGTAACCGAGACGGCATTGTTCTTTGCAATAACGATATTGCCCGCATTACCATCGATACCTATACCCTTTGCAGTACCGGCGGCTGCTGTAACATTCGTGATATGGATCGAGTTATTGTACAACTCAAATTTGTTGCCAACGATTGAGGAAGTAAGCTGGATACCGACAACCCCATTTGCACCGGTAGCAATACCATTCCTTAGGTCATAAATCGCTGTGTTGTAGATTTTCACTGTATGTGGGAATGCCGTACCAGAGCACCGGATGCCATTGGCAGTGTTTGTTGCCCCACTGATGTTTTCCAAATTACGAATAACGCAATTGTAGATTTCAACTTCATTACATCCGTCGGATCCGCTTGCTGAGATTCCAAAATGAATACCGGAAAGAGCAGCCGATGACGCTAAAAATTCCAAACCACCGTCGATCTGCACATTGAATACTTTCGCACCCTTCTCACCATCAATACCTACACCATAATCGGTTCCTGTACTTGAGGTACCGAAGTTCGTTACACGTGAGCCGCCGGTCCAAACACCACCCGCGGCAGAAGTAAATGCCGGCCCACTGACTTCGTTCCCTTCGTTATATGCCGGATAAGGCAGACCATCAAGCTGAACACCGCGCTTGACGTTCGTGATAAAGAAGTTCTGAATCTTGTTGTTGTTGGCGCGGCTGGCATACGCTCCGGCAGTTCCCGTAGTCGTTCCGAGGATAGATGTTCCATTTGCGATTACTGCTCCGAAGGAAGCAACAGAACCATTCGTTTTTCTCAGATTAGCAGTGAAATTCTTGATGACGTTGTTCGTTGCTCCATCTGCGTTCGAAGCGTTACAAAGAACGTAAGCATACTCAAGTCTTCGGTTTGTCGAGTCGGCGATGGAAGCAACCGTATCGATAACGTTGATGCCGTCAAAAGTAACATAATCAACACCAGCGAGCCTGATGGCGAAGTCGGAGGTGCTCGTGCCTTGTCCGCTCAGGTTGATTGTCTTTCCGGCATCATTCACAAACGTCAGCGTATTCGTCGCGCTGAGTGTCGAGAGCAACGGTGTGTTTGCACCTGACGGAAGCACGCCGCCGAGTGTAAGATTTGCCTCATTATAAGTAACGATGGCGCCGGCACCGCTTACCGTAAACGTGGTCGGACCGGAGACGCCCTTGGTATTGAGAGCAGAGAACGCTTCTGCAAACGATGCGTAGTTGCTTCCGCCTGTTGGGAGACTATTGTCAATTGTATAGGCTGCGAAGGGCGCCAGCGGACTTCCTGATGCGGGAGGTGTGAACCGGTACACTCGCGCGCTATCGGGCAACGTGCCTGCGGTTGCTCTCACTGCCATTGTTGATGCGCCGTTTACGCCGAGCAGTGGATTTGTCCAATTCGTTCCACCGGTACTGTCGCTGTAGAGCGCTCTCGTGTTGGTCGAAAACAATGACGAACCACCCTTCAATCCAACCTGAACTGTTGGCGAGAGAATGCTTGGGAGAGTTGAGGTACCATAACGGATCTCAACTATATTTGAAGTCTCGTAAAGCCAGACCTGAATGCGGAAATTGCCCGATTGGGCACCGCCGTTGTAGAGACCAATATTGTTCCACTGTATCTTACAAATGCGGCTTCCAACGCTGCCGGAGGTGTAGACCCTGTACTGCGTGGGACCGAAAACAGATGTACCAACCAAATCCCGACTAAATGCCGCTATCACATCCGCTACACTTCCACCCACGGCGGTGTAGTTCGTTGTGGATGTCGCTCCCACATCGAATGTAATCCATGCGTTCGTATTGAGTTTGAACTGGGTGAAGTTCGTACCGGCATACTTGAACGTGAACCCGATATTGACCGGTGCCGAAATGGCATCGTCCAGCGTTGCCGTGGCGATTGTATCGCCCAGCGCGCCAAGGTCGGTATAAGGATCAGTCGTGTTGACGAATGAATAGTCAATCACGTTCTGCGCGAATGCGCCCGAAGTTGCCAGCACAATAAGTGCGAGAACTACGAACAATGTTGTAAAACGTTTCATAGAACCTCCAGTGGATGGGAAGGTGAGTGGTATACTAACAAAATATTCGGGAAGAGAAAGACGTTGCCGTAATGAGACAGGAAGCGGACGCGATAAAACACGCACGCGCGCGACATGCTGAGAAATACCGCTGTGGGTTGTACCAGTTTGCAATTGAAGCACGGACTTCCGGGGTTGTATCAATGGTTATGAGATGTATGCCATCCTGGGTTGTTGCGACCGTGTAGCTTTTCGTTTGTTGCTGCGCGAAGACAATCGTTACACTCTGCAATAATTCTGCGGGAAGTTCCCCGCACCAACTTCTTTACAGATTTTGCAATGGAAAAAAATTACCGCGGATTGATTCGAGTAGCAACAACATGTGTAGGGAGAATCAGGGAAGCCTAATTGTGAGGGTCAAGGTACACCCTGACCACCCTAAAAGCAACTGTTGTGAACACGGTATTTTACCCTCGTGGTACCACGAGGGAATAAACCAAAAAAAATAGCGACTGTGCTTCAAATTGTGGGAAATGGCCGCTTGGTTGCTTTGCGCCGGTTACATCTCCAGGCTGATAATCTTCTGTTCAACGGCAAAGCGGACAAGGCTTATCGCGTCCCGTGCACCGATCTTTTCAATCAGGTTTGCCCTGTGGAATTCCACCGTCCGCACGCTGATGCCGAGCTGCGTGGCAATGGCAATATTGCTATGGCCCGAGGCCACACGCTGCAACACTTCCCTCTCCCTGGGCGTCAAAGAAACGCCTTTGCCCGCGGCTTCGGAAGCCGGGCCTGCCTGAGAGCCGTCGATCATCATCTTCACAACCCAGGGGGAGAAGAACTGACCTCCTGCATGGACGGTCCGCACCGCCTGCTTTAACTCATCGGCGGCGCAATTCTTCAACACGTAGCCGCTCGCTCCCGAGCGCATAATGCGCTTGACGTATTCCTCGTGTTCCAGGTGTGTGACAACAAGAACCCTGACGGATGGGTGTTCACGGGTGATCTTTGCGGTCGCATCAACCCCGTCCATCGCCGGCATATTGATATCCATAAGCACAACATCGGGCATCAGGACGTCAACTTTCTCGCTCGCCTCAACACCGTTACTTGCATCGCCAACCACGGTAATATCTCTCTCGTGGCCCAGCAGAGCGATCAGTCCAGCTCTCACAAGATCGTGGTCGTCAACAACCAATACACGTATGCGTTCCTTCTCACTCCCCATCACGTGTCCAATCCAACATGGGATAACCTTCCTTGGAACCAACCCGGCAAGAGAATCTCCAGATCCCGGCGGTTCCTGAATTCGTTTCGTTCCCGTATCTACTTTACTATAGAGTAGAGTAACGTCGAGCGGGATATGTGTGGTTCAACCCCCCAAAAAGTTGTTGGAATCACGGCGGCCCTGAACGCCGGCACAGAGATATTCCGAGTTCGCATATTCAATAACTACCCGACAGCATCGTACACTACCGGAGAAACAAACACCAGGCCCCATGCAACGATACGCCAACCATGCGCGCCAGCCATGCCCGGAACAAGATTCGTATTACCGACTTCACATCAAGCAGAAAAACAATGATGCCTATACAAATGCAGGAGAACGGATATGAACTGACGAGACGAAGTCCGCCGGCCCATACGGTTGTACAACATAAGAAGGGATTAGCCAAAACTTACGTGCACGGAATGTAATAAGCAACTGTTGGTAGCACGGGTTTTTACCCCGCGATTCTACGAGGGAGCAAAGGAATCCTCCGCAGGTAAACCCGTAGTCAGATTGCTCGACGAACTGGAACTCCAGACAGGAGGAGCTAACCGTAGCGGACAAAGAGGTGTTTCCTTATGCGATGCACCTCTGCTTCTATATATAGTCACAACGAAGTGCGTCTGCTGAAAATGGAATAAGGAAAGGTGGAGCGGTAGGACGAATTTCAACACAATGAGGCTTGTCTAACTAAGTCGGTAGTGGCGGGACATTGTCCCGCACGTCGGGCCGGTTCCCGATGAAAAGTCCCGTTCGGCGACGCGGTGCGTCGCCACTACACCATCAAGCCAGACTTTTGGAGACCTCTTGCTCAGGCATCAAGGCCGGAACGCTTTCGCTGGATGGCATATCTGACAAGGTTGACCGTATCGTGGATACCCAGTTTCTCCATAATGTTTGTACGGTGAAACTCCACGGTTCTGACACTGATGAAGAGTTTGTTCGCAATCTGCTGGTTTGAGAATCCGTCGGCCACACAATCGAGGATTTCATGTTCCCGGTTGGTGAGCCGCTTATGATCTTTCCGCGACTGCGGTCCATCCGGGGTCTTCAGGTAGGCGTCCATCATTGTTTCCGACACCGTTGGCGTGATGTAGCGTTTCCCTTCATGCACTGCGCGGATCGCTTTGGTGAGGTCCTCGACGAGCGAGTTTTTGAGAATATAGCCGTTCACGCCGGAGTGCATCACCCGCTGGACGTATTCTTCCTGCCCGTGCTGGGTCAGCATCAACACCCGGGATGACATGGAGATCTCGGAGATCGCCTGGGCTGCCTTGATCCCGTCCATCATCGGCATGCTGATATCCATCAGCACGATGTCAGGCATCAGGGCTTTCACTTTCTCCACCGCCTCTTTTCCGTCGGCGGCTTCCCCCACGACTTCCATATTCGCCTGGGTTGCCAGCAACGCGGCGATGCCCGCGCGTACCAGTTGGTGATCATCTACAATCAATATCCGTATCTTTTTGGCTGACGTCATGCGAACATTTCCCCCTTTGGTTCCATGTCAATAGCTTCGAGCGTACGAGGTATCTCTATTGCAAACTCAGCGCCCCTGCCCGGAGTGGACTCAACACGAAACATCCCGCGCAACGATTCAGCCCGCTCACGCATATTACGCAGGCCGCTGTGCGGCTCATCGTCATGGTACGCCAGGCTCTCCTTCACGTTGAACCCCTTGCCATTGTCAGCAACCGTAAGGGCGATCAGATTGCCACGAACGAGGAGCTGAATGGTCACTGCCGAGGCGTTGGCGTGTTTCGCGACATTTGCAAGGAGTTCCTGCACAATCCGGTAGACTGTTGTCTCGATGACGGAATCAAACCGGAGGTCCGTGTCAGGCACATGGAGATCGACCGCGACTCCGGTGCGTCGAAAGAACATTTTCGCCAGCACCTGCAACGCTGCCGTCAGGCCAAAATCATCGAGGATCGCCGGGCGCAAGTCATACGAGATCTGCTTTGCTTCACTTTCCGCCTCCCCAACCAACGCGACAATTTCATGAAGATGGTGTTCCACCTGTCCGCCCGAGCTACCGAGACTCTTCAGCGCCAGTTCGGCGTTGACGCGCAGGGTCATGAGCAATTGCGCAAGCCCGTCATGCAACTCGCGGGCAAACCGTTTTCGCTCGTCTTCCTGTATCCGCACGAGATCGATGGACAATCTGCGAATCTGCTGTTCACCGCTCCGTGCCGCTTCATACAGCTTTGCATTATCGAGCGCGACGCCAATCTGATTGCCAAATGCGCGGAGCATCGATTGGTCCTGAATCGAAAACGTGTGGGGTGTCCGGCGCACAAGATTCATCACGCCAAGAACGGTGTCTTTTGTAACAAGGGGGATTGATGCAAATCCCCTGATGCCTTCCATGGTACGTATGCGGGCATCGATATCATCGTTCTGTTCAGCATCGGGCACAAACTGCGCCACGCCGGTCTTGCAAACCTGGCCGGTTATCCCTACTCCGGCAGGCCATCGCTGGAGTACAGCAGCTGATCCTTCCCGAAATCCGATAGAATGCTGGAGCGTCAAATCATTCTGCTTCTCATCAAACATGAAGATGGCGCCGGCATCAAACTCTGTCACGTCAAGGGCTGTCTTGAGAGCATTTTCCAATCGTGTTTCCAAGTCGTTCGAACGTGCCAGCACGGTGGAAAGATGCTGCATTGCCGAGATCTCGCGATACCGGCGGCGCATTTCCTCCTCGACAAGCTTCCGTTCAGAAATATCAGTCACCAATAGAACCATGCCCTCATATTCATTGTGCGCGCCAAAAGACGTACGCGAACTCACAAGAGTCCAAAGAGACCCGCCGTGTTTTCTAAGAAATTGAGTTTCGACCGGTTTCATCAGCTCTACTGTATCGCCGGTTCTTCCGGGTTCGATCAAGCGTCTCGACGTCTCGTCCGGGACCAATTCTTCAAACGGCTTGCCGGAGAGTTCCTGTTCTGCGTACCCGAGAAGTTGTGCAGCGCGGACATTTGCATACCGGACACGGCCATTCTTGCCGAGCGCGATGATTCCCTCGAACGCCGTCTCTACAATGCGCGTATACTGGTCAATTTCATTTTGCAGGCGGAGGCGTTGCGTTTCACGGATTGCGTTGAGCATCCAGACCACACCGATGAAAATAATCAGGCGACTGGCCGCGTTCCAACTGTAGACAACGATGTCGGCGTGTATGCCGGAATGAAAATCTGAAAACAAATGGAATGCAGCGCCCAATGCAGACAGCAGGATGCCGAACCCTCTGCCACTATACCAACTCACCAGGACAATTGGTATGAGGTAAAAAACCGTGAATGATATTGGGACGTCTGTCACATAGTCAATACTGCCGACAAGCGCGGCCAGCAACAGGCCCACGCCAAGTACCTGCAACCTCGAAAGCGATGACAGGTACACGAAGAGCTTCATCAACAGTATTTCCGGCTTGGGATGCATAACTTCGTTACTGATGTTGGAAAAACCCGGTGTTCCATATCCTGCGCGAGATAATCTGTCAGAGGTGACTACACCGAGGACCTGCAGAGGAGACCATCGTGGAGCCTTCAATCGCGAACGAACTTAACAAAAGGTGAAGTCATTTGCAACCCGGCTCCATGAAAGGAAGACACACCATCTCGTATTGAGAAAAGACAGTGGATAAAAAAATACGCATGACAACAAATCTTGCGAGACAGCAAATACAATCTGCGCTTCTCTTGCATCAAACAGTGTGATGCATCTATCAGAGTATTGCAAAACGTAAGCCGTGACTCGTACTTGCACACATAGGTGTCAAGACGCAAACAATCATTCGAGTATTTCTCACAAGAACCAAACGAAAAAGTTCTGGGACCAGAGTCTTGCTGAATTTTGTGGTGACTTCCTTCAACTTTCGGATCAAGTCAATCTGATATTGCTCTAGCGTATGTCGAACCTCGTTCTTCTGTACCTTGGCGAATTTCCTGTTGTGGAGTACCGATTTTTTGAGACGACTACTCTCAACGAACCTGTATGCCAAACGATGATCAAGAATTCAGCAGCTTCAAGACGTGGCTCAAATTTTGAATTGGAACAGTGTGGAGGGGATGTTTTGTGACACGAAAAGTGGCGAACGCTGTGGGCCCTGCAGGGCTCGAACCTGCGACCCGCAGATTATGAGTCTGCTGCTCTAACCAACTGAGCTAAGGGCCCGTAAAGATCGTTATTTGCTCTTGAGCTGCATGATTCCATGGACCAAACGGCCAGCTCCCAAGGTTGAACGGGTCGCAGGGTTTATCCGGAAATCACAATGCAGCCAAATTGCATTGCGTATGATTCAAATGTACAAAAGGTGAAGAGCGGAAGCAAGGCATCAAACTGACTCCTTGACAAATTCTATGGAATACACTACCTTGTTAATGGTTAGAATTTGCACACCTGCCACACCGGTGTCGGTTCCAGATACCGCTTCCCGAGTTCAAGTCGAATCAACTGATTTTGATAGGAGGGTTGTTTATGGCAAGGGGAAAGAATATTTCCCACTATTGTGGCCATTGTGAGCGTGTTGCCAAGATGGAAATGGTGGGATCTGTAGAAAACCAGCCGGACAAGACCTGGTTCCGTTGTACGAGATGCAGGCACGCGTCTCTCATTGATACCAGCGAACTAAAAAAGCTGCAAGAGGAGTCGAAGAAAAAGCCGGAGAAGACTGATTGCACGGAATATAATCCGGGGACTACTTATTCGGTCGGTCAGGCAATTTTCCATTCCGGATGGGATGATGTCGGGAAGATTATTTCCAAAGAACGAACATCGCGCGGAGAACACTCGATAGTGGTTTCATTCGAAAAAGTCGGTGAACGAAGGCTGCTTGAGAGTGTTACAGCCGATCAAGATTAAACTGAAATCAACTACGTAGACATTTAAAAAAATACCAAGGAGGTGATTGTTTTGGTAGGCATTATGGTATCCGAGAATGAGCCAATAGATCGTGCATTAAAGCGATTTAAGAAGAAATATGAGCGTTCTGGCATATTGAAAGAATTTAAGAAGCGTGCCTATTTCACGAAGCCCTCCGTAAAGAAGAGGATGAAGAAAGTGAAGGCCGTACGAAGGGCTCAAAGAACCCTGGCCGAACAGCCATAATCAAACAGAAGAACCCATCAAAAGATGGGTTCTTCTGTTTGGAATATGAAATACAAACCAGATCAGCGCTCGCCGTTACAGACAGGAGACACACTGTACTGTGACCATCCCACCGCAGCCACAACAGTATGCCTCCCACTGTGTTTTCACCAACCCTGCTTACGCCTCGTCTTTTGCCTGAGCTTTGATTTCTTGCACTTCCTTGCGGATCTCCTGCGCCTTTCGTTTCAACTCGTTCATCGCCTTGCGCACCCGCGTTCCTGCGGACTTGTTCCCTTTGTCATAGAATTTTATGAAGTCCTTCTCGAATGTCCCGATAATGTCCTTCAATTCTTGGAATCTACTCATTCGTACCTCCTGTTATAGTGTGAGTGTTGTTGCAATGTACGTTAGCCCTTCTTTTACTGTCTTGATTGTTGGTAGTCGACTCAACGCTTTTCTCTTTGCCTAGTCCTTAAAAGAGGACTCTTCGATACTCAACAGAGCATAAAAACAGATTCTAAGTAACACTTGCCAAAGCAACAAACTTCTGCTGCAACAACTGCCCTATTCTCCGGCAAAACCATAAGTTTGGACTTGGACTATTCAACTCAGGTAGATAATGAGATAGAATACATTAAACAACTGCTTTTGGAAATATACAAAAACAAGGAAAAAAAGCAAGCAATTTGTGCAAAAAATGAAGGTGGTACAAAATTGCAAAAAACCACTTCCACACACAACTTCCATTCGAGCCATTGAATGGAAGATTTATTTGACGAGCTATTGACAAGCTGGCATCTATTTCCTATTTTTATTTAGTCTAATTCTAAATAAGGATGCCAATGGACAATCAAGCAGCTCGGGACGTACTTACCAACTATCTGAAATCAGGGAGAAAGCAAAGAATTACTCCCGAGCGATATGCCATTCTTGATGCTGTTCTTGAAATTCAGGGTCATTTTGATGCCGAGGCATTGTACTACAGATTGATAGCAGGTGGTGTCAAGGTTTCAAAAGCGACCGTCTATAACACTCTCGACGTTCTTCAAAACTGCGGGCTGGTATCAAAATACAGATTTGCAGAAAACACCTCTCGATACGAAAAAGCCTTTGGACGCCCACACCATCACCATTTGATATGCTTGCAATGCGGTGACATTCTAGAGTTCATCAGCGAGAAACTGGAAAATATCCAGGAAGATGTTTGCGCCGACAAAAACTTTGTCGCTCAGAGTTCAACACTTCAAATATTTGGAACGTGTTCAAAATGCAAGAAGAATACATAGGTTCAATTATGCGTATGCGCCCACGCTTGAGTTTGTCAAATGCACCCGTCGGAATGCAGTTGCATGTTCAACAGCTCGAATCGTCCCCCGAGATTTGTTCCCGGTTGCGCGAAATGGGATTCTGTGAGAATTCCACGATCCGATGCATCTCCAGAAACGGGGTCTGTTTGATTTGCGAAGTCTGCAACACACGAATTGGCCTCAACAATGCGATTGCAGAAGACATCTTTGTTTCGGAGTTCGAATCGCCCGTCAGGCAACAATGACAGAGATTACGCTCAACATTCTTCGCCCCGGCGAACGGGCAATTATTAGTCAACTGACCACCGCACCCCCCGGTATTCGCCAACGCCTGCTTGAGTTGGGATTGACCAAAGGCGCGCTGATTGAGCTCATTCGCATTGCCCCCATGGGCGATCCGCTGGAAGTAAAGATCAAAGGCTACCGGCTTTCATTGCGCAGACTGGAAGCAGAAACAATTGTTGTTCGGAGAGAAAGCTCACTGTGAAACCCATGCAGTCGCGATTCCACCACATCGCAATCATTGGAAACCCCAACGCCGGAAAAACTACGCTCTTCAATGCTCTAACCGGAATGAGACAGAAGGTCGGCAATTATCCCGGCGTCACCGTCGAGAAAAAGGAAGGCCGGATCGACCTGGGGAATGGAATCGAAGCGATACTTCTCGACCTCCCCGGCACATATAGTCTCACAGCCAATTCACCTGATGAGAAAGTTGCAACGGATGTCCTGCTTGGTAAAATTCAGGACACTCTCCCACCCGAGCTCGTCATCTGTGTCGTGGATGCAAGCAACCTTGAGCGCAACCTCTACCTGGTCAGTCAAATCATCGACAGGAAACTGCCGATCGTTCTGGCACTCAACATGGTTGACGTTGCTGAAGAGCAAGGAATCAGAGTAGACGTTCATGCTCTAGGCCGGGAGCTTGGTGTGAGGGTTATTCCAACGGTCGCGAGCAGAAACATAGGCGTTCCGGAATTGAAGCAAGCAATCGCGCACAATGGCATAGCCGCCGGTCCGGTTCGCCAGTGGCACTTGCCCGATCCCGTGCACCAGGAATGCGAAGAGCTCGCCGGAATGCTGCAGTCGCACCACAATCTCCCCGAAGACGATGCATTTCACGAAGCGATGTCGCTATTGACATCGCCAAGTTCGGTCCTGGAACGCATGGATCGATTTTCGCCGGACCTCATTGCACATGTGAAGAAGGATCATCAAAGGCTTGATTTCCTGGGTTTCGATCGACAGTCCGTATTTGTGGAATCGCGGTACGATTGGATACGAGAGATTTGCGGTAGAGTTGTCACGCAAAGCAAGCGTTCAGGACTGACCACAAGCGACAAGATCGATAGCATCGTAACGCATAGGATATGGGGGTTCGTCGTATTCCTCGGACTTATGGCCGTCATGTTCCAGACTATTTTCACGTGGGCGAACATCCCCATGCAACTGATTGGTGATGGATTTGATTGGCTTGGAGAGCACATCACGTTGCTGATGCCCCCGGGTGATCTACGAGACCTGGTCGTGAATGGTGGATTGAGTGGCGTCGCTGCTGTCGTCACTTTCCTCCCACAAATTATGTTTCTCTTCCTTTTCCTTGGCTTGCTGGAAGATACCGGCTACATGGCCCGAGCAGCCTTTATCATGGATCGGCTGATGAGCAAGGTCGGGCTGCATGGAAAATCGTTCATTCCATTGCTGAGCTCGTTTGCATGCGCAATCCCCGGAATCATGTCAACGCGAACAATCGAGAATCCCAAGGACCGCCTTGTAACAATGCTCGTCGCTCCACTCATAAGCTGCAGTGCGAGACTTCCTGTGTACACGCTTCTCATAGCCGCATTCATTCCAACGTCAACCGTGCTTGGTGTATTCTCTCTGGCGGGTATTACTTTGCTCTCCATGTACCTGCTCGGCCTCGTCGCTGCACTGGCAATGGCATGGCTGTTCAAGAAGACATTGCTTAAGAGCGCTACTCCCATGTTTATCATGGAACTCCCTCCCTACAAAATGCCGTCGTTGAAGTCTCTCCTGTTACACATGTGGGAGCGCTCTGTACTCTTCTTAAAGAAAGCCGGCACAATCATTCTCGGGGTCTCCATCATCCTCTGGTTCCTTGCGAGTTACCCAAGACTCGACAATGCAACGTCCGCTGAACAACTGAAGCATAGCTTTGCCGGACAAGCAGGACACATGATTGAGCCTTTGATCAGACCACTGGGATTCGATTGGAAAATCGGGATTGGATTGGTGGGATCTATTCTCCAGCGCGAGGTCTTCGTTAGCACAATGGGAACCATCTATAATATCCAGAACGCGGACAACGACGAGGGAAGCGTTTCGCTCCGCCAGCAGATGCAACAGGATAAGGATCCAATCACCGGGCAGCCAGTATTCACGGCGCTTACGGCAATCTGCCTGATGGTGTATTATGTGCTAGCCATGCAGTGCATGTCAACTGTGGCTGTGATGCGCCGCGAAACGAACGGATGGAAATGGCCATTGTTCCAGGTAGGATATATGAGCACTCTTGCATACTTAATGACATTCGTGGTGTATCGCACAGGGTTATGGATGGGATGGGGAGGCTGACATGGATTGGCAACAGGTGGCTTCGTTGATGATAGTAGCTGTCACGGCCGTGCTACTCGGGCGTTCCGAGCGGCGACGGCGGCGGCGAGCGAAGCTACGCTTGTGTGGCAGTGACTGCTGCTCGACCTCGCAGAGACTTGAGAAGCTGAAAACTGAAATTCAACCGAAGTACACGGAAGGAATTGTACGCAACAAATAAAACGACCGGAGCGCGCTTGCAATCCCGCAAGGCGGGATACCTCGGCAAAGGTGAGCGCGCTCCGATTCACGAAAAGATTCACGCTGCTTTCGCTTCGTGCTCTTCTCTGTGTCAATATACAGAAGGGACGATAGTTTGTCAAGGAAGTAGTGTGAATGTCAACATCACTGCTTTCATAAGGAGGTTTCAATGCATCGTCGTATCCCCTTGTTGATTTCTGCATCACTCGTCTCCTTCTCTGCTTTCGCCCAATTTGAACCAAAGACAACAGTGGGTGGTTATGGAGAGTTACATTACAACGAACCCGATGGCAACACTCGTGGAGTGCTGGATTTCCACAGGTTTGTTCTTTATTTGGGCCACGATTTCAATGAGAACCTCTCCTTCAGATCGGAAGTCGAAATCGAACACACGAAACTGGAAGCTGGAGACCCTCATGGCGGTGAAGTCGCAGTAGAACAGGCATTCCTTGAATACCGCTTTCACAAAAACGTCGGCATGCGAGCTGGCATCATCCTCCCCCCTGTTGGCCTCACCAATATATCCCACGAGCCACCGACGTTTAATGGCGTGGAGAGGCCAAATGTTGATCGGGTCATCATCCCAACGACTTGGAGAGAATCCGGAGTTGGAGTGTTTGGATCTCCCGCCGATGGCATCAGTTATCAACTCTACATTGTGGCCGGACTGGATGCGGAGGGATTTAGCGCGATGAATGGAGTACGGGGTGGAAGACAAGAGGCTCTTGAAAGCAATCCTGCCAATCCATCATTCACCGGACGCGTAGATTATTCACCGTGGTTGGGGTTGATGCTCGGAGGATCGTTCTTTGTTGGAAATTCTTCGGCGGATCATGACAGCATTGGCAACGCTATGGTTTCGATGTGGTCAGCAGACATACGATACTCAATCGACCGATTCACACTTAAGGCGGTTGGCGCGCTGGCCACAATCGGCGAAGCGGAGAAGATCAACTCACAGTTCGGCAACAACGTGGCAGACAAGATCATCGGATACTATGTCGAAGGATCGTACAACTTTCTCCCACTTCTATGTGAAGAAACCGAAGAAGAGATCAATGCTTTTGCTCGTTACGAAGGATATGATACACAAGCCTCGGTCACAGGTTTCCAAAAATTACGGCAGTACAACCGCACCGACGTAGTGGTCGGATTGACATACAAACCCACCTACAATACGGCATTCAAGTTTGACTACACGTTTCTCAACAACAAGCAGAACAGTGGTTCGTCTAAGAATTCTGGTATGCTCAACCTAGGGATTGGCTATTATTTCTTCTAGAGTCGTGAAAACCCTGGTGTTGCTTGCAGCCCTTTCTGCTGAATGGGTCTTCGGAGACTCATCGAGGGAAGTGGATAAGGCGAACGAACACCTCCTTCGGATGTTTCCGGATGCGGTCAATATTCAACGCCGTACCTTGCCCGTTACGGCCGCTGATGCCGAATCAGTTCTGACGAGAAGCAAGCAACGCTGGATCGGGGATTCAGTCGATGTACTTGTCCCTGTAGTGAACAATACTCCCCTGGGATATGCCATTATCGACAATGTAATGGGCAAGGATCAGCCTATCACGTACCTTGTGGTGGTAACTCCAGAGCTTGTTGTGAAAGGTGTAGAAGTCCTTGCCTATCGCGAGTCATATGGAGGTGAGATACGAAACTCATCGTGGTTGAACCAGTTCATGAACAAACAACATACGGACCCGCTAAGACCTGGCGGTGACATCCGCAACATTACCGGGGCAACTATCTCTGCTCGTTCGATCACATTAGGGGTGAAGAAAGTCCTTTGCATTCTCCACACGTTGAAAGGACGGCTCGAGCATATTCCGTGGGAGAGCCATTGAACTTCCAGCTACGCGACGCAGACAGCACATTGCGCCTCTTCCTCACCACATTCATCATTGTACTCACCCTGGGATACGGTGTTGGTCTTTTCTTTGTGGAACACACGACATCATTCTCATCTCAAGGTGTGGAGGAGCAGTTGCTTGGCAATGGACACCGTGAGAACGCCCAGGAAATGAGCTACGCTAAATCAACGAATGAGATGTACGTTTTTGTTCACAATCACGTACTCTCGCTTGCACTTGTTTTCTTTGTCGTTGGATCGATATTCTATTTCTCCTCCACCGTTAACGAAAGACTGAAACGCTTCCTGTTGATCGAGCCACTTGTGGCAATTGTAACAACATTTGGGGGTGTTGCGCTCGTCAGGCTTGTGTCCCCCGGCTTTAGCTGGCTTGTGTTGCTCTCCGGACTCTCCCTCTTTATCTGCTATGGAGTTGTTGTTGTCCTGATCATGAAGGAGCTATGGTTTGGTCGGTGAACTGCTGATTTATACGTGCTGACCCTCAAAACAAATGAGACCGGGGCGACCCGCTTGACACTCCTTCAATAAAGGAATACCTTACAAACAGAATCATATTGGAGTCTGATCATGAGTGAACAAACAACTGCTGTAATTTCTGAGGCCGCAATCCTTGATGCACTGCGCGAGTGTTACGATCCTGAACTCCCGGTGAACCTCGTGGATCTCGGCCTTATCTACGACATCAAGATCATTGATGACTGGGTGGGAGTAAAGATGACGCTCACCTCACCGGGCTGCGGGATGAGCGGAATGATTTCGCAGAACGTGCGCACCAGCGTGCTCAAAGTACCGGGCGTGAAAGATGCAGATGTAAGGATAGTGTGGGAACCTGCCTGGACGTCAGCCCGAATGTCTCCCGATGCAAAAAAGAAACTGGGAATGCCGGGATAGATATTCGGAGATTATCAACAGCAAAAAAGAAGGCAAGCCGCGATGGCTTGCCTTTTCTTTTCCCCGCCTATGAACCCTCCTTATTGACTAGATCGTCGCCGTCATTCCCAGGATTGCCCTTCTCCCTATAAGGGACCCGCCAAAAATCTGATAGTGTTCTCGGTCCAACAAGTTGGTCACGTTTAATGACAATCCAATCTGTGTTGAAATCTGATATGATGCACTCATATTTAGAAGCGTGTATGCAAGAACTGGCCCCTTGTAGATACCTGCCGCCCAATCGTATGTCGGGATAACTTTTGCCGAAATGCCGACCTGGTAATCGGATCGTTGATAGTTCACACCGGCATTCATTTTATGCTTGGGAGCATTCGGTAACAACACATCGTTGGCATTCTTGGAGAGAATCTTGAAATCGAAGAACGAATAGTTTGCATTCACGGACAGGTGATCGTCAACGTAGTAGTTTGCACTGACCTCAAAACCCGACTCGTTGACTTCTCCGGCATTTCCGTACGACCAGACTGTTCTCGTTACCGTTTCTCCGGGAAGAGTAATTTGGCCGGGATACTTTGGGTTCACCGATGGGGCGAGGTCGGTGATGAAATCTTTAAGCTGGTTGTAATACACATCCAGCGTTACAAAGACCCGGTCCACAAAAACTCCCTTATAGCCGACTTCATACCCTGTGATCTTCTCCACGATAAGATCCTCGTTCCCGAAGTACACAAGATTGCGGACCGGATGACGTACGTTCAGGAAAAGCTCGGAATAGTTCGGCGCCTGAAATGCCTTGTTGTAGGTTGCGCGGAGAGAGTGTCCAACCACCGGAGTCCAGACAAGCGCAAGCTTCGGAGAAAACTGACTCCTATGCAGAGTACTTCTGTCGAGCCTGCCTGCAACGATTCCTTTCAATTCGTCAAGGATTTTGTATTCCAATTGCGTGTAGATGCCACTGAGGTTGTCATAGTGAGGAGAACGCGTGAGCGTGCCCTTTGTGTCAACGGATTGATATCGATGGGCTCCACCGACAATAACAAACAGTTGGTCCTCAAATGCGGAAAAGCGATACTGAGCATCCAATTGGCCAATGAACGATTTTTCGTCGAGCGGCAAGCCTGTTGACAACGAGACCTGCCGTTGAAGCGAGTTTCTTCCTGTTCCCCATCCCTGCACGTAAAAGTGATCCGAGTTGTAGCTCACTCTCCCCCACGGTTTGATCGCCTTGGGAATCTGTACGCGACCGATTCCGGTTACAAGCACTTCATTCTCAATCTGAGTAATGCCTGCCTCCGCGGTGGTTGTTGTTGCTGCTTCGTGGCCGTCATAATCAACGCGGGCAGAGCCATATGTCGAGGAAACCTTTCCCCTGTTCAATGGAACAACCTCGGTGTTCAAAAATGGGTTGAGCCCGGAATACTCGAATGGGAACGTCAGGCGCGAAACACTCCATGTATCACCCTGAAACCTACCGGCGTTTACTTTGTATGACCAATGATCCGCTACTGCAGCAAATCGCACATCTGTGCGGATTGTGTTCTTCTCCCCACCGGCGATTGTAATCTTTCCACCGGCTATATCCCTCGGTCGTGGTGTAAGAATATTGATAACCCCATTGAATGCATTGGCGCCGTATAAGGCTGAGCCCGGTCCACGAATGAGTTCGAGTTTTCCAAGGTCTTCTGCCGGCACCGAAAGACCATTCCATTCCTGGGATCCAAGAAATGCGACGGCAAGATCCCGTCCATCCAACAATACGAGTAACCGCCGGTTGAGAGAACTGTTGAACCCCCTGGTATTCACATTGTAATCGTTCAGGCCATTCTGCGCGATATCGACCCCGGGTTGCATTTCGAGCAACTTTGGAACCTGACCACTGACAGCATTGAGCTTGATCTCAGACGATGAAAGAACAGAGACAGAGGCCGGTGCGTCGGTGATTTTCTCTCCGCGGAGAGACGCTCCGTAGACCGTGATATCGCCGAGCTGGACGGATGACTCCTCCATCGAGATATTCTGTGTGAAGGCCGAACCTGCGTCAACAATAACACTCATCACTTGCTGTGATTCATAGCCGACCATCGAAATGACAAGGGTATATGTTCCGGGAGCAAGTGCCTTGATCTCAAACTCACCGTTGTCATTGGTGGCTGCACCCACGCTCATGCCTTTTACAATAACATTCACCAAAGGCAAAGGAGAACCCGACTTGCGATCAACAATACGGCCTTTGATTTCTCCCGTGGTCTGCGTATGGGCTGAGTATTGTAGACACGCCACCAGTGAGCACACGAGAAAGAGACTATGGAACTTATTTTTCGCGAATACCATGAGTGGCATGTTATTGCCCTGAAAATCGTGGAAGGAGATTTGAAAACAACTCAAAGCGGATATTCCCCATCACCCATAAAAAAGGGCTTCCTATAACCGGAAGCCCTTTTCAAATAATACTAGAAGTTCTTTGCTTGCATTACACGGAAGTGGCCAATGTTTTCCGGATCCTCAACGATCCGTATCTGCACCGGACCGACGTCCTTTACAAGCCAAAGCCTTGATGTCGTGGCATCATCCTGCACGACCGAACCGCCAGCAGTGACCTTTCTCCAAGTGCGGGATCGATATGTTGTATATTGTGTATGCCCAGCACTGCTATCTGTGATCGTCTCCTGAGCTTCAATCTTACCAAAGATTTGCAAACGAATGGCAGTGCCTCCCGTTCCGCTGAAGGTCGAATCATACGCGGTCCATTGTGCGCCGGTTGAAGCAACTCCTTGAGTAGGCCGCGCCACAGAAACCCAGAAATATCCACTGTCCGCAACAGTAATCCCGAATGCTCTCTTGAAAGGATTGAGCGACTGCATAAAATGGAAATCGCCTACCGAGTCCTTCCTGATAAGCAAATTCCGACTTACGCCAACCACCACACCGCCCGGTCCAAAGGGACCTCTTGTACTATCCTTGATTAGCGTGGCTGTTCCCCCCAAAGGAGTCGGTTGTGCATTCGAGAGGATGGTCCAAAAGGTTGTGTATGAGTTTGTCGGGTCGGGGATTTGTGACCCGCTGCCGGCAGCGGTAGCATACCCTTTGTAAGTAAAGACGTGACCCACCGTGAGTGGGAAGAGATTATCCGTAATAGGAACAACCGTTGTCCCGCCCGGACTCGTCGTCTCATCGTCTTTGCAACCGACCATACCGATCGAGAACACGCCAATAATCGCAAGACAGCAAAGAAGTTGCACTATTCGTGTGTGGTTCATGGATTTACCCTTTAGATGTGAATGAGAAATTACTATGAAATAAAGCGACATGAAGTGGTAGGAAGATAATGGAGTCCAAATAAAGAATCAAACATTAAATCTGAAATGGACGACGTCGCCGTCTTCGACAACGTACTCCCTGCCTTCGATATGGAGAAGGCCGCTGTCCTTTATGGCCTGCTCTGAACCGAGGCGAACGAGGTCATGGTACTTCATGATTTCGGCACGAATGAACCCCTTTTCAAAATCCGAGTGGATGACACCTGCTGCTTCCGGAGCTGTGGCACCGCGCCGGAGGGTCCAGGCATGAACCTCTTTGGGGCCCGCAGTAAAGAACGTGATAAGATGAAGCAGATCGTAACCTTCCCGAACTACCTTATCCAACCCTGACTCGCTAAGCCCGAGCCCTTCCAGAAACCCCTTCCGCTCGCCTACCGGCAGTTCGGCAACTTCCGCTTCAACAGCAGCGCTCACCGTAACAACTTTGGCCCCTTCTTTCGCAGCAATTTCACGGACCGCAGCTACGTACGCATTCTCTCCGGCAACATCCTTTTCGTGAACGTTACACACATACATTACCGGCTTGTTCGTCAGCATATGGAGGTCCCGCAGCAACAACCGCTCGTCGTCGGTATCAATCTTCAAATACCGTGCAAGTCTCCCGGTCAGCAGATGTTCCTTCACCTTGGCGAAGAGATCAGCTTCCGCCTTCAGCTTCTTATCACCAGTCTTTGCTTTTTTCTGCGCTTCGTTCAATTTCTTATCAACAGTATCAAGATCCTTGAAAATCAATTCCGCTTCGATGACTTCAATATCGCGTTTGGGATTAACGGAGCCATCAACATGGATGATATTGGAATCATCAAAACAACGGACGACGTGGGCAATAGCGTCAACCTCACGGATGTGTGAAAGAAACTGGTTGCCGAGCCCCTCACCCTGACTGGCGCCCTTTACAAGTCCGGCTATATCAACGAATTCAATGGTCGAGGGAACAATCTTAGGCGGTTGATACATTTTCACAAGGACGTCTATACGTTCGTCCGGGATTGCCACCATCCCGACATTCGGATCAATGGTGCAAAATGGATAGTTTGCCGCTTCAGCTCCGGCAGCGGTGATGGCATTAAAGAGTGTGGATTTGCCAACGTTTGGCAGACCGACAATACCACAGTTGAAACCCATTGAACTGTTGACTGATAATGACTGAAACTCTGAGCAAAGCGGGACTAAAGTACGGAAATCGGGAGGGAGTTACAAACACAACGTGAGGACGGAATGTGTGCAACGCTGATTTTAGTTTTCTGCCGTGGCAATGAATACCGTTGTTGTTGATGTGGGAGATGGCGTTCGGCGTCTACTCTGCAACTGTTGGAGGTCGCGAAGCATCTGGAAATCCGCATCGGCTTCCTTCCAGAATGCGAGCAACCGTCCTCGTATTTCCCCGGTCATCGCATCATCGCCCGTTCCGTAGTAGGCTTTCGCCAGGGTAAACAATGCATCGGGATGGTTCGGGTTGACCCGCAATGCTTCTTCGCATGCATCGAATGCCTCTTCGTATTGTTGCTCGCGGACGCAGATTTCAGCAATCAGTTGAAAGACCGGGCCACGAGAAATGGACGTAGAGAACTCAAGGGCACTGTCACACAACGCACGCGCACGTTCTTGCTCACCTTCATCCAGCAGCAGTTTCGCTTTGATCAAACTGTATCTCAACATGTATTGTGAGGGGGCCATATTGCGGCGCTCAAGTTCTTTCTGAATACCAACGAGCATCTCGTGAGCGCGTTTGAATTCCTTCTGCTTTCGGAACGCGTTGACAAGCCCATATGCCGCTTCGTCGTTTGCCGGGTCCAGATGCAATGCCGCCTCATATTCTTGAACCGCTTCCCTGTATTGACCTCTGAGCAGGTTGAGATTGCCGTCCAACGCAAGGTGCGTTGCTTTCAATTGATCGCTCGCGGGCAGGGCTGCGATCCCCTTGTGGAATTGTTCTTCAGCCTCTTTCAGTCTTCCCTTCAACATGTAGATCGCGCCAATTTGGATCACCGAATACCAGTAGTCAGGCTTCAATACCAGCGACTGGTGGTATTGATCAAGCGCTTCGTCATATCTTCCAACCCGAAGGAGGATATCCGCGAAGCTCGCACGAGGATCTGCAGCGTCAGGCGCAAGCCGTATGTACCGTTCCATTTGCGCAACGGCCTTCTCTTGCTCGCCGATCGTTGAGTAGGCATAACCAAGAGACATCACCGCAAGAGCATAGCTCGTATCAACACCGATTGCCCGTTTGTACGACCGAATCGACTCATCGAAATTCTTGTTGAGATCATAGAGGTTGCCGCGTATCAGGTGGACTTCCTTTTCTCCCGGGTACAGCCGCACCATTGAATCTGCAAGCCCCTCTGCCTGCACATTGGAAAAACTTAATCTATAGCTTTGAAGGCGGATGAACATCTGTTCAAATGGCGTAATGCGAGGCAGCAAAATCATCGCATGGTCAATATCACTGCGAGCCTGGTCGCGATTTTGCATCGCATCATCCAGAGCAGCACGCCGAACCCACGCCATTGCAAACGCGGAATCCAACCGTATCGCTTCATCAAATGCCCGTTTGGCTTCGGTGTAATAAAATCTCTGCCACTGTGATACACCGATATTGTACGCTGCCAATGCCTGATCAGAGTGTGTTGTAATGCGTCGCTCTTCAGAGCATCCCGCGAGAGAAAAGAGAAGTGAGAACACGATCAGTGTATCCAGGCAAATCTCTCTGGCGTCATGCAATATGCGCGGAATTTGTTTGGTCATTATCAAATATACGAAAGAGGGGTTAAAAGAGTTGCCCACGGAGCGAGAATTCTAGATATCACAGCCGTACCGAACCAAGACATTTACCGATCTTCTGGTGGGGAATGCGGAATCGGTATAGCGGGGTTCTCTCCTAGCGCTTTGAGGCGTTGCAGGTTTTGCTCGATTCGTTCGAGACCGCCTTCAATCGCTCTAAAATATTGATCCCGTTTTTCACTCGTAGGGTTCGCTGTCAGCAGGAAGTAGACGGCCATGCGGACAATACCAAGCGGGTTGTTTATGTCGTGCGCAATTTCGCGAATCCCGTTTTTGAGGTTCTTAAGTTGATTTGTAGTATCACTGAATGGCTGTACAGGCTCAGGAAGTTCCATCAGCCATTTTTTTCACTCAAGAACATTGGCTTCTCCGATCGAACATACGCTGCAATGGTCTTGATCATGGTATTGATATCCGTGAGTTTATCCATCCAATGATCGGCAATGGTCATAGATAACTGTTGTCGGGTTTCTGGATCCAGATAACCAGTAATCACCAGAACTTTAACATCTTGGTCGGCTTTTCTTGTTTTGAGAAGTTCCAAGACTTGAAAACCGTCAAGCTTGGGCATCTTAATGTCAAGAATAACAAGTTGTGGCTTTAACTCACCGATTAACATCAAGCCTTCATAGCCGTCATCAGTAGTGGTAACGTCGACGTCAGGCAGGTCTGCTACAATTGCACTCTTTAGAATGGTTGAGAAATCATGATCGTCATCAATTATGAGAATGTGGGTGGTGCGGTCATCAACATAATCGAACGGAATGTCCATACCCGTCGTTTCCAAAAATTTTTTAACGTTTGCAGGCCAAATACGGTAGTGCCCACCATACGTCGTAAAAGCCTTCATTCCCCCATCATAAATCCAATTGAGAACAGTCTTCTTACTGACCCTGCATATTTCTGCGACCTGTCCAACACTGAGCGGTTTCTTATAAGTCATTAATTTACCGACCCTCAAGTTCCTAATGGTTGTGTTTTTCTCGTTTTACCCGATCAATATAACCACTAACAGGCAATTTGTCAAGCAAAAAAAAATCGACCTCAGAACCCACAACCTGATAACAAATACGGCTTATTTTTGTTCTCTCACCTAAGCGTTTCAATATTCGTTATTTCTCTTAATAGGTCACGCTTTGTGAATGAAGATTTGCTCATTAGCCCCGAAATATAAGAACCTAATTGGGCCTGGGTGTCATGGTCAATTTCCATTGATGTTAAAACAATTATAGGAATTGTTCTGGTTGCAGGGATGTGTTTCAGTTGGTATGCCACGTTGAACCCTGACATTTCAGGCATTATCAAATCGAGAATAATTAAGTCAGGATGCTCGCGTGCAGCAATCTCCACTCCTTCTTTTCCTGTGAAGGCTTTCAAAATGTTATACCCTTCGTTTTCAAGAATGACCTGAATAAGATCAATCGCAACTCGATCATCATCGATCACCAACACAGTTGGGTTATGATTGCCAGCCCTTGGCAACAAATGCACCCTTTCAATTGCTTGCAAGAGGTCCTGTTTCTGGACAGGCTTCACAAAATAATCCACCGCGCCAAGACTGAACCCAAGGTTCTTCTCGTCTACAATCGAGACGATGATAATGGGTATGTGCTTGCACAAAGGATGCCTCTTAAGTTCTTTCAACACCTGCCAACCATCTTTCACCGGGATCATCAAATCCAGGGTTATCACATTCGGCCTGAGCCGCTTTGCCATATCAACTGCTTGTTCACCATCTCGCGCTATCTCAACACGATATCCTGCCGACTCAATATATAGTTGCAGAAGTTCTCCGGCCTGCGGAGAATCCTCAACAATCAACGCAAGCGGTTTCATATTGGGATCCTTTGTGAAGTTTTCGCGTTCAAGGGCATCCAGCAACATTCCAGCTTGCAGTATGTTTTCTGAGGTCGCATCAACAATCATCGGGATCTTAAAAAACACCGTTGTCTCCTTTCCCCACTCGCTTTCAATCCATATCGTACCGCCATGCAACTCAACAAGCTTCTTGGTGATTGCCAGACCGAGACCCATCCCTTGATGATTCATTTCCCGACCGCTGGCTGCTTGTCTGAAAGGCTTAAAAAGCCCCTGTAACTCTTCCGGTTTTATCCCGATACCGTTATCGCGAACTTCAAACTGAATGTCATTTTCCACCCTCCGAGACGTAACGAGAACTGTCCCCCCGGGGTGACTGAACTTAATGGCATTGGAGACAATGTTGATGAGTATCTGTTTGAATCTTGTTTGGTCAACAACCATTTCATCGAACTCTTGAGAAAAATCAAACTCCAACCCAATGGATTTCTCTTTTATGGCCGCAGCCAGGACGCGCCCCACACTCTCTCGGAAGTATGATACTGGATAGCTTGCGATATGCAGGTCCAGCTTGCCGGCTTCGATCTTCGAGAGATCAAGGATGTCGTTAATAATCTGCTGAAGATGCTTGCCACTGATGTTGATGTTTTGCATGAACTCCTGAATGGATTCAGGAGGGAGATCTTTAAATTGTGAAGCAATCAATTCCGAGAATCCTATGATTGAATTGAGTGGCGATCGAAGCTCATGACTGAACGTGGCAAGAAATTTCTTAAGCGTGTCGCTTGCATCAAGAGCCTTTTGCGTTTGAGATTCAAGCTCGAGGTTCTTTGTTCGCAGTTCATCCATCAAACGCTTCCGTCCCATACCTCCGGCCAACTCATTCGCAACAACAGAGAGAATCTCGATATCATTGGAAACAAAATCCCTTTCCTTGATACTAAGAAGTTCGAGTACCCCCTGGAGTTCCCCCTGAACAAGAAGTGGCATAAGGATGAGAGTTTTGAGGTTGTTCACTCGCATCTCATCAAGAAACGGTCCCGCCACAGTACTTTCGGAGATCTGATCGGAAAGAACAGTTTCGCGCATGAAAGCTGCCTTGGCGACAAGATGCTTGGCGCCTTGTTCTACTTTCTGATGAACCATTTCGTGTTCAAATTCTATATCAAGAAGTGCCGGAGAAACCAAGCGGACCTCATTTCCATGCGGATCGTACAGATATATGCAGACAAACCTTGAGGGTATTTCAAACAAAACGGAGATTTTCTCCCCGACAAGCACACATAATTCATCCAGGTGGCGAGCCGAGTTAATTACCCTCGAAATTTCCACCAACACCTCTTTTTGCCTCTGGTCTCGCTTCCTCTCAGTGATATCTTGAAAGAACACTGATATCCCATCTTCTGCCGGGTAAATCCTCACGTCATACCAAGCTTCAAAGCGCTCATCTTTGTATGCTGTCTCGAAACTCTGAAAGGTCTTCGTGTCCATTGCCAAGACATACTTTTCTCCCAACGTCGCTCCTGCTGCATTGGGAAATACTTCAAACACGTTCCTTCCCAAAACCTCATCCGCCTTCATTCCTGTACCAACTTCTGCTGCTTTGTTCCAATAGGTAATTTGGTACTGATTATTAAGCGCAAAGAACCCGCCAATTATACCTTCGAGAATCCCCTCCAGACGTAACTGATCCGACATGAATTCTCCAAAAAAGTGTTAAATCCTGCAAATTTAGTTTGTTGATCTTAATTAGCCAAAAGGAGTCTCAAATGCAAGATTTTTTTTAAACAATCACTTTAGCTGTGTTGTACCAAGGCCTTGTGTTCTATACACAATCCTATTGGAAACAACAATGGAAGACAATACCAGATTATTCAAAGTGTAAACCCTCTTGAGTCTTTGGGATAATTTTGTTATGTTTGTGGTGCATAAAATTTATCCCCAACTAGGAACCAACCAACACATCTTAGCGTTTAGTTTAGTAGGAAAAGCTATAATTAATTAGTTTAGAAAGGATCAGTTTTTGTAATGAAGAAGCGATCTTTGACCATTTGCCGTAGTTGCGCTCGTGAATTCCGTGGTCGTCCAGGCGCATACCGTTGCACCTCTTGCAAGGAAAAGGAAAATCTTTATAGAGCTCAACGAGAGCGAATGAAGCGGAACTTGCCATATTATCTAAAAGCTGATATTTGATTACAAGGCGCAGTCTCCGTTCTCAAATTAATGCCCTCCTAAATTTCAGGGGGGCATTTTTCTTAACCACTCCGATAAGCCGGAGACACAATTGTTTATAGCGTGGTCCGCTCAAATCGGTCGGCAACCTTTCCAACCGTTAACTCTCAACGAAACCACCAACCGTAAGCATCAGGATTGTCTCCCATCTCCCCTAAGTCTTGCGTTTTGGTGCTACATCAATTTCGGAGACATGGCGTGGTAAACGGAGATCCGCTTCCCGTCATTTCATGTACGACAACCATCGTTGGAGTTTCCTGACAAATTCGAACCAGCCTCACACGAGATAGATGTTTTGGGACATGCCAAGTTTTCCAGAAAGAAAAAGCCTGAGCGATTTGAGGATTGTAGCAATCGTTGATTGCATAGGTTCGTGTACTGAGAATTTCTTTGAGTAATCCTCCAGTGCAGCAAGCAGACCAACATCTCGTTGTTCTCGCTCACTCATGAAATATTTATGCTCCATAATTTCTGCGTAGAGGCTGGAGGCAGTCGTGCCAGGAAAAAATGCCATCAATCCATGTTCATTGAAAATTCGACACACCGGCTTAAACACCTCTTTGTACCAATTCTCGGCTGCTTCAATCAGCGGGATTTCACAGCCTTGACGTTCACTGATGTACCATTTGTGTTCATTGATGTGCTTGAGAAGCAACTGGCCATGTCCCTTGACGTTGAATGAACCCAGCAGCTTGTCAACATCAATATGTGTTACCAGTTCAAACGCCCGCATTTCTATGTCCAGATCATAACGTTCTTTGTATGACGCAAGAATATACGCCTGATCGTCTTGAGTCATTATATGATCGCGCACGACGCCACTTGCCCTGAGATCGGCATCTGTCCAGAGCATTGATTCAAGAAAAAACTCCACGTCAGCCGCTTTCATTCGTTCAGAGAGTGAAGGATGAATCTCGACGGTTTCGGCATCCGCCAAAACAGCCGTGAGCACCGTCCTGTTGCCCAGCTCTGGAACTGTTTCTGTCTGGAAACGGATCAACATATTGTTGAGCGATGCGTCGCCCCAATACACTCCCCGAGTGTGCATCTGGACAAACAGAGTTATCACCGCGTCCCAGATTCTTTTTCGACTCACTTCAGAGAACGCCCGCCGAAAGAGAAACAGATCCGGAAGCACTTTTTCCATCAATTCAGTTACAACATATCCCACCTGGCGCTGGTGCAATTGCAGCCCCACATTTGTGTTCACGGATTCAAGGCCCTCATTGCGCACAACGACCCCAATCGGAACGAGAGTTGGAATTTCCAATTGCAAAAGACGTTCATAACAACCAATTTCATTCCGGGCTGCTTCGAGGGAGGTTTCTTTGATGGCAAACCGATGCCCTCCCGATTCTAAAAACCGAACCACATGACGGGATAATCCACTTTTTATTAAGATGAACTTTGTTCCGTGCTCTGGCCACGTCTCAAGCGGAAAACTCCAAGGGAGAGAATTCAAAGAGAATCGATACGAGTCCGGAAGAAGGAAATGAATATTCGTACGATCACCGTCGGGTGAACGGACTTCGGTTTTACTCATGTCTCACCCATTATGTTACTGGACGTCGTAACCGGTCAGAAGTTTTAGCGCCTCTTCGTACTTGAAGCCGGTGGTGCGGATAACTTCGGAAGGAAGATGGGGGCCGGGAGGAGTTTTATCCCAGTTTATAGTGAGGAGGTAATCTCTGATGAATTGCTTATCGAAACTTGGCTGAGCCCCGCCGGGCTTGTACTGATTCTTTGGCCAGAACCGCGACGAATCCGGCGTGAGCGCCTCATCGATCCAGACGATGTTGTTCTGTTCGTCCAGACCAAACTCGAATTTTGTGTCAGCGATGATGATGCCCCGCGTTTCGGCGTACTTCGCTCCCTCCTGGTAGAGTTTGAGCGTGAGATCTCGAACCTGCTCTGCGGTTTTCCTGCCAACAGTATTCACCATCGTATCGAACGAAATGTTCTCGTCGTGAAGACCTATTTCAGCCTTTGTGGATGGGGTAAAGAGCGGCTCAGGCAACTGATCTGACTCCCTCAGTCCCGCAGGAAGTTTGATCCCACAAATAGATCCTGTCCTTTTGTAGTCGTTCCAGCCCGACCCCGAAATGTATCCTCTCACCACACACTCAACGGGAAGGGGCTTTGTCTTTTTCACGAGCATACTGCGTCCCGCAAAAACCTCATGTGCGGATCGATATGGTTCGGGAAAATCCCTCACATCAGTACTGATGATATGATTGGAAACGATGTCGGAAAGCCGTTTGAACCAGAACGCGGAGATCTGTGTCAGAACCTTCCCTTTATTAGGAATGCCATCGGGAAGGACAACATCAAAGGCGGAGAGTCGATCCGTCGCAACGATGAGCAATTTTTCACCGAGATCGTAGATATCGCGCACTTTGCCTTGCTTACTCGGTGTAAAATTGAAAGCAGATGTTTGTGTAAGAGTTGTAGGTGTCATGAAATGCGGAAGATAAAAAGCACTGAAGAGTTCATTCCCGATGCATTGACGAACAGGCGTCGGTGTTTATTTTTCTAATTCGGCACCGAGGATTTCTTCGATTGTCCCGCGCCGGAACATTTGCTCCGGAGGTGCAGCAGCACTTTCTCTGCTAATGCCCGCGAGCTCAAGTCCCATCCACTCGGTTTGGATCTTCGTGTTCACAAAACCCTGAATCATTTTTTCCATTTGTGCGGCATTGGGTTTCCCCTTTACCTGCGGGTCGACAAACATTTCGATGGTAATTTCTTTGCTGGAAATTCTTTTCGGAACGATCATGTAGTCGAGCTTCTCAAAATGACGCCATCCATACGTTCGTTCTGTTGGACTGAATGTCGTAGGAACATGTCGGAAGCTTCGTTCATCCGCAGTGGGAACGAGCCTTATGGTGACGCGATCGAACTTGTGTACTCCTCGCGATGATACCATTTGCAATCTCCTTTTAGTGGTGTTGGCTTGATCTAAGCCCCTACTTCAAGACAGATTCCCCAACTTGCTTCTCTGAATATAGTTAGTATTTGATAGTGTTGCAACTCCTGTGCCGCAAATTTTATTACAACCTGTAATTTACTTACTCATCCATGCTTGATTCCTGATCATGGCCAGACCCAAAGGATTGCGCAATCCCACAGAAGCGATCCATGCAGGGCATTGGCTCTATGAGTTCGCTCACGGCTCAGAAGGAGAACATAGTATCAACAGTAAGAGCAGCAGACAATTCTTCCAGATATGATGAACGGGATATCTCAACGGTTCCAAATTGCCTCATATGTTCATTCATAAACTGACTGTCAAGCAGCCTGAATCCACGGAGCCTGAGAAGGCTTACAAGATGGACAAGTGCGGCTTTGGACGCGTTACTGACCCTACTGAACATGGATTCACCAAAAAATGCCCCACCGATAGCAATGCCATAAAGTCCACCGACAAGTTCACCATGTTGCCACGACTCGACACTATGAGCAACCCCTCGCGTATGCAGAGTTGTGTACGCAATGATGATCTCCGTCGAAATCCAGGTATCTTCTCTGCGTGCACAGGAGTGAATGACTTCAGAAAAAGACGCATCGATTTTGATTTCAAAGACTTGCCTTCGAACAATTTGTTGAAGGCTGCGTGAAACCTTGAATGCATCAAGAGGAATGATTGCCCTGGGATCCGGAGAATGCCACGAGATGGTACCTGTTCTCGAATCAGCCATTGGAAAATATGCATTGCGGTACGCAGCAATGACAGTGTCAGGATCAAGCATATGCATGTCACTGCGGAAAATTACGGCAGCAATCTCTTGTGTTCCGGGACGTACAATGTGTAAAGCTCAAGGAGTCGTTTCCGGGAATTCGCATCAAGGTCTTCATCATCCTTATCGCGTTTCTCGAACATACTGAACTCCTCAAGATCATACCTTCTCATTTTCCGGGAATAGTCTTTCAATTCAAGAATGATCCTGTGTTGCTCACTGTGTGTCATGCGTGAACCTGCAGTGTTTTTTCATTGAAACTAGAACTGACGCTCCATTGACTTCGGATCAACCGGTGTATTGCGTTTCTTCCAGTACGAAGTCACCTCCGGCTCCATCTTTTCATCCAACAGATCACTGCCGAATACTCTCATCAGCAAACCGGTCGGCGTTAGTATCAAATAAAAGAACATCCCCAGCAGGATCCGTGTATTGATCCAACCCAGGACGAATGCAAACTTCATCCATCCGGTGTATATCGGCCGAAGAACAGAGTGACCCCCAAGACCTGCGGCAAAAAAGAATATACATCCCCCACCAAACCACGGCCAGTGCCCGTTTTCCTTATACAGCATGAACCCGGCTACGGCGGCGCAGATACCACCGAACATAAGGCCAAATTTCCGAATCTCTTTGGGCGTAGCGCTTAACGTCTCATGTTTAGTCACGTTCGAACTCCTTCGTCCAGTCAACATCCTCATTCAGAGGCTTCTGATCGACCCTGGACACCAGATAACTTCCAATGATGAGGTAGTCCATGTTCGTGCGTACCAAACACGCATACGCCTCTTCCGGCCGGCATACGATCGGTTCACCGCGAACATTAAATGATGTATTGATGATGACCGGACATCCACTCTTCTTGTAAAAGGCATTGATGACGTCATAGAAAAGAGGGTTTGTTTCTCTGTCGACGGTTTGAATCCGTGCTGAATAGTCAACATGCGTTACGGCTGGGATTTCAGAACGCGATACATCAAGCTTATCAATCCCGAATACCTTTTCTTGCCCGGTAGTTATCGTTACCCTGCGCGACAGCTGTACAGGTGCCACGAGCAACATGTACGGGCTCTCGCCATTGAACTGGAAATAGTCAGACACTTTTTCCTTCAAGACAGATGGAGCAAAAGGTCGGAACGATTCCCTAAACTTGATCTTCAGGTTCATCACCGACTGCATCTTTGGGGACCTGGCATCACCAATAATGCTGCGCGCACCAAGTGCCCGGGGGCCAAATTCCATTCTGCCTTGAAACCAACCAATCACATTTTCCTGTGCGATAAGATCGGAAACAATATTAACGAGTTCCTCCCGCGTGAGCTTACGATGCACAATCTCGTTCATCTTGAGGAATAGTTCAATTTCCGCATCACTATATTCAGGGCCGAGAAAGGAACCATTGAGCGAATCCTTTCGAGCTTCAACAACGCGGGTATTCCCGAGGTATCCGTACCAGGCGTGCAACGCCGAACCCAGGGACCCACCGGCATCCCCTGCAGCCGGTTGGATCCAGATGTTCTTGAATGGTCCTTCACGAAAAATGCGGCCGTTTCCAACACAATTCAACGCCACTCCACCAGCAAGCACAAGGTTTTCCTCTCCAGTTTCTTTATGAACGTGGCGCGCCATTCGTAGCATGATTTCTTCTGTAACATCCTGAACTGATCGGGCCAAATCCATCTCACGCTTGGTCAATGTTGATTCAGGTGCGCGCGCCGGACCGTCAAACAGCTCTGCAAATCTTTCATTCGTCATCTTGATGCCTGCGCAATAGTCAAAATACTTCATGTTCATCTTGAACGATCCGTCCTCTTTGAGATCGATCAAGTGGTCATAGATTGTTTGAACGTATTTTGGCTCACCATATGGGGCAAGACCCATCACCTTGTACTCGGCAGAATTCACCTTGAACCCGGCGAAGTAGGTGAAGGAGGAATACAGCAGGCCAAGCGAATGTGGGAAGTTCAGCTCCGCCAACAATTGAAGCATGTTACCGTTTCCCACACCGTAGCTTGCAGTTGCCCATTCGCCGACGCCATCCATCGTGAGAAACGCTGCGCGCTCAAAAGGGGATGGATAAAAAGCAGATGCAGCATGGGACTCATGATGTTCGGAGAACAGAATCTTCCCCTTATAGTCCAAATGCTCTACAATGAGCGAACGAATCCAGAGCTTCTCCTTGAGCCACAGAGGCATGGCCATCAGGAAGGAACCGAGACCACGCGGTGCGTACGCGACATAGGTTTGCAGGAGCCGCTCAAACTTGATGAATGGCTTATCATAAAATGTTACGTAGGCCAGATCATTCTTGGTAATATTGGCCTGCTTCAAACAATACTCGACTGCATTCGACGGAAAGTTGAAGTCGTGTTTCTTCCGAGTGAACCTCTCCTCTTGTGCAGCCGCAACGATCTTGCCATCTTCGATGAGGGATGCCGCCGAATCATGGTAAAAACAGGAGATGCCCAGTATGTACATGTTGTTACTCTCTCATCAAACAGATTGTTGATTGAAAGGATACCATTTTCGATCCAAAAATGAAAGGGAGATTTGACGGTATGGGACAATGTAACGTGAGCAGAACTGTCGCCGTTACTGCAATGCGTTGTTACAATTTGTCGATGCTTTCCAAGGAATTACCTGCAGCGAGGAAGGACGGTTTCACGACGAAAGAAGTTTCGCGGTTGGAGTGATTGCCCTTTGCCTTGGATTCACTTTCGAATCGTGTCCGGCTTGGCAACTGATCGCAGTATTGCTACGCGGTTCTCTCTACTGTACTCTGATCTTTTTGGATTCTCGACACTTCCCGTGACACATCTTCCAGGCGTATCTGGAATCTACGGATCACCACTCCGTGGGACCGAGCAGCCATTTTCAACCGTTTGAGAGTTTCAGGGCGGATATTCTCTGTTGAAAGAAGTATCTCATTCACACTCACACGTTCCAAAAGCCTGTGCAGCTTCCAATGCCCGCCAAAGATAGGGTAACCATTCAAATACTTTCCTTCAAGCTGCGGATCATCATCAAGGAACCCAACAGGAGTAAGATTCTGTGAGTCAAAACCAAGGATGTTCTGTAGTATCAGAACACCGTGAGAGTCAGCTCCATAAATGAGAACACGCTTCTCTCCGGCATGCTCCTTTTCGAACAGATACTTTAGGGCCGCAAAAGAGAACCTGGAACATATGATCAGCGAGAGGATGAAATAGAAATCAAGCACGAACAGAGTTCTCATAACATTCAGACCCATGCCCGAAACAATACTCATGACAACTGCGGACGCTACCGTAGCCATAACGACCGATTTTATGGTCCTCACGGCATCACCAACACCCGCTTGATGCACTGTCCCCTTATACAACCCCGATATCCAAAACACAACAAGCTGAACGACGCTAACCAGAGAAAGGGAAGACCAAAATTGCTCTAGCCCGGTTCCTATTCCACCACTTATGCTGCCAGCAAGAAAATACGCTGATGAAAAAGCAGCCGCGATGAATCCCAAGTCAAGGAGGCCTTGAAAAAGGGATCGTCGCAAAAGCTGCCAGTCATAGAGATGTAAATAGAGGCGAAGCACGATGCCATTTCTAAGGATCGCCATTTCACGGTAGCGTAACTGGCTTATCCCCATCATCAATCCCATCCCAATGACGAGCAGGATGAGCGAGCCATCATTACCACTTGAAAGTCGAATTGCGATTGCCCCAAATCCTAATCCGAACGACACAAGGTAAAGAAGCAACACCGCCTTCATATGAGACAGGCCGCGCGCTATCAGACGGTGATGAATATGGCTTCGATCCGGCGAGAAAATTGATTTGAAAGTGCTTAGAAAAGAATCCTTACTCTGCTGCTTGGGGAGAAACGATTTCAGAAAACGTCGCGCCATTGCCAGAAACGTATCAATGATTGGCACACCAAGAGCAAGCAGCGGAACGGCAAGAGCATAATCCGAAACACCTTGTCGTGAACTTTGAATAGACAAGATCGCAAGGGCAAATCCAACAAACAGGCTCCCTGAGTCTCCAAGGAATACCTTGGCTGGATTGAAGTTGTAGCGAAGGAAGCCAACCAAGGCACCGGCAAGTACAAATGCAACTGTTGCAGTTGCAGGGTCATTATTAATGAGAGAAATCGCTGAGATTGTCATCGCTGCAACAATCGCAACACCCGAGGCAAGCCCATCAAGCCCATCAATCAAATTTATAGCATTTGTTATCCCAACAATCCAAAGCACTGTTATCAGATAGTCGAATATACCGACTTGAGTCAATCCCGAGAAAATAGAACCGGTGAAAAAAGAAACCTTGAAGCCTGCGACATACACGACACTGCTGAGAGCTGCCTGTACAAGAAATTTCTCAAGCGGTTTGAGTGTGCGGATGTCATCCCAAATCCCCAAAAGGAACATGATTGATAACGCGCAGCAAAAAGTAATGCCCTCGCGTTGCGTTATCCATGATGAAGCGACGTCAGATTGAAATAGTACTTGAATCACCAGAGCAAGGGAGAACGAAATAAAAACAGCAACGCCTCCTAAGCGAGGAATAGGTCGTATGTGGACCTTGCGTTCACTGGGCTGATCGATTGCACCAACGCGTTTGGCTAACCTGATCACAAATGGAGTGACAAGCCATGAGATTGTCATGGCGGTCAAACACGCTATCAAGAGACGAATAACCCCCATAAATCAGTAGTTCTCCATGAACTCGTGACAATTGACAGACATGCAAAGCGTCAAATGTTTTGGCATGAGTAACTCTTCAGTTATCGATGTGTGTGTGAAGAAGTATGACTGCATATGAAAAATACAGTATTTCATATGACATGCTGTGACCGAGAATACAATGCAAGTAGTTCCAGCTACAGACAGTCCTTGAACCGCAATCAAAATCTCTTCGGATGTAAAGACAAGATGCCCATGTCGAAAGAGATATGACGAAGGATGAAAAGGAACTGCCTTTGTGGCGAAAGTCTTCCCACGAGACTTTGCTTATGAAGCTAGTAAAGCGGCTTGCAATGAATTACTGCGGTCATCATCTTCCGTTCAGGTCCCCGCGTTACAGCATACCCTACATATAGACTACAAAATGTATTAATGAATTTCAAGAAATAAATCTTTGGTCGAATATCGATCAGAAAGGTTACGAACGGGCCTTAAAGTGAAAGATGAGAGTCAAGTCACATTGTTTGATAAATCAACCAAGAACCGAGTGATCGCCGTATCATCGAGAAGGATTACTGTTGGGCCAACGGGTGGCTTTGGGAGAGATAAGAACACCAGCGTGTGGGTGGGTGGCCTGCCTCGTAGTTCAATGCTGCAGTGCGCTCAAGACAAGAGTCTCGAGCGCTTCTCTGCAACAAGGTACTACTTAAGTAGAATCATCGGTCAAGGCCCAAGTTGTGTATAAAGTGTACGGAGGTCACGCCGCAATCCGATACGAGATGAGCATCATTGTCCTTTGTGCACTTGAGAGCTCGAATAGTTTTGAGCTGTGAGAGTTTCAGCTGACTCATCGTCACACGTTGCCAAGGCAGAACAGGCTGCCTTGAATTGCATATGGAGTGAGACTCAGGAAAAACAAAAGGGCCCTCACAAGAATTGTGAAGGCCCTGAATAAAGAAGTGGTCGTTATCTTTGAACCTACTTCAAGAGAATCATTTTTTTCATTTCGCTGAAGCTTCCTGCCCGGATAGAGTAAAAATAGAAACCATCTGCAAGATTGTTTGCAAGAAAACTCACTGAATGCCGCCCCGCCGCCTTTGCCTCATTAACGAGGGTTGCAACACTCTGACCAAGGAGATTGAACACATCAATTGTCACATACCCAGCCTCAGGAAGACTGTACATAATCGTCGTCGTCGGGTTAAACGGATTAGGGTAGTTCTGTTCAAGCCCGTAGTCCTTGGGAAGGCGGGGAGGTGTTCCAGAGGAGGTAGTACCTGTCCCCATCACACGCAACTCGGCAACACCGATATAGTGTCCCTGCCCTGTCGGCTCTCCTGCAAGGCGTATGGCATCTCCTGAAAC
>JANNSJ010000016.1:0-5326 GCA_031402435.1 Bacteroidota bacterium | reverse complement strand
CACCCAGTAGCCCTTGCCCGGAACCAACTGTGTGACTGCCGTGTAACCAGCCGTGTAACCAAACCAGTTGGAGACACGCAATCCGGGCGGTACACTGACGATCGTATTGGTATCGACCGTGTTGCTGATCGAGCCGACGATGTTCCAGCCTGCAACGACACTGGCCGAGTCACGTGTGCGAAGCGTACCTGTGACCGGGGCTGAAATTGCGCCGGGGAACTTCTCCCAGTATCCCTTCCCGTTAGCCAGGATGAATCTCTGCACATACCCGCCAGCGAACTCAAATGCATATGCATTGAGCGACGTCGGATACATCTGACGTACCGAGTCACCTGGAATCGGGTTTGTCACAGGATTGGAGATCAAATTCCAGCCCAATGCAATTCCGACGTTGAGTGTGGTCGACGATGAACCGGCAAACTCATCAGCACCCATATCGGGTGTAGCAGTCCTAACGTCGCCATCAATGTCTGTGGTGACGGAGGCAATCGGCGTTCCGGCATTGCCCGATGGTGATGATGGATTCGTGATGTGCAGATCTACTGCGCTCACGTAGAGTGGATCACCGGACACGCTGTTCGCATCCTCACCGGTGGCAGCCTGCCACGCAGCAAGGTTTACCCTGTTGGTTGCTCCAAGAAATCCGAGGTTTGCGCCAGTTGTGTAGTAATTATTATGGTTGCTCACGCCAAACGCTGTGTCACCGGCGGCGCTATAGACGGCATACCGCTGATCGCCAAACGTCTGACTGTTTGCAAAGTTATTATTCCGGGCGTCGATCCCATTGAGAAGAACAGCCGCCGAGACGTTAAATGCCGCCGGTCGACCGGAGTCGGCTTGATTCGTATTGAGACTGACGCTGTTATGGTAAATCCTGTAACCACCACCCGTCACTGCAATAATCCCATACCCGTTGTCAAGAACAGTTCCATCATTGAAGCCAACGGCCGTGACATCCCATATGAAGTTGTTTGCAACAGTGACCTTCACGCCCGCGATCGAGTTGTTCAACTGGATTCCATTGGAACCCCATCCGGCTAAATTGTTATTTCTGATTCCGCTGATCCTGTTACCAGCGACCAACACAGAGTCGGCCGTACCCGACAAGCGAATCCCCGATGTGGTGTTGATCGATGCAGTTACCACTTTGCTAATCGTATTGTTCGTGATACTCGCGAGCGACTGTTGGAATGCCGCAATCCCGTTAAGGCCAATCGTATCGGTCACGCCAATCGTGTTTTGCGTGATCACCATACCGCTCTCATTACCCGATGGACCAACCACCGCAATACCGAAGGATGCCTTGGTAGCCGCATTGTTCTGGTATGTGTTATTCCTGTTCTGCGCGTCAGCAAGGCCGCCGGGAGATGAACCGCTGCTGAGAATGCAGTAGCGTGTTGTTGTCTCCGGTGTACCACCACTCAGAATACAATTCTTGACAGTGTTGTTCGTTGCACTATCACGCGGAGATGGAATACTCGCAACCCATATCACCGCAGATGATAGGCCTGCATTGGAATTGCTGATCGTCAGACTGCGATCCGTACCGCCGCTGTTCGATCCGTCAATCGTGACGTAGTCAGCACCGTTGAGCTTGAAGATGGCGCTGGCAGATGAACCGGCGATTGTGCTCGTGGTCGAAGGACGAATCTTTATCGTGTTCGTTGCACTCGCTCCCGCCACCTGGTTGATCTGCAATGGATATGTTTCAGATGGATATGTCGGATCAAGCAGTGTGAAGCTCACCGGTCCCGTTATACCAAGTGCGTTGAGATCCGCGACAGCAGCAGTGATTGTCGGATAGACTCCCACGCCATTGTCTGACAATCCGTACTCTGCGCGAAGTGCATCGGTCAGTGGAGCATAGAGCCGACCCGTTGCCGGGCTGCCGTTCTCCATCATCACCGTGTATTCCTCTTCCACTTCCCTCAGTTCGGTTCGACTTGATCCAAGAGCTGAAGTTTCACTGTTCATACCGGCATGTGCCATTCCTTTTGCAACGTTCTCATTGGAACGTACCACTACCTCACGCATCACCCTTCGTGTCTGCTTCACAGAATAGAGTGACCTTCCGGTAATCCGGTTGAAGACAGGGGCTCCAATTGTGTAATCTCCGGCCGCCAGAGCAACCTTGATTTGCCTGTTCCCTGCCGGAGCAGTCACTGTTGGCGTCTGCGGTACTGCCGCAACCGTAACAGAGGAGAATTCCGCATCGACAAAGTTACCGACCGTGGCACCCGGATTGATATCGTAGGTTAGCCAGAAGTAGTTTGTTCCACCCACAAGCGTCTGGCTGCCGGGAACAACAACAGGACCGCTTGGTGATGCAACCGTCACGCCAAACTGATTGATCGGTGAAAATGTGCTGCTGGATCCCGTGTAGTATATTTTTGCATTGCTGACATCTGTCGCAGGGTTTGTCGTGCCAGTGGTATTGATTGTAATACTCGACGCGCTGACCGGCAGAAGATTTCCTATTGTCACCACCTGCATACCGATGATTTGCTGGTTGGTATTGCCTGGCAATACCGGCCCGACATTCTGTGTTGATGTGCTTGAGCTATACGACATAGGGAAGCCCGCAGCAATGTTCGCCTCAATCATAAAGCGGAATGGACTTCCCGGAGAAAAGTCAGTCCACGTTGAACCGCCCGTAGGCGAGGTAAAGTAGAATTTCCCCGGGCGAATGGGGACTTCACTCTGGAATGAGAATGAGACGTTTACCGTTCCTGTCTGCCTCAACCCAAGATAGAAATCTCCGCTGACAGCCACTGCGGGGCTAATGGGAATAGTAACAACGCCAGCTGCTGATGTTAACGGAGCGGAAGTATACAGATTGGTCCCGGGCGTTCCGCCGACTCCAGTCGCATCCCATATTCCTAATTGGTATGGCTGTCCGCCAGCATTAAAATTAACCTGAATTGAGTCAATGACCGCAGATGTACCTGATGTGAACTTTGCAACAAAGTCACCCGTTGCACCGGTAAACCCAACGCCGCCTGCCGAAACAGAGCCCTGAGAATAGGCAAATCTGTTTGTATTGACGCTTTGAACCATGGTGGCTCTGTTGTTACCAAGTATGTCTTCTCCAGCAATGACGGAGGTAGTAATGATGATGGAGTCATTTTCCGCTATTGTAGGAGACCAGCCTGCAAAGGAGACAACGCTCGTTGCTCCAGCGAGGACAGTAACTCCGGTCAAGGTCTCCGTGTGGCGAATTGTTCCGCCGACCACAGCCTTTACGGTGAGGGTGAGATTAAACGTAGCATCAGAAGCGCTGTTGTTAATGCAGGGTGCGCTGATGATCTGCGGGACGCCATACGGAATAGGAATCTTTCCCAATGCATAGACAACTGGAATTGCAATAATATCATTCAGTGAAGTTCCCAGCCGGGTAAACGGGCGGAAACTTGTACCCGCCATGGTTGTGGGAAGCACTGTAGCTGATTGACTGCGCAACATTATTGGAGATGGGAGACCTGTGTTACAGAATACAACATTACCGGTCGCTACTGGATCGGAAACATTCTGATATTCAAACGCAATATACACTCCTCCTCCAGTATACGTGAACGGCGATCCCCCGACGAAAGGAACATCCCACGTACCTGCAGTTGTAGGTAACGTGATAGGGTCGTTATGTACCACCGTCATACCGGTGATTGCAGTGGCCCATGTCGTGCTCTTGAGATTCGTTGCATCGGAGGTATTCTCCATATACACAATGAAAGGGTTCCCCGTTGTTGCAATACTTGGGGGTGTCGAAAAACTAAATCCTATGGAGTTAACATCTGCGAGAGGAAATCCCGAGCTTGCCATTTCTGCAGCGGTGATAAGGTATGCGCTTCGTATATACCGCCAATTTCCATTGGGGGCACTCCCATTACCAGAGGTCGAGGCGCCCGTAATAATGTTGAGGATACTTGAGTTGATAGAGTTGGGAACTATTGGACCATCGGGCTGTGGCGCCTGAAAAGAGAGGATGTCAACTGCGGCGCTTTCGCCTAGGAGAGGCGAGGCTGCGTTGTCCTGTGCGAACGCGACACAGACGAACATGCACATAAGGCATGCTATCGCAAGAAGTGTCAAATGCTTCATGATAACTCCTGTGTGGAATGTGAGGGAATGGAAAGGCTGGAAATTCTGTCTTGATAATGAATCATGCGCTCTAAAGAACTCTGTCTCATTCAGCAGTTATTGATATGCACTCTCCTGTGAGGAGGTGTACACAACATTACAGAGAAAACGTGGAATACTTCGCGGCAGACTGATCGAAATGTACGGTTCCAAACTACGCTACTTCACGCCAAAGAGCAACTGTGGCTACCACTTGATTTTTTCCCCGTGCCAGCACGGGGTAGTGGAACCCACCAACGTTGTTTGCATTACTTTTGAGAGTCGATTGTACATTAATTAAAGAGAGACGCCGGTAGTCCATGCATCAGGTTTACCGGCGTCCCTAGAGATTCGATCCGTAGGGGCGTATCGCGATACGCCCCTACGGAGTCTCTACTTCAGAAGCATCAGCCACCGTCATTGCGAGCCTGCTTCCCAAGGCGAAGTCCCGCTTTCCGGATTCCGCGCATGAGCGGGATTCTGAGGAGCGGAACAATCTCGTTCTAAGAATGAGATTGCTTCGTCGCTGAGAAACGCTCCTCGCAAAGACAGGTGGGGTGAGTCCCAAACCCGAAGCCTCTCATAATTGCTCATAGAGATCAACCCACTCTGGATTCATCTTATTAACCAAATCGATCTTCTTCTGTCGGGATCCAGCTTTGATTTGCTTCTCCCGGGATATCGCATTGTAGGGATCGGCAAACACTTCATAGTACACCAGCTTGTTCACATTATATCGTGCCGTGAACTTGCTCTTGAGTTTTTCCTTATGCTCGTATACCCTTCGCTTCAAGTTACTCGTTACACCAGTATAGAGAACTGTATTGAGTTTGTTTGTCATGATATAGACAAACATCTGTTTCGGCATTGAGATTGCTTCGTCGCTGAGAAACGCTACTCGCAATGACAGATGGTCTTACTTCAAACTATATACCGTCATTGCGAGCCTGCTTCCCAAGGCGAAGCAATCTCATTTTCACTTGTACCAAAGATGAGATTGCTTCGTCGCTGAAAAACGCTCCTCGCAATGACATGTGATTACTTGAGAAGCATTAGTTTTCGGATCTCGTTGAACGACGCACCGTTGACTCCCCGTGCAGAAAGATGCAGGAAGTACACGCCGCTGGAAAGCTGTTGACCTGAATTGCCAATACCATTCCATTCAGCCGCGTGGTATCCGGCAACCTGGTTGTCACTCACCAAAGTACGG
>JANNSJ010000015.1:0-206813 GCA_031402435.1 Bacteroidota bacterium | reverse complement strand
TACGCGTGTCTGACCGGCAAAGGAAACAGGAAGCAGTGGTACCGGCGGGGATGGCGGTATGGTGATTGCGGGTCCGGTTGCACTTGATTGGCATAAGAGAGGCTGACCCATCGACTTCACCCGCATGGTCATTGTTGGTGGCAGAAACGTTGCCGAGATACACGGAGTGGGTCCGGGTCCTGCGGGAGGAGGAATCGCCATGACGCAGCCTGCAACCATAAACGGCGGAGAGGACATTGGCACTGGGGTTCCCATGATCTTCACGCGTGCATTGGGAGACGTGGGTTTTGCCTGACCAGCGTGGGCACACGTAACAACACAACTCATTGTTAAAAGAAACCCCGGCATCAGGCTACCTCCAGCGCGCCTTTATTGACATTGACGGAAGGGCCGCTCATTGCTATCTCACCGCCCGCTCCATTTTTCACTGTCATACTTGCCGTCCCTTCAACCACGCAGCCCTGTGTACCCTTAACGTTGACGTTCCCGGTCGCCTCCATGTTTGCGTTGCCCTTGGCCTCTACCTTGAAGTTCTGTTGCGTGGTTATCTCGATACTCTTTGCCTGTAACTCAATTTTATCATCCGCCTTCAATTGGATGGTTTTTGAATGGACCGCTATCGTTCCGTCAAGAGATTCAATAGTGATTTTCGGTTCCTTTAATTCCAGGCGTATGAGATTCTTGTTGTCCTTCATGCTGACAACAATCTCCTCCGATCCGTCCTTGTCAAGCACACGGATAGTTGATTGGCGTGGCGTCTTCACGAGCAGCACCTCTTCGGTGCCATTCTCCGTCGCAAAATCCGGCTTTGTTTCACTATGATACAGGCTGCCAAGAATAATGGGCAGCGATGGATCGCCATTCTCGAATCCCACAAGAACCTGGTCACCAATCCGGGGAACAAAATGAGTTCCATACGAACCACCGCTTGAACCTCCGCCACCCATGTGAGCGAGACGCGCCCAGGCAACGCTGTTGCCCTTGGCATCCCACAAGTACCGGATCTGGATCCTCCCGATTTTGTCCTTGTCTTTATTATCCACAACAACGGCAGGTTGCAACAGATCGAGATGGTGTCGTATGTCAGGTTCCGGTGTCATCACCACGGCCTTATCTGAAACGGCTTCAAAGACACTGCTATACACAATATCCTTGAATGTTATCTCGATGTCCGTTACCACAACCTCGTCTTTGAGAATGGGATGGTCTTTGCTCTTGATGGTCCGTCCGATCGCAACCGATGGATGATTTGTTTTTCCTGTGACCTTCACAAGATTACCGCCGGCGAAGGACTGCTGGTGCGCCAGGAAGGATTGAAATTGGGAATTGTTTGTTACAGCCTCATTATAGATCTCTTCGACCTGCGTGCTGTAGACGCTCTGAGACTTGTTGTATGCCTTGGATGAAAAGGGATGAGGAGGAGGAGAATACTTTGCCGAGTCCTGGACATTGTTCTTGGGGTCTGTGTGCTTGGAGAAGTCATACGGAGCGCCCTTCCACTTATTGAGGCCAAGTGTACACACCATCTGGACATCATTGAGATGGCCGAGTTCCAGCGAAACGCTCTTTCCTCCTCCCATGCCCGGAGCGTAGATGAACTTCTCGCCGTCATGGAAAAAAACACATCCATCAAACCGTGCAAGTCGTTTCAGGAAGTTGGCGTCGGTTTCTTCATATTGTTGCAAGAAATTGAACTTCAGGCTCTGGCTGGGGTTGGTGATTGAAGATTCACCTCCGTTTGCCTTGACGACATCATTCACAATATCCGAGACCGCCATATTCACGAATGCCCTGTGCTTTCGCCCGACGGTCATCACGTGGTCTGCCGATTGTGCAACCAACAGGAGCGTATCCGTACCGAGCGAGAATGAAGTAATGATTGCTTTGTACTTTTTCTCCACGGTGCTGTCATCCTTATCGCCAAACACCACGGACAATTCGGCGCCAAGCCATGAGGCCGCAGCCTTGTCATATACAGAACTCGCCTCGGTCGACTTGAAACCCAGCTCAACCTGTATGCGGTTCGGGACAAACAAGGACTGCTGAATCCGCGCACTACGGAATTGCAGTCCGTGCGCTTCCCCGTTTATTTTGACAGCCACATGCGTATTCATCATGCACCCTGAATGACCAACGTATGAACATTCGACACGCTTCGGGCAAAGCTCATCATTCCTTCGCGCCTTCCTTCCAGTGATTCGCATCGTCTGCTACAAGGAACAGGTTCAACTGGCGGATGGCGTTCTTATACTTGACGGACACGCGGATATCAATTGCCTGGTTGTTCACGCTGCCATCGGAATTCGTGACAACTTCAACGGCATCGACCTTCCCGGTTTCCAGCATTTTCGAGCTGCCGCCGGTGTTGTGCATCAGGAACTTTTGAATGGCGGACCGAATACCATCCCTGCTCTCTTCCTCGTTCGGGACAAATGTCCGCCCGTTCAGGAAGTGGAGTACCACTTTCGCGATATATTCGTCGCACCTCTTCACTGTGTACTGGTCCATTCCTTCGTCGCCTTGCCCGCCGGCTTGATAGAGTGTATCGACGCCCCAGAAGACCAGTCCCTCATACTGGGCAAGCGGTATCACGGCCTTGTTAAACTTCATTTGCTGGCCGCCTCGGATGTTCCATTTCATCTCCAGTGGAGAACCATCAGGGGTCGGAATTTTCACTTCGTGCGGCTTGTTTGCCTGCGCGATATGGATTCCTTCCTTGATGTCTCCCTTGTAAACCTTTCCAGCCATGATCCCGGTCGGATTGATGTAGAGGTCGCCAAGGTCCTTCTCGAATCTTGTGGCCTTACGGATGCGAAGCGGGTTTGCAACGACCGAGATGTGTTGCTTTACAGGATCCGTCGACTTCAGTTCTGCAAGATCACCTCCAACATCAAACATCTCGTGTGCTTCTTTCAATGAAACATCCGGAAAACCGGTAAACAGATGAGCCATGCTGTGCTGGGCAAGTTCTCCGTACTTGACGAGTTTCGCCTCGCTGCCGACCCACTCGGGTATGACGATAAGACCAATCAAGCTTTTCATGTCAAAATTCTCACGGTTCGAAATTTTCGAGGCGATGCCGTTTTCCGGATCCATCAGCTCATTGAAGTTGCGATCCGCCGAGGCATTGACAATCGAAACATATGCAACCTCCTCGCCGGGCATCACGCGCGCTTCCATGAAGAAGGTGTCGAGTTCCCGGTATGTCTTTTCAAGCGGACGCTGCGAAGCAAACATGGCAGCCATATTTTGCTGGAACACCTTCGCAACCAACTCCCGTCGATCTTTCACCCGCTGTCTCAGCGTATTCAGATCTGCCGCACCTGCGAGCATGTCCTTGAGGAGTTGCAGCCGCTTCAAATGAACATAGCCTGCGTTCACGTCCGCCTTGGACCGTGTGATCTTGAGCTGCTTGGCGGCCGACTCCTCCGATGTCTGGGCATTCTCCAAAGGAAAGTCTTTGGCTGAGGGAAGTATCTTTACAGCAGTTCCTTCAGGGAGAAGCGATCCTGTCTTGGGAGGCATGAGAACCGCAAGGTCGGCCGTTTTCAGTGTTGCAGAGGCCGTTGCTTCCCGGACTTCCACCTTCCCTTTTTCTTCTGCCATTGTTCATTCCTTTCAAGCTATTGTGAAACCACCTGTGAATGTGTCCGATCGTTTTCTTTCGAGATGGCTAGAGTGCGTTTGTCCCGACTTTCAATTTCTTGAAAGCCTCCACCTCGAATTTTCTCTGGTTCTCCGAATCCTTGGGTATATATATCATGTCGCCGACTTTTAGTTTGAATGTTTCAAGCGTCGGTGCGGTTGCTGATGCCGGGTTGTCCAGCGTCCACTCGCAGACCAATGCCTTTTTGATACTGAAGTGATACTCCCGTTTTCCTTCATCATCCGTGAAATCGATCTCACCGGTGATGATGTTCATCTTCCCATCCTCATTCGTCGTCAACGCAAACACGTCAAGGATTGCCCGTTCACTCGCATCGCGCACCACGGTTATGTCCGCTGCCTTGGTCGGCGGGCTTCCAACGCCTTTCTTGCTTGCAGGCCCGTCGAACTTGACAGTAATGGAACGGATATCGGGAATAACACTGTCGTTCAACTTGATTTGATATTTTTTTATCATGAACGCCTTTACATTAAAGGTGCTGGCATACCCTCCCTACTTCGAGCCATAGAAGAGCGGAAGATCGAATGTGGCCTTGGCCGTACCGCCATCTTTCGTCTGGCCTTCAAAGATTAAGTTCCCTACTTTGAGTTCGAACGTCTCTTCCGTGGGTGAACTTGCTGACGATGGATTGCTCAGTGTCCATGCTGAAACATAGGTGGACTTGAGATCGAACTTGTACGGCTTCTGCCCATCGTCAGAGATAAACTCGAGCTTCCCTTCGAAAAGGAATTTCTTCCCATCTTTGTTTGTAGCAAGAGAGAATACTTTCGTGATGGCATTTTCGCTGGCATTGCGTTTCACTGTCACGGTTGCGGCAAACGTGTTTTCCGTTTTCATGCCCATGCCGTCTTTGGGGCTTTCGAGGGCAACGGTGATCTCCATGATATTGGGGATCTTGGTGTTGTTCAATTCTATTGTATAGTCTTTGATCATGGCGTAGGCTCCTCGTTATGTCGGTTTGTGGAATTGGGGCACTTCAAACTCAACCTGCGGCTGGCCAGCGACATCCATCGTTAGTTTTCCAACCTGCAATGTAATCTTCTCCACAAGGTCCGCGTCTTCTCCTGCCTGGTTGAATTCCCAATTCGAGACCCAGAGGTTATTCAACTCGAGTGTAAACGTCTGACGTTCAGCAGCGTCTTGCAGGATAATTTTCCCGTTCGCGGTCTTCAACTTGCCATTGCTCTTTCCTCCAGGGCTTCCGCCTGTGACCAATGCAAAAAAGTTGACCATCGGCGCGTTGCGTGCGCGTCGACTCAACGTAATTTGGACTGCACTCGCACGTCTCGCCCAGAACCCTTTTTCATTTGAGCCGGTGTTCGTTGTGAGCTGGATATCATCCACCTCCAGGATCTTTTCACCGCCTATCTCGACACTAACAGGATACGGCATGATACACCTCTTGATTATTTGTTATGTGAGTTTCTATGATCGTCTTGTGCTATTCCAGCGAACTCAACTTCTGCTCATCCACAATTTTCTGCATTCGCTCAATCTCGGCGGTGAGCGTTTGAATCAACGCATCCTTGTTGCTCTGGAAGAGTTGCGCAAATTTCTGGTCCTTGAGACGTTCCTGGAGATCTTCGAGAACGGTGTAGGAAAGCTGCTGGTCGAGAAGAACGCGCTCACCTTCATTGGTTTTCGCCTTCACTGCAATGTTCTCAGCGCCAAAATCATTCATCACCTGTGACGCTTCTTCTCCATAGCGCATCGTTACTGAGGTCGTCGTCTCATCGACCTTTTCAGCACCAAGGTTCTCAAGTTTTTTTATTTCCACTTCGAGCTTTGGCTGGAACTTCTCCGCCACTTCTCCGATCGAACCACACGTTACCGGGGTGGCATCTTCGCCAGCGGTCTCCGGGTTGACAGACGCGATGACCATGGTGAAGTTGCTGTTCAACTCCGCAACCCCCGGGACAGCGTTTGTCGGCAGAATCCGCCGGGCCTTGTCCACATCCTGTGTTTTTGCCATAGTGAAGCTCCTTTGTGAATGATATTAATAACAATGCCGGTCAGTCGCCGCCAGATGTGCTTTCACTCTCGCCTGATGGATCAATCTTGAACACTTTCTTTCCCTTCCCTTCAGCGGAAAGTTCAAAATCCCACACCGTGATTTCTATTGTCTCTTCGAGGTCGCCGTCCTCCTCAGGTTGCTCGAACGTGTAGTTGTCAATGAGCGCCTGGTTCATCTTGATGGTGTAGGTGGTTTTCTCGGCGACGTTTTGAAGGACGATTGTTCCCGTGAAGAATGATGTCTCTTCAGCATCAGCAGTATACCAGAAAAAGTGACTCGTCGGGGAATTACGTGCTCTCCGTTTCAGCACGACCTTGATTGGCTCCGTCTTGCCCCGCCAGATCCCCGTTTCGGAATCCACGGGCGTGGATACGCTGATCCGCACATCTTCCACTTCCTGGATTACTTCATCATCAATAGTGACACTCTTCGGATATGGCATCTATGCGATCTCGATGTGTAATGCTGAATCGTTGGTGTTCACGAGAATCTTCTCCGGCATATACATCCCGCCCTTTTCCACTCTTCTCTTCAGGATTTCTGTTGCCACGGTGCTGGCAACCTCCGTATCGATGTACGTTGTAACCGACCGCGCACCGAATTCCTTCTGATATCCACGCTCCACGATAAGCTTTTTCGCAGCAGGATCAATGGTAAATGCCACAGGACGTGCGCCCGGAGCTTGAGCGAATTGCCGGGCAAATGCGGAAAATTTTTGATCGATAATTTGTTCGATATCTGCCGGTTTGAGATACTTGAAGACCACCACTTCATCCATGCGTTTGATAAACTCGGGCCCGATATGGCGCTTCAGGTGGTCAAGCCCACGCTGGGCAAGCGCCGACTCGTCAAGCGTTGCATCGACATCCACACCGCTGAAGCCGTGATTTGAAGTCAAAATAAAAATCGCATTCGAGAAATTGATCGTATTGCCCTGACTGTCGGTAAGCCTTCCTTCATCGAACACCTGAAGGAAGAGCTGGCAAACTTTCTTGTGGGCTTTGTCGATCTCATCAAGGAGAACGAGCGAGTATGGTCGACGACGTATGGCTTCTGTCAACACACCTCCTTCCTCATAACCAACGAGGCCTGGATCCGCTCCCACAAGCCGCCGCGATGTGTGCTCGTCCGTATACTCCGACATGTCCAGGCGGAGGAATTGTTTGGGATTATCGAACATCTCTTTTGCGATACGCTTTGCCAGTTCTGTCTTGCCAACACCCGATGGTCCCATAAACAAGAAGATTCCCCGTGGTCGCACGGCATCACGGAACGGGAGCGACATCATGCGGAGTCGTTTTGCAATCACTCCAACAGCATCTTCCTGACCGACGACATCTTTGTTCATCAGTGCTTCCATTTCAAGAAGCCGTGCCGACTCATCCTTGAATATCTTCTCAACAGGAATCCCTGTCTTCTCTGCCACGGATTGTGCAATGTCCTCGTTCTTTACAGTTGCATCGCTCCGCTCGCCCAGAACTTGGGCCAGTTTGACGCGTGCACACGTATTGTCCAGAACCTGAATTGCCTTTGCAGGAAACTGATTGTCTCCAATATACCGGCCGGAAAGTGAAACGATTGTGTCTATCTGCTCGTCGGGTACTTCAACACTGTGGTGTTGGAAGAACTTCTCGCGCACGCCTTTCAATATGGTAACGGTTTCCGCGTGAGTGGGTTCAGGAACATTGACGCGACCGAAGCGCCGCGAGAATGCAGGGTCTTTTTCAATGTGCTTACGAAATTCTGCATAAGTTGTGGCTCCGATCAACCACAATTCTCCCCTTGCCAGTGCCGGTTTGATAAGATTTGCAGCATCAAGTGCCCCTCCCGTTTGACCCGCACCCATCAACGTATGTATTTCATCGACAAAAAGAATGATATTCCCTTTGGATGCCCCGACAGCCTTGATAATGGATTTCAGCCGCTCCTCGAATTCACCCCTGTAATTCGCGCCTGCCAGTAACAGTCCCAAATCAAGCGAAAGAATCCTTTTTCCTGTGAGTACCGGTCCTGCCTCCCCCTTATGGATTTTGACCGCGAGACCTTCGACGATGTGAGTCTTGCCAACCCCCGGATCGCCAACGAGAATCGGATTGTTGGTCATCTTTTGAGAGAGGATTGTCGTAATCTGGCGTATCTCGTCAGTGCGGCCAACAACTGCGCCCAGTTTCCCATCTGCTGCAAGCTTCACCATATCCATGCAATACTTGGAAAGAACGTCATCTTTTTCAGACTCTCCAAGCGTGACCGTGGCTAATTGTTGCTCGCCTTTCTCAAAATTCTCAAACTCATACGGAGTGATTGCACTATCCCAGATGACCTCGGTGAGTGGATCATTTTCAATCTGGATTGTTGCCATGACGAGGCTATGCCAGCTCAGTGCCTGCCCATCCACGGCCTTGCCTGCCTTTTCAAAGGATCCTTTAAGTCTGGCGGAAGCTTCTCTGGTCTCGGAGCCTGCAGACCGCGGCAAGTCTTCCATGCGCTTCTTCAACAAGCCCTGAACATGCGCTTTGGAGATCTTCTGCGATTCGAGAAAATCAATAAGGTGTGCATCATTGGTTTGGATTTCGAGCCAGAGAATATGTTCCGGCTCAACCTTCTGGTGCCGCAACGCCTTGGCTTCATCCTGCGCCCGCAGCAGATTTGCTTTACAACGTTCGTCGAATTTCATGCTGATACCATGGTAACATGATTTATCATTGTGTATTCTCGGCCCGACGAATGGTCATGAACGGAGAGCCGTTGTTGTCGACCTGGACAAGGTCATGCAGGATGCCGCTCAACGTCCTGCTTTGCGTTGTGCTATACACCGACGCGAGCAATGTTCCAAAATGATTCAGCTTGTCGGTCGTGGTATTGGTGAATGTAAAGATACTGATTCCCCGGAGATCTTCTTGAAAAAGAGAATATGTGAAGTCCTCAAATTCCTTGAACAATTCACTCGTGTCGGCATGAGTGGGAACGATGAGACTGTGGCCACGCACGAGATGTTCCACGGCGCGATCATACGATCTTTGTGTTTCGGGAGAGATGAACTCGCCGGCACGAGAAGACTGTATGCGCTCTTTCCAATCAATGTAATACTGTGACTCATCACGCTGCCGATAGAACGTTTCCGTAAAACCGAACACCCCATGCTCCGCGGCGCGAAACGGGTTGTACCCGAACCGCCTGTATTCGTTGGCCGTGAGAAAGACTACAAATCTGTCCGGCGCAATTGGCCCGGGCTGGACAAGCATAAGTAGAAATACATCCCGCGACGCTTTCGAGATTACATGTCCAAGAGCCCCCGTGAAATTGTCAACAAATGAGTTTCCCCACCAATCAAGAGCAAGCCAACGTGCTTCCTCTTTCGCTGCGGCACTCCAGGAAAATTCCCTTGACGTTTCAACGACCCTGAAATCATGATCGCGACGAGCTAACGCCATATATGAGAACCCATCCTGCATTTCTATACTGTCCTATGCTCTTTACGGGTCTGGTAATTTTTCAAACGCTTCCGCAAGCTTTCCTGAAGGTCGCCCTTTGTCTTTATCTTTCTCTGCAATACGGCAATAACCTCATCCTTGTTTTTGGGAGGTGTTTCGATGAATGTACTCGCCGTCTTCGCGAAATCCGCTTCAGCATCACCAATCAACGCCTGCAAATGTTTGACTCGTTGTTCGCGTTGCGTGAGAGCAAAGCGGATTTTCTTTTTCCTTTCTTCTTCAGCCTCCCGCTGGTGCTGGTCAATTTCATCCCACAAACGTTGCAATGAATCGAGTCCATCTTTCATCGCCGTAAGTTCCTTCTCCAGAGATTTCAACTCGGATTCATACGTTGCAACACTTTCCGAAAGATGTTCCTCCTGGAGGATTTCCGTCATCCAGAGAAACGGCTTCAGCACTCCCCATGGCAGCGGGAGTTTGTTGTCTGTCTGCGGTGCATGAGAGGACATCAAATAAACCTGGTAGTGGTACGTGACATCCAAAACGCGACTGAAGAACTGGCTGAAGTTTTCGCTCAAACTCATTACCAGATCCTGAAGCTTGGGATGGATATTATTTGCCGGGTCATTCAGCATGCAGTCTTTGAGGCGACCAAGGGGTGAACTTGTATCAGGCGATTCGACTTCATACCGGGAAATGGCGTAGTTCTCAATGAAGGCCGCCTGCAATCCGTCCGCGAGGAGGTTTTGTCGTTGAATGTAGGGCATCGCTTCCGGAATGATCAGATCGATCTTATTGATAACAAGCGCGACGGGTACATGCCGCGCTTGCGGGTTGCTGTTTCGCCAGTAGTCCAGAATCGTACGCGACCATGCTGCTCGTGCCCGCATCTCCACCGGGCTCGCCATGTCATCATTGTCAATCATAAAGATGATGCCACGGGCATTGCGAAACATCTCCTGAAGGTTCGGCTCCCATTGCTGGGGCTCCGCGTCGCCGCCACGATAGTCATAAGTACAATAGCCGACAACATCAACGTCCCGCCAGAAATCAAAATACACGTACGCAGCAGTCGGAACGCTCTTCCCTTCCAGCCAGCTCTTGTTGCTCGTGTCGTAATACGCTTGCAGTTGTTGCCCGAACGTCAGTTTCCTGGATGGGTCACCACCGCGATTTGAGACTTCATAATTGATTGCAGTAAAGAAGCTGCTCTTTCCTACATTCGAGCGGCCCAGAATGAAAATTGGAATGGGTTGAAAAAGCTCCGTCGGTTTCTTCAGGCGATGTTCCTGATGTTCCAGGAACGACCGTCCCACGCCAAGCCGCGTCTGCCCGTCGGCAAGAGAACGATACAGATCACTGGTCTCGATGAGTTGTGAGCGTTCGCCAAGTGTGATTGGGGATGTGTAATCGTTGAGCCAAGTCCATTTCCATCTTTTGAACATGGTGTCAAGAAACTGGTCCCGGCTGCTCCAATAACGCATTGCCTTTGCGAGGCTATCCACGGGAATACCTGAACTCTTCATGTCATGTCCAAGTGTTTTCAGCACCTGGAGGTTCAACAGTACCTCCCCTCCAACAACGCTGTCTTCAAACGGCTCCCGGCTGGCGATGTGATCGGCAAAGTTGCGAAGGCGGCTCTGTACAAAATCCAGATCAACTCCCAGGGTTACAACAATCTCGCCGAGTTTGGAGATAAGAAAATAGCGCACTTCGATGCTGAGTTCAGTCCTCTTGACCAGAACATCGGCGACAGCGCAAACGCGTTCGTACTCCGTTGCCGGTTTCGCACCGTTGAGATCACGTCCGAGATCCTCTTTCCAATTCGCATAGAATCGCTCGACGCCTGGAAGCTTGCCGTAGCGTCCATCGACTTGCGTCAGTTTAGGCATGAGATAAAACTTCTGCAGAAGGGCAGAGAAGTCTATGACGATACTGCGCATCTCCTTCGGCCTTTCCTGGTAGAGTTGCATTGCCGCTTCCGAGTAAAACCCTTCCAGTACACGATCCACTTCGTAGAGGGCGGTGTAGCCAAAGTCTGACCCCGCAAGCATCTCGGGCAGGTTCTTCATAAAGTCAAAGTACTCCGCAAGCGTTGAGGCGAAGCCATGTTCATCAGCAACGCGCCCTGTCATTTCCAGCGAGACAAGATGCTTCACAATCGATTCGTACTTGAGCGTGAAGTCTCTTCCTATGTCAGTTGAAGCCTGATGCATAATTCATCGAATGATATTTCATGAAACCATGGAAACGGTGACCCGCGCCCTGGGTGTGTCAACGCTTTCGCCAAGAGGTGGGGGCAGGTACATCGTTAACTGACGCATCTTGCCGGTGCCAATGACCTCACCCGGACATTCAATCCGGAAATCAAACTCGTCCGAGCCGACGCGCTTCAACAGGTTGTTCAACTGCGGCAGACTGCCGTACGGCATATCACCACCAAGAGCAAGACGGATATCCCAAGTGGAGGGCTCGCGCGTTGAGAAATCCCTTAACTTAAAGAGGAGTTTACTTTGTTCCCTGGAATACGGGATCTCTTCGACGAACTGAATTACCAGTTTGTTATATGCAGTGCCCTTGCTGAACGTCATTTCCTTGATCGCAAGCGATGCCTCGACCGCCGGACCCTCAGGGAAACGGCTCAACAGGTGAGCGACCTCATCAATGGCATCCTTCACCACGTCATAGGGTCGCGTCATGTTCATGTCAAGCGAAACCGTCAACAATGGATGTGAAAGGTGGTCGATCGCAGAGTGCACATCGGCAAGAAGCTTCGCTTCCTTGTATTCAGACGCAAGTAATTTCAGTTCACCGACAATTGCGTCAATGAGTGCCTGGATGGAAACAAAGTACACTTGCGACTGTTGATTGCTGTTGGAGAGTATCGATTTGTGCCGGTTGAGGAGCCTGAACAATTCAACTGAGAACACCCAGATGGGTTCAAGACCCTTACGATTCACAAGCGCCTTTACATAGGCCTCGAGAGAATCCATTAGCCGCTGGTAGGTCTTTCCGATGGATTCAAAACGCCGCAGGCTTTGCGGCGAGGCGTTGATCGTATAGCAAAGCGGAAGAAAATTCGGATCGTGTGCAATGATTGCGCCATCCGCTTTGAACCGGCCAACACACAAACCGTCGTGACCTTCATCGGTGACCTGAGCTTTGTAGAGTGGTTCATAGAGAACGGGTTCACCACTCGTCACATCGCCCCCTTTTGAACCACCTCCTTCACCTTCCACAGGGATCAGGAAGAGAACAAAGAAGCCATCGCTGTCACGTTCGGTCGTTCGCAGGTTGACGTCAAACTGTTGCATATCGAACAGGGAAACAATTCTCCCCTTGCTGGTAATACCCTGGAACCGTTGAAGCGTGATCTGGTATTGTGTACCCTGCAGGTTCTTCACTGCCACCGAAGAACAATCGTTACACACACCCTCTGCCGCGACAACATGCAACAACCCGTGACCTGACGCTTGTGTTGCAAGAACCGCATGTGTCATCTCGCTCCACGACTCAAGACTGCGGAAGTGCTGCTCGGTGATGACATCGCCATCCTTCCACTGGACTTTCTGAAGTTTCACGCTTTGTGCCTGTTCACTATTTCACTCTCGAGTACTACGATGGTAACCCTCTTCTACTTGACTGCGGTTTTGAGCTTATTCAATGCGGACTCAACTTGCTTTACCTTCGCCTTGATGGTATTTGCATCAGCGCCTTTCTTTGGTTTGAACGAATCGCTGCTCATGGTTTTCCAAGCACCATGGTGTTCAGACAAGTCCTTTTGCAATGCCAACGCCGCCGAAAGACCTCGAATATTTTCCTTCCAGAATTTTTCAAAACTTTCGTCTGTCGGTTTTGCATTCACCTGTGATATCCCTCCCTGACACTTCACAAGATACGACTGAAGGGCTTTCTTGGACACCTCACCAAGTTCCACAATTCTCTTCTTCATTTCCTCAAACGACTTGAACTCCGCGTCCATGCTCTTGCAGGCGACGGTCATCTGATCTGCTGCCTTTGCAATTTTCCCAACATGATCGGTTGACGAGCTTGGTATCGCACGGTTGCTCTTGAACTTTGCCTGCGTTTTCCTTGCAATGGCCTCAAGTGACCGCAATTCCTTTCTCACGGTTTCAACTTTCGCGTACTCGCCCTTTGCATCCGCAAGAGCGCTCTCGACCACTGTTACGTCCTTTGTATTCTGGCACGCAATCTTCGCATCAAACTTGCCCCAGTCAACGGCATTGTATGCGGCCTTTACTTTGTTCATTTGCGCTCCGATACCGGTCTCACCAGCCATCTTCGCAAGAAGACCCTTCTGGCGATCCCAGTCGGCCTGAGTCAGTATTTGAGGTATTATCGGTATTGCCACAACATGACTCCTTTCAGAGGACTGGATCCGGTTTTCATCCCTTGCGCGAATCCAGGTTAACTTTCTTCGGTTCCGGAATCGTTTTTTAGTTTGCTTCTAAGTTCTACTTTCAGCTTTGCCTTCAATTCAGCCTTGAGCTCTTCCTTGATTTCAGCTCGCAATTCGTCTTTCAATTCTTCTCTCAATTCCTTCATCAATTCTGTCTTAAGCTCGCTGACCAGACCAGTGTTCTCATCGGTGATCGAAGGTTCCAATTCACACGAAGAGAGTCCTTCTGACGTTTGCACAAAAAGTGGATCGCCAAACAGATTGTCGAAATCAGGAGCTGCCGCATCTGTGATAGCTACATCGCCTGTTGAAGCACTCTCTGTTACCACAATATCAGAGATCATTTCAACTGCAACCTGATCGGGAGCAGAAATTTCATCTGCGAACGGATTTTTCATATCTATGGTGTTTTCATCGGACGCGGGTTCAACGGCTTGTTGTATCGCTTCACTCTCAGTCGTCGCCGTGTCTTCTGTCGTAACTGTTTCTGTCTGATCACCTTTAGCAACGAAGGCATTCTGGTTGTCGGGTTCTGCTGTTACTACCCCGGAAGACTCCGGTATTGTTGCTTCGACACCCGGCACAATTTTCTCTCTTGTGGCGCCGCTAGAAGGATTCTTTTCCTTGACATCCTCCGGGTTCTTGTCATCAACTTTTTTTGCAGCATTCGTCACCTTGGCTGCAACATCATGTCTAAAGCGAAACGTTGGCACGGGATCCCTGCATCAAGGTTCAATGATGTTCTTTCACATTGCAAAACCAAAAACGTTATCACAGCCGGGAAAACTTTGACCGTTCATCGGTCACATGCGTTACGTATGTTGTACAAGCTTCAGGTTGGTCTTGCCATATGTGATATCGAATTGCCAGCAGGCGCAAGAGGCCAGCATCTCGCTCATACACACAGCAAGCATATAGGTGGGGACTTCGCTCATCAACATCATGGATCAGGCCGAGAATCAACATTGCGCATTTTGTTCCGTGGTCCAGCGGGAAATCACCAAGAAAGTGAAGGTCACTTTTGATCGGCACAAGCCAGACCGAAAGCACAATTACACGGTAAACGTAGCGAATGCGCTCAAGAATGTCAAGTGCGAAATACCTATCTAAGAACAACATGCACGGCATTCCTCATCTTCACCTTCGTATCATTATCATTAACGACAAGTGCGGATTGGTTTCCACGATGTAAAGTCCGCGTTTCAACCAATTTGGCAATACCAAACTACGCTATTGGTGTCATTCCTTCCCCCCCAGTTTTCACGGTTTCTACTTTTGATTCGATATTGAACAAAACTATTTTTGGCAAGCCTTTTGGTGCATTATTAATTGCACAAAATGTGGAGGGCAAAGCGATGTTCAAGGCTACGATAGATATTGCATCGGAAATTGCACATGACCTGAACGTGAGCCGGGAATTTGTGTGGGAGATCATCGAAGGAATGCGCTATGACTCGGTCGAGGAATTGGAGATCAGGGTCTGCAAGGCAATTGTTGGCCATTAGCTTCTCCAACCAGCCGCTAAACACAATGCTTTGCTATACAAGGAATTGACTAGCGGCGTCGCTCGCTCCTCCCTTCGACATCCCGAAGGTGGAAAGAACGTATCTGGATGTTGCCGTGGAAGTTGGGAAGTGTGTTCTTACATGAAACATGATCAGAAGCAAACAGTCGCACGTCACGTGTTGGAAGATCGATTGTGCAGGCGTGCTCAGCGATTTCAATTGCGGCCACAGGGCATCTAGGGTAGAACACCCCAATCAAGAATCGTGATCAGAGTTATCCGACTGTTAGCTGGAACTGACTTCCCCGGAAGGAGTGCGAGATTTCTTGTAGAGTATTCCCAATGGAATGATCACGCAGTATCCAACCACGAGAAGGATTGGCGAGACAACCAGCGGGAGAAACCCTTCTATCGAACCCTCGAGCATTGCCAAGTAACCGGCTACAATGACGGCAATACCAACACCCATGATCACATAGTTCTCTTTTGCAAGCGGGATGGATCCCTCCCGGAATCCCTTTAGCCGTTGCGGTTTCTTCTTGCCTACGACTTTTGCCATGAAAGCACCTAAATGATTTGTATTGTGAAAGAAAAAGCCCAGCGTTGGGGGGAACGCCGGGCTCGACCATTACAACATACAACAGTCAGGGGAGAAACTGTCATACAGGTCTGAAAGTAATTAACACAATTCTTCAACATTGTCAAGTAAAATCTTAGGCGAGTGTCCTTGAGAATCTCTTTAACTAAATAGCCGCAGGCTAACCGTTCGGGGTTTGGACAACTCCGTCCTGGATCCGAACAATCCTGTCCGCTTTTTTTGCCAATGCCTCGTTGTGAGTAACAACGATAAATGTTTGCTCAAACTCACGGCTCAATTTCCAAATAAGTTCATGAAGCTGAGTTGCATTTTCCGTATCGAGATTCCCCGACGGCTCATCCGCAAGAATAACACGGGGTGAATTCATCAACGCCCGAGCAACTGCAACCCGCTGTTGTTCCCCGCCCGACAGTTGGGTCGATTTTGATTCGGCTTTGTCGGCCAGTCCCACAAGACCAAGCAACTCCATCACTCTCCCATTCACTTGCGTCAAACTTTTACCCTCGATGAGCGCGGGCATGGCAACATTCTCGTATGCTGTAAACTCCGGAAGCAAGTGGTGAAACTGAAACACAAACCCTATCTGCTGATTGCGGAACCGGGAAAGGTGGTCGTCGTCCATTGCGAAGACATCGGTGTCGTCGTAGAATATCGTTCCCGACGTCGGGCGATCCAGCGTTCCCATGATGTGCAGGAGTGTACTCTTCCCTGCCCCCGACGCGCCAACAATGGCAAGAATTTCTCCCCGTTGAATATTTAGGTTAATGCCGCGGAGGACAAACAGTTTACGATCCTGCTGCTCACCAAGCGCAAATGTTTTTGTAACATCCTGGACTCTGATGATCAACTCAACAGGTTTCTTCTTCGCCATGGGTTACTCCCAGCGTATTGCTGCTACCGGCTGCAATCGAGCAGCTCTCCGTGCCGGATAGAGAGACGCGAATGTACACAACAACATTGATGCAAGGGCAACAGTAACGAAATCCACCCAGCGGACTTCAACGGGAATTGCCGGAATGATATAGACATTCGGGTCAAGAGGGAACAATTGATAATTGATTTGGAGAAAACACGCGATGATACCAAGCAACAATCCGAGACCGGTGCCTATGGCTCCGACCAGGAGTCCTTCAAACATGAACAAGCGTGTAATACTCTTGCCCGTCGCCCCGAGTGATTTTAGAATGCCAATGTCGCGTTTTTTTTCAATAACACCCATCGTCAATGAGCCCAACACATTGAATGTTGCCACGCCGACGATGAGGCAAAGAATAAGGTATGCACCCCATCGCTCGATCTTCATCACGGAGTAGAGATTCTTATGCAAGTCATACCATGTGGACACAGTGTATGCATCGCCAAGGCGGGATATCAATGATGTCTTTGTTGCTTCTGCATCCGCGATATTGTGCAATTTCATTTCAATCCCACCAACCCCGCGTTCATAATTGAAGAGGTATTTCGCCAACTCCAATGAAATGTAGGCATAGTGTGCATCATAATCCTTGTTGTTGGAATCATAAATACCGACAACGATACACTTTCTCATCAATGGCTGGCCAAACTGCATCAGCATTGCATCAACACCGACAGGGCTGATCACGGTCACTTCGGTGCCTACGGTCGCACCAAGCCTGTCCGCAAGTGCAAGTCCAAGCACAATCCCTCCGGACAATCTTGAATCCTCAAATCTGAACTTCCCCAGCACAGTACTTTTGGCAACACCTGAAACCCTCGCCACCGTTGAATCAACAACGCCGCGAACAATGACAACGCGGTTCTGTCCACGGACAACCAGCAGTGCCTTGCTTTCGATAAAGGGCGATACGCCCGCAACCCCGGGAGAGGCTGTCACAGCCGCGAGAAGAGAATCGGAAACTTCGATCGACTTGCCCTTCGCTGCCTCCACCCGCAGGTGTGGGTCAAAACCAACAAGCACTTGCGTGACAACATTGCTGAAACCGTTGAATACCGAAAGAACAATAATCAGAGCCGCCACACCTACAGTTATGCCGATGACGGATACGAGCATGATGATATTGATGAACCGCAGTTGCCGTTTTGACCGGAGATACCGACGCGCTATGAAATGTTCATATCGCATGGCTACGAAAACCTCAGGGCATTGAGCGGATGCAGTCGTGAAGCAAGCCTGGCCGGAATGATGGAACTTACCATGCAGAGTGCAATACTGATCAAGGAGACAACGAGAAAATACTCGGGGCGAATGAGGATCGGAACAGATGACATGAAGTAGATATCGCTCGGCAATGAGAAAAATCTGAATTTCATTTGCGCAAAACAAACGCCAAGAGCGAGAACATTGCCGATCGTCGTTCCGGTCAGCGCAATCGTCAACCCTTGACGGAGGAAAATCTTCATGATTCCCAATCGTGTGGCTCCCATGGACATAAGCACACCGATGTCTCTTGTCTTGCTGAGTACCATCATCAACAGCGTTCCAATGATATTCACTGTTGCAACCGCGATAATAAGTCCAAGGATGAGAGGAATGGGTTTTTTCTGTAGTTCAATCCAACTGAAGATGTTACGGTACGTTTGAAACACCGTCCGCCCGTAATGAGGGTAACCAAGAAGGGCTTGAATCCTGTCGGCGACAACTTCTGCGCTGTCAACCGACGTGACAAGAACATCATACCCCGTAACAGCGTCTCCGAGTTGGAATATATGTTGCGCAGCAGCAAGCGACGTGAATGCGTACACGTCATCATACTCCGACATGCCGCTCTCGTACAATCCGCTGACGGTAAACTGCATCACCTTATACTGCCCCTGTTCCACAAGCCGACCGATTCCAAAAACGGTTACCTTCTCACCAATATCCACTCCCAATTGTCCAGCAAGTCTTCTGCCCAAAACGATGCGCGGAGGCGTGCCTTCGTTCCCGGTGATGTCGTACCGGCCGGCAACGATGTATTTCCTTGTGACAGAAATATCATTGAGAGGGTCGAGACCCTTCAGAAGGATTCCATCCACTCCATCTTTCGAGCGAATCAATGCCTCTCGGGAAATATATGGAGCAGCAGACCTTACCAATGGGATACTGTCCTCTATGATGCGTGCGTTTCGTTCGTAGTCTTTGAGAGGCGTGTTCTGGTATCCCTGGATTTGAACATGACTCGTGAACCCCACCACCTTCTCAGTGATCTCACGCTCAAACCCTCCGAGCACAGCCAGCGCAATGATAAGGGTTGCACAACCCAACGCAACGCCGAGAATGCCAATGGCAGTAACGAATGAGACAAAGCCGTCGTTGTGTTTGGATTGAAGATAGCGGGTGGCGATAAGGGAGGTGTAAGACATGAGGGGGCTTACGCAGTGCCTTTCGAGCTGGACTCCATCAAGTACGCTTTGATGAATTCATCAAGCGCTCCGTCCATCACGCCCTGAACATTACTCGTCTCGACTTCCGTCCGGTGATCCTTGACCATGTTGTACGGATGGAAGACATACGAACGAATCTGGCTCCCCCACTCGATTCTCTTCTTTGTACTTTCGATGGCACTCAGGCGGGCTTCTTCTTCCTCTTTGCGCCGCTGGTACAATTGGGACTTCAGCATTTTGAGCGCACGCTCTTTGTTCTGGAACTGCGATCGCTCCTGTTGACAGGCAACGATGATTCCCGATGGGACGTGTGTAATGCGAACGGCAGTCTCGACTTTGTTGACGTTCTGTCCTCCCTTTCCTCCAGCTCGATACGTGTCAATCTTCAAGTCAACGGGATTTATCTCAATGGCAACGTCATCATCCAGTTCCGGATACACAAACACTGACGCAAATGAAGTGTGCCGGCGGGCGTTTGAATCGAAAGGCGAAATGCGGACAAGTCGATGAACACCGTTCTCTGCCTTCATATAACCGTAGGCGTATTTACCAACTACTTCAACTGTTGCGCTCTTGATTCCGGCACCATCCCCATCCTGCCGGTCAACAAGAGAAACCTTATACCCCTTTCGCTCAGCCCAACGCGTATACATTCGCAGGAGCATTTCCGCCCAATCTTGAGATTCAGTACCGCCCGCTCCGGAATGCACGGTAAGGATTGCATTGCGTTCATCATCCTCTGCACTGAGCATGTTACGAAATTCAAGCTCTTCTATGCCCTTACGAACTGTCTCCAGATCCTTTTCTATTTCAGGAACAAAGGACTCGTCTTTGGATTCTTCGGCAAGTTCGATAAGGGACGTCGAATCGTTGACGATGCGGTTGAGATTCTTCCATCCGTTGATCCACTCATTCAACTCGCTGATCTGCGACATCACCTTTTGAGCGTCGACATTGTCATCCCAGAAGGTTGGCGTTTCCGTCTTCGCCTGCAATCCGGCAACGGTTATTTCCTTTCCATCGATGTCAAAGATAACCTCTGAGTGTGGTCAAACGCTTGTGCAACTCTTTGATCGATTCTTTCTGGGCTTCAAACATGGTTTGTCCTGTTAGAGATTGATTTTCTCGTCGATATCCAATTCCATACGCAGCATGGCGCTGCTCAGGGTCTTTCCCTGTGCATCATTCTTCAATGACTTTGTCCCGCCGCCACCAAGTGATTCGTGGAGCAGGAAGTTGATCGCCCCAAGATTCGGGATCTCAAACCGCTCGACCTTCCCCAATGCAATCCCTTCGAAATGCTTCTGCACCCTGTCGACGGTCAGGTACTTCACAAGCAATGGGTAGTACTCATCCTTGCGAGCTATGACGCCAACATTTCCAGTGTCTCCTTTGTCGCCGGAGCGAGCGTGGGCCAGGTGTATCAATTGGATTTTCATGGTATCGACAATGGATTACTGATTTCAGATTACACTGTTGCCACTTCGACAACAGGCGTTACGGCAGACTTCGGCATCAATGCCGGCCAGTAGGCAATCACTTCACTGGGTTTCGGCCTTCCACCGGCAAATCCAGTCACGGCGGGCGGACCAGTGAGAATCAATGGAGCCAGTTCTTTGCCAAAGCGTTCAACCGCGTTATGATCGTACCCTCTTACGCCAAAGCGGAGCACGACCTCGTTAATCTCGTTCGGCATAACGGAAAGCGCACCGTGACACGAGTTATATCCCATGAACTCAGTCCGTATCTCATCAAACTTGAGGCCCAGGTCAGCAAGACGTGTGCGAAGGATTTGATCTGCAGCCTTCGCCTTCTCCAAAGCGTCAGGCCATGCGTACGTGAGAGTGCCGATGGCTGTGTATCCGTCGAGATATGACATTGAGACTTTGTATAAATCTGTAGCTGGTTGTCCCTTCACATCAAACATTCTAACCCTATTCTTGCCAACCTCTTGAAGCCTGATTGTTGTGAAGTCAGCAATGCAGTCAGGTGTGATGTAGTTTGCTGGATTTCCGATCTCGTACATGAGCTGTTCCTTCACCGTCTGCACCGAAACCAGTCCGCCCGTATTTTCATGCTTGGTGATTATCACTTCGCCATTAGGATATGCTTCAGCTATAGGAAAGCCAATATGCGCAAGATCCGGAACAGACTTCCAATCAGCTGAGAAGTTTCCCCCGCTTGCCTGTCCACCGCATTCGAGGATATGTCCGGCAACGGTTCCGGCAGCAATCTTATCCCAATCATTTTCTTTCCAACCAAACTCATGAATCATTGGAGCAAGTGTGAGACCTGTGTCTGTAGTTCGTCCTGTGATAACGATTTGAGCCCCTTGTTGTAATGCTTCAACAACCGGCCATGCGCCGAAGTATACGTTTGCGCTCATGACCTTCTTTCGCACCGAATCAAGCTTCTCGCCGGTCTCCATATTGTTAAGCGGAACACCTTTTACCTTAAGCACATCCAACTGATCAAGAATATCATCGCCAAGAACCACGCCAATATTCAATCCCTTGATACCAAGTTTCCTGGCCACGCTGAAGATCGCATCACGACATGCTCCCGGATTTACCCCACCGCCGTTCGTGATGACCTTGATATTCCTCTCAACAATAATGGGTAGGATTTGTTCCATAAGTGGAATCAGATCCTTGGCATACCCAAGGCTTGGATCTTTTCTCTTCTGCTTCTGCATGATGGACATCGTGACTTCGGCAAGATAGTCCATCATCATGTAATCAACCGGCCCTTTTGTTACCTGGTCATAGGGAGCCGTAAGTAAGTCGCCCCAGAATCCCTGGCCACTGGCAATTCTAATTTTCTCTTTCATCAGACGACTCGAATGTGTAATTCTCTCAATTGCTTTTCATCCACCTCGCTCGGCGCTTCATCCATCAGCGAGACGGCACTGGCAGTCTTGGGGAAGGCAATCACATCACGAATAGACTTCGACCCGGTCATGAGCATTGCGACGCGGTCAAACCCGAAGGCAATGCCGCCGTGCGGCGGTGCGCCATACTTGAATGCATTCAGCAAGAACCCGAATTTTTTGTTGGCTTCCTCTTCTTCAATCCCAAGCAGTTTGAATGCTTTCTGTTGCAGCGCTGAATCGTGAATACGAATACTGCCCCCGGCAATTTCTGTCCCGTTAAGAACTAGATCATACGCACGTGCCCGCACTTTCCCAAGATCAGTGTCCAGCAATGCAAGGTCATCGAGATGGGGCGACGTGAATGGGTGATGGACGGAGACGAAACGTTTCTCTTCTTCACTCCAATCGAACAGCGGAAACTCCGTTACCCATAACAGATTGAATTTGCTTTCGTCGATGAGGTTAAGCCGTCTTGCCATTTCGAGACGTAATGTGCCGAGAATGCTGTATGCCTTGCTCCACACATCCGAGGCGAACAACATCAGGTCGCCCTTCTTTGCGCCCATTGCGTCGGCAATCTTCTGCATCAGCTCTTTGCCGAGGAATTTCTCGATTGCCGCTTCAAGACCATTCTCCGTCCACTTGAAGTACGCAAGCCCGCCAGCACCCAGATTCTTGGTAAAGTCCACGAGGTTGTCCATCTGGTTGCGTGTGAACGACGCGCCACCAGGAACAACAAACCCGGCAACCACTCCGCCCTTCTTCACAACATCAGAGAACACTTTGAAGCCCGAATCCTTGACGAGATCATTCAGTGTCGTGACTTTTAAATCAAACCTTGTGTCCGGCTTGTCACTGCCATACCATTCCATTGCCTGCTTGTATGTCAAGCGAGGCAACGGCAATGAAACATCAATCCCCTTCAGTTCCTTGAACATCTTCTGGATCAACACTTCCGTTACCGCCTGGATGTCGGACTCATCAATGAATGACATCTCCACATCGATCTGCGTGAACTCGGGTTGTCGATCCGCACGAAGGTCTTCATCACGGAAACATTTCACAATCTGGACATACCGGTCAAGTCCGGCCACCATGAGTAGTTGCTTATATGTTTGCGGAGATTGTGGAAGCGCATAGAATTTCCCGCGTTGCACACGGCTCGGGACAAGATAGTCACGCGCACCTTCCGGAGTACTTTTCATCAACACCGGTGTCTCGACTTCAATAAAGTTCAGCTCGTCAAAATGGCGATGAACAAGTTGATACATCCTGTGCCGGAAAATCATGTTCTGCTGTAGTGCCGGTCTGCGCAAATCAAGATAGCGATACTTGAGGCGAAGGTCTTCGTTCGCCTCAACCTTGTCATCAATGGGAAACGGCGGAGTATCAGCTTTATTCAGGACCATGAGTTCCGTTGCCATCACGTCAACCTCCCCGGTTACCAGATCAGTATTTACGGTTCCCTCCGGCCGGCGCTCAACCTTTCCACTTACAGAGATGACGAATTCACTACGCAATGTACCGGCAAGTCCGTGAACCGCTGCATCTGTCTGCGGATTGAATACCACCTGCATCCTGCCATACCGGTCACGTAAATCAATGAACACAACACCGCCAAGGTCACGTCGCGTATCGACCCAGCCGGTAAGGGTTACGGCTTTTCCAATGTCTGTAGCGCGCAATTCACCACATGTGTGAGTGCGTTTCTTGAACGAAGCCACCAGGAACTCCAGTTGAAAGAGTGTAACTTGCTGTAATCAAATCACTTATTAACGGTGAAAGATAGGCAAAAAATGCGTGAGTTTCAAACGAGGCTAAGAACATCCGGAGAGACGTATGAAGTTTCAAAGATCGAAATCAAAAGGAGAATGAGTGGGTCGATTCGCACTCAACCGTTACTTGTTTACAACAAGACACCCGGCAATGATGTCATGCAGGGCTTGCTTCTGCTGTGTGAAGCCTGCGATAATGTAACCGATGCCCATCGTCAGCGAAGAAATGATCTTTGAAAAATAGCGGCCGGTTGCTCTTCCGAATGTGATCCTGTTGCCGCTCATATCCGTGACTTTGATACCGAGCGCCATTTTGCCCAGCGTTCCCTGCTGGCTGGAGGATTCCATGAGCGCGAAATAGAGCCAGCCGCCAATCCATATCGCAATGATGAACAGGAAGTAGCCAGCAATCATTGCGAACAAAAAACCGACAGCGGTCTCTGAATCATAAAAAAGATCAGCATCGTGCATGGAGAATGCACCAAGGCCAACCACCGCGAGGAACGGAATGAATAGCACGCCGCTCATAATGCAGATGAGAATTCCATCGATAATGTACGCAACGAATCGTTTCCAAAAGCCTGCATACTGGTGTTGTGCTATCTCCATGGTGTTTTCCTTCAATGATCGTGAGGTTCGATATGAATAAGGACGTCACTGATACGCGGGTTGGATTGCCTGATCGCATCCTTCACCCGATGGGCAATGTCGTGTCCATCATGTACGGAAATGCTTCCATCAACAACGACATGAAAATCCACATAATACTCCAGCCCCATTTTACGAACGATACACTTCTCAAGAGCAACAACTCCTGCTACTCCGCTTGCAACTCTCCTTGCCTCATCCCTAATTGCCGGATTAGGTGCAGCATCCATGATCTCGTTGATTGCCGGTAGAATAAGTCTGCACGCATTGAACAGAATGACACACGCTGCAAATAATGCTGCCCAATCGTCGGCGCTCTCATATCCCGCTCCACCGACAAGGGCAATGCTGATACCCACGAACGCCGCCGCCGAGGTCAACGCATCGCTGCGGTGATGCCATGCGTCAACTTTGAGCGCTGTACTCTCCACTGCCTGTCCCACCCGGAAGACAAAACGGAATAACCCTTCCTTCACAATGATGACGACGACAAGAACAATCAGCGTGAATGCAGCTGGTGCATGATGCGGGGTCTCAATTTCACGGATACTCTCAATCGCAATTGCCACTGCAGCCGTGAACAACGCAATGGCAACGACCATGGCGGCGAGAGGTTCTGCCTTGCCATGGCCATAGGGATGGTCCTCATCAGGCGGCACAGCGGCAATCTTCAATCCACCCATCACCACAAGCGAACTGACAATGTCGAATGCTGATTCAATTGCGTCTGCAATCAACGCGTATGAGTTGCCAAGTATTCCTGCAATACCTTTTATCGCGGCAAGTATCGCATTGGCAGCCACGCTCACGAGCGTTGAGCGTACTCCGATCGTACTGGATGTCTCTTTGTTTGATGATGACCCGCGTGTTACATCCGCTGGACTATTGTTGAACATGGTGGCCAGCTTCCGAAAGAACACTGAGCGCAGACTCTACGTCCTTCTCTTTGACCATCACATAATCCGTATCGAATGTCGATGTTACAAAGACGCTTATGTTAGCTGCGGCCAGAGGCTGAACAAGGGACTGAACCACTCCGATCGCAGAGAAATCAATCGGGCCCTTCACTTTCAGGCACTTCCACCCATCACTGCTGCGAATTTCTTTGGGCACGAACTGATCGGGGCACACGACCGAGAGTTCATCAAGTGTTCTGGTAATCGAGAAGAACGAGCCTGCCGTCGCCCATGGTGGAATGGGCAAGTTATTCTCCATTCTGCATACGGCGAACGTTTCAGGCAAGACTGAGAGCGTGAGCATTAATTCATTGGAGCTGATGGAGTTTCACGTCGCCACAAAAGTAGCAACTCTTTGATGAAACATCAAGGAAGAAAAGCAATAAAGCCGGACGAGGTTGAGGTGGGAATGAACTGCAGGTGAGACACCAGGGCCCACCGCCGAAGCGGAGAGCCCTGTCGCTATACTTCACAAGTTTTCTCGGTGGTGCCGCTTACTTTGGCTTTGTAAATTCCATCAGCAAAGTGACCTGAATTTCCTTGCCTGCAACGAGCCCGCCGGTTTCGATTGCCTTGTTCCATGTCGTACCGAACTCAAAGCGGTCAATTGTCCCAGTAGCCTTGAATGCGATTCTGGTATTTCCCATGGCATCTTTAATACTGCCTCTATATTTCGTCTCAAGCACAACGCTCTTGGTGATGTCACGAATAGTCAGATCCCCCGTGATCTTGTACGTATCCTGACCGGTTTTTTCAACATCGGTGCTCTTGAACTTCATCTCGGGGAATTTCTCTGTATTCAAGAAATCGTCAGAACGAACGTGGTTGTCGCGCCTCTCGCTTCCTGTATCAATGCTTCCCGTTTTGATGGTCGCTTCGACCTTCGTATCTGTCAGATCCTCTTTCTCAGACATGAACGTGATATCGAATTCCTTGAAGACGCCGGTCACTTCGGAGATTACCATGTGAGATACGGAAAACGTCACCTGGCTGTGCGACCTATCCATCTTCCATGTTCCCGCGTGAACGCTGCCGGTTGCAACGAAGAGTATTGCTCCCAAGACTATTGACGTTATGTTGTTCATGCTTACTCCTTGATATAATGATTTGATTGGTGGGTTACTCAACGTGCTCTGACGGGTGATTATTTAGTTCATGGACACAACGGGCATGGTCGTCACAACCGTGTTCCGAAACATCAATTGCTCGATCTCAACCTCCATCCAACGGAACAAGGGAAATGCCGCGACAATTTCCACAGCCGCCTCTTCCGAATGAGCACGCAATGTTACCCATAAACGAGACCTGTCGAACGCGAGACAATAGCTTGTAACAACACCGTTATCAAGAAGTCTGTTGATATGAAGCCGCTGTAATGGAATCATTGAGAAGAACTCCTCGGGAGGATTCGGGGGAAGAGCGATGTCGGCCATGTATTCCCTGAGTGAAAAAGTTCCAGATTCTGTTCGAGGGGCCATCTCTGATTCCTTTACGTTGTGTGTTTTGGATTAAGGCGAAGTGTCCACGCGGCGAGTGCTTCAAGCAAGGCACGGATTGCCTTCTTTGTCACTTCATCAGTCAGGTTTCCAGCAACATCAAACTTGTCCCGCGCTCCTGCCACATAGAGTTCAGGCTTCGCAAGCAGGAGCGTGCCGTTGAACAACAGGATTTGTCGTAAGTGCATTTGCGCTCTTACGGTGCCCATGACTCCTCCCGCACCCATCATTGCAACCGGCTTGCCCGATAGTGGAGAATCCTTTGGAGTCCGAGATGCCCAATCGATGGCATTCTTCAGTACACCCGGAATGGAATAGTTATATTCCGGCGTAGCGATCAACAGCGCGTCGGCAGTGGCAATACGTGATTTGAAATGACGAACCGATTCCGGTGCATTTGCCCCATCTGCATCAGCGTTGTAGACAGGGATCGGTGTAAGATCAAATACTTCCAAAGTCATTCCTTCGGGAAGCAATTCTGTCGCTGCACGAAGCAATCCTGTATTGAATGAACCTGTTCGGAGACTTCCCGAGATTCCAAGAACGTGAAGAATGGACATCTGCTATTTCGCTTTGTTTAGTGGACCAGCGTTCGTGTGTACTATCCCCGACGGGGTGTAAACACCGGAGAGTATGCCAATCGTTCCATGATCAGTCAGCGGAGTGTAAAATGCCGGTCATTCCTTGGTGGATGCCCGCAGCTTCACAGTTCAGGACTTGACGTTTACGGAGTCACTGATGGGGTAAATAGCTAGAATACTCATACCCGGTCCTTTCTTTCCCGATTCGTGTGTGCGCTTCTCTCGTAGCGCAGAAGTTCAAACTTCTTGAAGAAGAAACCCGCTTTTGTTCCTGGAGGAATATGTAAGCTATTCTACGTGGATCGTTACTTGCTCGCTCGTGATGTTTCGATTTCGGATCATACCGACAAGTTGGAGATTATGGCTCCCCTGCTTGAGATGCCACCACACTCCTTTTCGATCATATTCCAGCAATTCCTCACCATCTACAAGAACCTTCACACTTGCGGCGCGCTCCGGAACCGCGGCAACAATCTTAACAGTTTGATATTCCCGTCGTAAAGTTGGATCGAGTTTAAACAAGTCTCCGTCATTCGGTGAGAGGATTGTGAGCCGTTCAACTCGATCTGCAGTCTTGTTCTCTTTCTTGTTCACCCTTACTGATGCTGAAGGAGGCTTCTCCATTTGTTGTTGGGAAGCCCACTCGCTGAATTGCGCAGGAAGAACTTCAAACACGCGATCCACCATTCTTCCAGCTTCGCCCTGAAATCGATATCGCCGATGAACATCGCACCGCTCAACGGGTGCAGTTCCGCTTATGAACCATTCTTCTGTAGACTTGTTACAATCAGCACCGGGAAGTTTGCCAGACCGTGGACACATAGCCACGCGCATCATTTCACGAGGAGCAACAAACTCACCCGGAAGGTTGCCATGTGGGGGCATGTGCAGCAACATCATCACGTCTGCAAAGACCTGTCCTGCGCCGGTTATGCCGGATACTCCACGCATCTCACTTCCATCAAAGTTGCCGACCCAGACACCCACCGTATACTCGGCGGTAAAACCCATCGCCCAATTGTCCCTGTAGTCTTTTGTTGTTCCGGTCTTTACAGCACATTGAAAGGGGAAGTGGAATGCATTACCGAACGCAGGCCGTCGTGCAGCAGGATCGCTGAGGATGCTCGTCAGCAGGAAGGCCACGTTCTCGCCGTATACTCTATGTCTAAACTGCATGGGTTCAACCTCGCGATCTCCTCCGTTCACATCATGGGAGGAAAGAACCATTCTTGCAGGCCTCCACATTCCCCCGTTGGCAATTGATGCATAGGCGTTCGTAAGGTCGAACAGCGAAACCTCGGCGTTCCCCAGCGTCAAACCAAACCCGTAATAATCGGCAGTTCGCGTGAGAGAACTGATGCCCGCAAGGCGGAGTCGTTGCAGGAGATTTTCGGTACCTACAAACTGAAGTGTCCGCACAGCCGGAATATTGTACGAGCACGCGAGAGCCGTTCGCATGCGCACCGGGCCGTGGTATCGCTTGTCATAATTCTCAGGAATGTAATCTCCCTTATCATCAGTGATGTGAAGAGGAATGTCAGCCAGAAGGGTTGCTGCAGAGTACCCAGCTTCTAGAGCCAATCCATACGTGAATGGCTTGATAGCGGAGCCAGGCTGACGCAGAGCCGTGGCTCCGTTCACTTGTCCGTTGTGTTGTTCATCGAAGTAATTTGCCGAACCCACCAGTGCACACACCTCTCCTGTTGCATTCTCGATTACAACGACGGCGCCATTGGTGACATTCTTCTTTGCAAGCGTTGCAAGGTGGCCCCTGAGAAGAAATTGAATGTTCTGCTGTAGAGGGTAGTCGATTGTCGTTTGAACGAACGAGATACCAGAAGACATCGCACGAGATCCCACCGCCATCTCAACGACATGGGGAGCCCGGAAATCCGCCTCGGGAGAATTTATTGTTATCGGCTGGCTCACGGCGCGGTCATATTCTTCATCACCAATGAGATCCTGTTCCCGCATTCTTCTTAACACAAGATGCTGTCGTGACAACGCTGCATCGAGATTACGATGTGGGTTGAGAGTGGACGGCGCATTGGGCAATGCAGCGAGAAATGCCGACTCGGCAAGCGAAAGCGCGTGGGCAGGTTTTCCAAAGTAATGCTGTGCAGCCGCTTCTACTCCAATCAACTGATTGCCATACGGCGCTCGATTGAGATACTGTTCCAGAATTGCATCCTTGCTCATCATTCTTTCCAGCCGAAGTGCCCGCCAGGCTTCGATCACCTTGTTCGAAACTGAGCGTTGATGGTGGTACACATTACGAATGACTTGCTGCGTAAGCGTGGAGCCGCCGGAGACAAACTGCATCGACTTCACATTTTCAACCGTTGCCCTCAAAAGGGCCAACGGATCAACACCAACATGACTGTAGAACCGCCGATCTTCGATTGCAATGGTGGCACTCTGCAACGATGACGCCACCCGGTCAAGAGATCGCCATTGTCCCCTTCCTTGTTCGTCATTCAGAAACTCCCTCAGAAGTAATCCATTCCGATCAACTACCCGCAACGAATGGATGCCTTCTTTGCGAAAATCCTTTCCCGGTAATGGCAGAAAGACCGAGGCAAAGAGCAGAAGCACAACAACGGCAATTGTCACCCCGATTCGTCCTATCATCTTTTCGTTCTTGAATCTCGCACGTGATATAAGTAGATTGGATGCGCCTTCATGGCAAGCTACTGAAAAGGATCACTGACTGCAAGCTTTCCCTGGAATGGTGACAAACTCTCAAGACAGCATCATTGTGTACTGTGACGGTGCATGCTCAGGCAATCAGTCCGCAACCAACCTGGGTGGCTGGGGCGCTGTGTTGAAGTACAATGGCAAGGCGAAAGAAATCTTTGGCGGTGAACGCAACACTTCCAACCAACGCATGGAACTGACCGCCTGTATCAAAGCCCTTGAGACCGTCAAGTCGAACGCTATTCCTATCGACATTTATTCCGATAGCGCATATCTTATCAACTGTATGCAGCAAAAGTGGTACGTGAAATGGGAGAAGAATGGCTGGAAGAATGCCAAGAAGCAACCCGTTGAGAATCAGGATCTCTGGTCTCGATTGCTGGAACTCATGAGACAGCATAGAATTCATTTTCATAAGGTTGCCGGACATGCAGGCGTTGAACTCAACGAACGTGCCGATCAACTCGCTCAATCCGGAATCGAGGAATTACAACCATGAAGTCAAAAAAAGAAGCAAGCTTCCGACCTGCTTCTGTTGCAGATATTGAGACCCTTCTCTCGCTCATGCGCGAATACTACGCCTATGATCATTTGAAGTTTGATTCTCGCGCAGCATTGAAAACCATCAAACATCTTCTTGCTCATGAGTCACTCGGCTGCATTTGGCTCATCGAAGAAGCTGAACATCCGGTCGGGTATTTTGTCGTCACCTTCTGGTACAGTCTTGAGTTTTATGGCAAGGCAGCATTCCTGGATGAGCTTCACATCGGCGCGGGCTACAGGGGAAGAGGCATTGGCAAGAGCGTGCTTGCGTTCGTGCAGGAGTTCTGTGCCGCTCAAGGAGTCAGGGCATTGCGGCTGGAAGTGGAACACGTAAACCATCAAGCGCATAATCTGTATCGCAAGTCAGGCTTCACGGAACATCCACGCCACATCATGACCAAGTGGCTGGATGACAGCAGGTAGCCCGATGCTCTCGTCACTCCGTTCGCTCTGGGTTTGGTTCGCAGTCATTGCCCTTATCATCCTCTGGGTTCCCTTACTTGCGCTGATCAGGCTGTTTGACCACGACCCGGTACACTACCGAACGGGCCGGTGGTTCCGGCGGCTCGGCGTGGCAATGACACGGGTGAATCCATCGTGGCGCATTCATCTCTCCGATCACGAAATCGAGAATCCCCGACGACCGTATGTCGTCGTGAGCAATCACCAGTCTCACGCCGATATTCCCATCCTCTCCCATCTTCCATGGGAAATGAAATGGATCGGCAAGAAGGAACTCTTCTCACTTCCATTTATCGGATGGATGATGAAACTCGCGGGTGATATTCCCGTGGACAGGAGTGACAGGCGAAGCGGAGCAAAAATGCTGCTGACCGCAATGCGATATCTCGATCAGAAGTGTTCAGTTATTTTTTTCCCGGAGGGAACCCGCTCTCCCGATGGGCGCGTCGGGCGATTCAATGAAGGTGCGTTTCATCTTGCGATCAAGGCGCAGGTACCGATACTTCCCGTGGCAGTGGAAGGCTCATTCAATTGCCTGCCCAAGAAGAGCTGGAAGTTCGGGAAGCCCTCGGATGTGCAAGTCCGCGTATTGCCCGAAGTGGATACCGCAGGCTTGACAAAAGATGATGCCATCGCCCTGACGGCGAGAGTGCGCCAGATGATTGTCGATCAGGTGGCCTCGTTCCGGAATGTTCCTTCTTCAGAAGTGGACGTAGCCACATCACCAAAGTAACTCTACTTGATTGTGATGATCCTTCCCCCGGTTTGTCCAAACACTTCCGGTTCGTACATTCCTTCGACTCTCGTGGATGGCATCTGGAACGTACCGAACGATGTCGCCCGCGCCAGATATGTGAATGAGTGAACACCTGCAGGAAGGTAATCCCCAAATAATAACACACGGTCATCCTTCATTTCTGTGTGGTTGAACGGGTTGAATTCCCACCAATCTCTTCCCTGTTGCTGCGTGTACTCGTCGACGTTACTTGCTGTTGTGATGAATGAACTGTTCACAGCTTCAAATCCCGCGGGTAGTGGATCATCAACAACAACGAAGTGTCTCTCCTGATTAGTGACAACTGAAAGAGTAACGCGAACCATTGAGCCTGCAGCAAAGCCTCCATTTTTCATTGCTCCGCCATTCACCGGCTCGACAGTCTTGATAATGCTGAAGCCTTCCTCTTTCGCAATAGCAGCGGCCTTGGGATAGAAGTTCATGCGCACGCCGTAGTACAATCGTCCAGCTCCTGCCTTCTTTACATCAACAGGATATTCCTTTCCTGCCTCCAGATCAGTCCACGATTGACGGGCGGTTACAACCTTGAAACTCCTCCCTTCAAACATCTCTTGCAAGACAGTCTTGCCGGCGAGATCAATCTGCGCGCGGAAATGCGGCTCATCCTTTTCATACGTTTTGAAGTATGTCGCCAAGGCATCAACCACATAGAGATTTTCCTGCGTGGTCCTCCATCGCCCTTGCTCACGTTTCTCCAACAGCCATTTGACTGTTTTTGGGATGAGCGGATTCTCCGGTTGTGTCTCGACAAGCGCCTGCATGGCGAGCGCAGTTGTACGAGTATTGGAATCGAATATCCAATCGAGGCCTTGGTCATCACGCTCTTCAAAATGAGCCGAAGTGGGAGCAATCTTCGCCTGGTTCGTGAGGTCGCGGGCAAGTTCTAAAATCATCTTCCCATTGCCCTTGGCGACGAAGAGTGCGCGAAGTAAATACGCTCTGGCAAACAAAGGAAGCTTACCTCGTTCACCATACAGTTTCTCCATCGATCCATGATCCGGTTTGCCGGCCAATGCAAACGTATAGAGAATAAGAGCCCGTGTAGAACGCCAGGCATACTCGCCGTAATATTTGCAAGGTTCACTTCCATCGAGCACACGCCGCAAATAGTCCATTCCCAACGTGAGCTGCCCTTCGTTCACGCGGAAACCTGCTCGCTTCGCCTGCACAAGGGTATACACAGCATATGCGGAAACATACGGCCATGTCTCATCAACATTTTTCCAGTATGAATAACCACCGTTCCATTTCTGGAATGCAGGAATCTCATCCAACGTTTTCTCGACAACCTGCTTGTAATCCTTATCTTTGTATACGTCGAGTTTGAACGCCTCGACGAGGTCCTTTGCAAGGATAATTGGAAGAACTGCCGATAGGCGTTGCTCAAGGCATCCGTAAGGATAACCGAAGAGATATGAGATACCTCCTGAGAGTCCGACCATCGCTGTGGATGCCGCCGTATACTCAACGCCGCCAAGTTCAGTAAACATGTTTTGGGGAGCGACGAGTTTTTCTCTGGTCAGACTGTCTATAGTTGACTCGTACAACGCCACTGATTCACGCGTCCGCGGCACATTGATGGGGATTGTCCATTGTAATCCATCTGCATCGTCATCAGTTTTTGCCTTGAAGACGAACGTTGCCCGTCCAACGCGATCGGCAGCGTACTTGTTTCGCACTTCGCGAGCTTCCCCCGGTTTCAACACAAGAAATGATGAATCACCCATTCCCTTCACACCACTCACACGCATCGTAAGATTCACTCGCTTCTCTTTCCCGGAGTAGTTCATGAGCATCACTCCGCCTTCAAACGAATCTCCAACGCGGGCAAACCTCGGGAATGATGGCTGCAACAGCAAGGGCTTGCTTACTGTGAAGTTCTCTTCGGCATAGCCAAACTCAGCATTGAGCGTGTGCGCAATGGCCATAACCTCGAACGATGTAAGATTGTCAGGGAGCTTGAACCGTACATGTGCCTCACCTTTTGAGTCAGTAAGGATCGATGGGTTCCAATATGCAGAAGCTCTGAAATCTTTTCGGATACCTTCGGCATCGACTCCCGCCATCATCTTTTCATTTGCGCCGCCACCGCCTTCATCCTCACCTTTCTCTCCATACTCTCTCTGCTCAACTAAATGCATGCGAGTCTCTGTCGTCTTCACGGCAAGCGGTCGCTCGGCATAGAATTCATTGAACAACCTCGGCAGTCGATATCCTGTCAGGTTCAACACGCCGAGATCAGCAACGCTGAGGGTTACTTCAGAGGAAACTCCTTTGCCCGATGCGTCTTTCACATTCAGAATTACTTCCACCGTATCGCCGGGTCGGTAATCTTTCCGGTCTGTGCTTGCCGTGAGTTTCAGTTCCTTCTCTTTTGGACTCACGGAGAGCTTCACGTACCCGACTTTGAATGATGGACGTCCAACATCAGACTCTTTGGTCTTCCCGGCATCGGCATTTCTTCCCTGGAGCAACACCACGGAAACATACACGTTGGGGAGATAGTCCTTAAGAATCGGAATGTTGATTTGCGGAGCGCTGCCAACAAGCGTTGTGGTGTAATGTTGAATAATCCCTTCACGCTCAATGGATATGAGAGCGATGGACCGTTCGTACGGTGACTTCACGAGAATGTTTGCAACATCACCGGGAGCGAAGTTCGTCTTGTTTGCCACAAGCTCAATCTTGTCATCATTACTGCGTTCCCATGGAACGTAGCCTGATCCACTGACGTAGAAGTACGCGTGTGTCAGAACCAGGTTGCCCCGCTTATCGTTGCCTTGTACTTCGATGAAGTAAAAGCCTGCCTGTTTGGTTTTGAACGATAGCTCAATTGGCTTTTCGCCAGTCTTCACAACAGATGAGTCAACGACAACATTGTCTTCCTCCGAAACCCATGCATACCTTCCACCTGATTCGGCCTTCCGGACAGAGCGCCAGATACGCTGAAGAATTTTCACGGAGAGTTGTGCATCGAAAACATTCTTTCCTTCATGCGTGACGGTTATGAGTTTATACTTCAGCGTGGAATCTGTCTGAAGGAATGTGGTTGATGGCGCAACACCAATGTAGAATTCACTGCCATGGACTATAGCCGACGTTCTTCCCGAAATCTGCTGGCGCGTGGGAGATGTGACATCGCCTTCAAACAACAGTGATGCAGTCCCGGTAACCTCACCAACCTTCAGATCGGCAGAGACCTGGATTCCACCCTTGTCATCCAATTTCTCCTGCTTGCTAACAAGAACTCTGTAGTTATTCCGACCAGTGTATCTCGAAAGCCAGGGCATCGGACCAAAGTAATATCCCTCGAACCCTTCAGGCTGCCACGATGTATTTGTTACAGACACGCGCCACGATATCTGCTCATTGCTTAATGCCGCTCCAAAGAGAAACCTCGCATTCAGATAACCCTTGAACGTATCGCCGACGATGTACCTTTTTTCTTCACTGCGGGCAGTCACTTCGAACTCAGCGGCACGAAATGCCTCAACGCGAAACGATTCGCTCCCGATGTCTCTCCATGTTTCCTTTCCCTTTACCATCTCGCTCAATGATAACGTCATCGAATAATATCCGAGCGGCGCGCTGGATGTGAGCGGCACACTTGCTGCAAAGGAACCAAATGGTGAGAGCTTTGGCGTCAAGACAGAAATCTCTTCGTTCCGCGGGTTGCGTACGGTGAGTTTCAGAACATTCTTGGGCGGAATCTTCCAGATTCCATCTTTTCTCACCCGTACGACGCCTTTGATCTCGACTTGTTCGCCTGCCTTGTACAATCCGCGGTCAGTCATCAGTGAGGATTGCATCGGCTCAAGCTTGGGATTCCAGTCCTGCGCAATGCCGAACTGCCACGGCTCAATGCCTTGCTGCCAATCGGAGCTTGAGAATGCAACATCATCATCACTCTTCACGATCACCCAAATGCGCGGCTGTCTCCATTCATCGTCCGAACGCAAGCCAACCGATTCCCATCCGGGACCTTTGGCAAGGCCCTTGGCGTCCGTTGTTCCCTTCCATACGACTTCGTTCGAATCGCTGCGCAGCTCAATATTTGCGTCTCCAACTGGTGATGCATCCTTGAGATGTGTTATCCAGACAAGCGTTGAGCCCGGGGAGAACTTGGCAGTGATTCCAAGGTTCGTTACCTGAACGACGGCTTTGTAGAACCTGTGATTGGGATCGGGACGACGGTTATCAACCTGCACAAGAGCAACTCCAAGCGAGGAGCTACCCAGTACGTCATCAAGCTCGATTGGCTTTACTGTTTGCTTATTTCTTGCTCCGCCGATATGCCACATCTTAGAGATGGAAAATTCAGATTGATGTTCACTCTTCGTATCAACATCTTCGAGAATGCCGGCTTCTTGAGCGAGCTGTTCGTAGTACGAGAAGTCCATCCTGCGCATGAGCGGCACGATTCTGTCGGGTGATATCCTCCCCATTTTTAAATGCACTGAGTCGATGTTCATGAACGAGATCGGATAGCGATGCGACTCATACGCTTCAAGCACACCTGGACCCGTCGTCATCCTGACGTACGAGGCAAAAGATCCAGTACGGAAGGCGAACTTCGTATCCGTTTTTATCTCGTTGCCGAAGCGATCCTTCAGGCCAGCCTTGATAGTGCCCGTGTATTTCTTTTCAGGAAGAAGCGGCAATTGAATTGCAACCTCTTCGCCCTGATAGTCCCAACCGAACTGATCATAATTCACAGCGAGAGGAGGATCGAACACGAGAAGTTTTGCAACTTCTTTGACAGCAACCGGATTCGTAAATACAAGAACAAGCGACTGGGCGGGATTGAATTGGTCGTCATTCTTCACCCTTACGAACTTCAGTTCATTGAACGTAGAGAATGAAGAAGTGAATTCATTGTTCATTCCCAACATTCCCTGAGCGCCGGGAAGATCCTTCTTGCAGCGAATCGTATATACTGTTCCTCTCCTGAGAGGCTCTGTTGGAGTAAGGACAATGGTGTATTCACGCGGCAACTGACTTCCCGGCTGCCATCGTCTTGTATCATTCGAAGGCTTCTCTTCCTCTTCAGTTGGCCAGCGTGAAGTGAACGCCGGATAGTTCATACTGCTGCTTGACCGTTCTTCAATCGAGATGAACTTTGACGCCATCTCCGGGTTCACCCGTTGATTAAACCGGATCCTGATCGAATGATCCAACTCAACGAATCGTTGCTCATTGGACGGATCGGTAGAGAGCACTTTTGGCCGGGGTGTCTCGAACTGCCAGCGATATTCCTTGCTTAGCGAATGTCCGGCAACGGATTTCGTGCCCACGGGAATGGTGACTGTGTACTTCGTTGAAAACGGAAGCGTATCTGTGGGAATAAATGCCAGCGTTCTTGTTCCCATCCAGCGGTATTTGCCCTTGATCTTCGGCTCGACGGTCATCGGTCCCTCGTCTTCATCTGCCGGAATCTCCTTCAACGGTACCATTGCTTCATTGAAGGAAACAAAGATTGTTTGGGCTTGATCGATCGTTGCCATCTCGCCTTTGGGCGAACCAACAACAATTTGAAGTGATGTGGATTTTTGGGAGTATGATGGGAAGGTCAAGAGGACTGTGCTAATACCGACGAATATCGACAGCCGCATGAAAGCTCCGGGGAATTGAATGAAGAAGGAGATGAAATGAACTTGTGACTGCAAAAATATCGAAAACAAATACGAGTTGCAAACAGGCGGATACAAATACAAAAGCCCGGCCTTGTTAAAGACCGGGCATCCTGCTACTAAACAACTGAGAAGCTAGTTCACTGAAATGTGTGGAAGAACTTTGTCGACCAGGTTCTTCTTCGGCACAGCGCCGATGATCTGCTCGACAACTTTCCCGCCTTTGAAAACCATCAACGTGGGAATGCTGCGAATCCCGAATTTCATGGACACTTCCGGATTCTTATCGACGTCGAGTTTTCCAACCTTCAGTTTGCCTTCGTACTCGTTGGCAATCTCCTCCACAACAGGGCCGATCATCTTGCACGGTCCGCACCAGACCGCCCAGAAATCAATAAGCACGGGGCTGTCAGACTTGAGCACTTCCTGTTCAAAATTTGCATCAGTAAGTTCGATTGGTTTCACTGCTCCTCCTTAGGGTTTCATTAAAACGTCACCACGACGCGATGGTGTTGCTTGGGGTCATGGTGACTTGTGTTGAGCCTTCGATTCAAGCCGAGAACCTGACGCTGTGCGGCCCGAGAATCCGCGTGGCCTCACCGACAAATGCATCAGAGGGCTCGATGGAAAACTTTCTCGTATGATATATCTTGTTGGCTCCTGCTTGAACAACATTAAAATAGCATGAGCAGTTCCCTTTGCTCTTTTCCATCAATACACGCAACTCGGCGATGGCATGTTCCTGAACATCGTTTAGGTTGATGGAGAGGATAATACTCTTTGTGAACTTCTCTCTCACTTTTTCCATCGGGTCAACATCATTCACAAGGATCTTGAGAAGTTCACCGTTTACCTCTCCTTTGCCGGAGACCATCACCATCGCATCCGGCTGAAGGAACTGCTGGTACTTCGCGAACGCATCGGAGAAGACAATGCACTCTGCCTTGCCGCTGAAGTCCTCAATGTCAATGAATGCCATCGTGTTGCCGCGCTTGTCGATTTTCTTCTTCACTGCACTGACAATGCCGCATGCCTTCACAGTACTTCCATTCTTGAATCCGTTCACATCGCCGAAATGCACATTGGCAAACTCGTTAATCTCATGCTCAAACTTGAGCAGCGGGTGGCCGGAAACATAAAATCCGAGCATCGCCTTCTCCCGCGTCAGTTTCTCGCTTTCCGTCCATGCTTTGGCTTCGTTCAACTGGGGATAGCTGACGGTCTGACTTTGCTTGCTGAAGTCATCGAATAATGCCGACTGGCCGCTCATTGACTGGGTCTGATAGGTTGAGCCAAACGTTATTGCACGTTCGATGTTCTCGAACAACTGCGCACGATGAATTCCGAATCCATCAAATGCACCGGACTGGACAAGACTTTCGAGACACTTCTTGTTCACGAGCCGTAAGTCGACACGCTTGCAGAAATCAAACACATTCTTGAACGATCCCTCTTCCAACCTCGTCTTGATCACGGAATCGATTGCACTCTCGCCCACGTTACGGATTGCGCAAAGACCGAAGCGGATATCGCCATTCACAACGTTGAAGTCGTTACCACTCTCGTTCACGTCCGGGGGCAACACTTTGATGTTCAGCTTCCGGCAGTCATCAATCAGCTTTACGATACGATCCGTATTGCCAATTTCGGAGGAGAGTGTTGCAGCCATGAACTCCGCCTGGTAATGCGCCTTGAGGTATGCGGTTTGGTACGCAACAACGGAATAGGCAACGCTATGCGACTTGTTGAACCCGTACGATGCGAACTTCTCAATCAAGTCGAAGATTTCGCCAGCGGTCTTTTTCGCTGTCTCCTTCTCCACAGCGCCCTTCACGAACTCTTCCTTCAACTCGGCCATGAGGTTCTTGTCCTTCTTCCCCATGGCACGGCGCATCAGGTCGGCTTTGGCGAGTGTAAAGCCGGCAATCTCACTTGCAATCTTCATCACCTGTTCCTGATACACGATAACGCCGTACGTTTCCTTCAGCACGCCTTCGAGTTTCGGGTGGTCGTAGTTGATCTTCTGCAGTCCGTGTTTACGTGCAATGAAGTCACCGATCATTTCCATCGGGCCGGGACGATACAAAGCGTTCATTGCAACCAGATCGCTGATTGATGTCGGTTTAAGCTTCGTGAGCCAGTCACGCATGCCGGAGCTTTCAAACTGGAACACGCCTACCGTATCACCGCGGGCGAACAGTTCGAACGTTTTCGCATCATCCTCCGGCAGCGCATCAAGATCAACTTCAACTCCGTGCTTCTGCTTGATCAAGAGGAGAGCATTCTCGAGTACCGAGAGCGTTCGCAGTCCGAGGAAGTCCATCTTAAGCAGACCCGCCGTCTCAAGATCCTTCATATTGTACTGCGTCATCATCTCCGTGTTCGGAGTTTTGTACAGCGGCACGAAGTCGCTGATGTTGCCGGGTGCAATAACAACTCCCGCAGCATGCATGCCTGCACCGCGGTTCATTCCCTCCAGTACCAGCGACGCCTCAATCAGTGTTTTGATCTTCGGATCGTTACTTTCCTTGACCCACTTTAAGTCGGGAAGCGTTTCAAGAGCATCGGCAAGAGGGCGCACTTTCCCTTGCTCCACTGGAATTGCTTTCGTGATTGAGTCGATCGTACTCAGCGGGATGCCCAACACGCGACCGACATCCTTCAACACTGCGCGGGATGACAACGTACCGAACGTGATGATCTGAGAGACGGAATCCTGTCCATACTTCTCACGCACGTATTGGATGACCTTATCGCGCTTCGTGTCGGAGAAGTCAATGTCAATATCAGGCATGCTCACACGATCAGGGTTGAGGAACCGCTCGAAAAGCAAATCGTACTTGATGGGATCGACGTTTGTGATACCAAGAGCATACGAAACAACACTACCTGCAGCGCTTCCTCGTCCGGGACCAACGGCAACGCCCATCGCTCGCGCGGCAGAGATAAAATCAGCCACAATCAGGAAATATCCCGCATACCCCATTTTCTTGATTACGTTCAGCTCGTGCTCCAACCTCGCCTGGAGATCAGGAGATGGCTTTGGATATCGCTTCTGAAATCCCTGACGGCTCAACTTGTCAAAGTATTCATCAAGCGTACTCACACCGGCTTCCTTCGGGATCGGAAAGTCCGGCATGAAATTCTTTTTGAGGTTCAACTTCAGATTGCACTTCTCCGCAACCTCCAGCGTTGACGCAATGGCCTCGGGAAAATCCTTGAAGAGGTCAAGCATCTCCTTGGTAGACTTGAAGTAAACCTGATCTGTCTTATAACGAAGCTGGGTATAGTCGGGAGTGTTTGTACTGCTCGAATCAGGGATCAGCAGCATGATGTTATGTGCGATCGCGTGTTCGTGCTTGAGATAATGGATGTCGTTCGTGCAAATCAGCTTCAGTCCAAGATCCTTTGCAAGCTTGGGCGCTTTTGCCCGGACCACTGCTTCGGCTTCCAGTCCATGATTCTGAATCTCAATGTAAAAGTCTTCGCCAAAGATATCCTTGTAGATTTGCGCCGCCTCGTATGCCTCAGCATCCCTGCCCGCAATGAGATGAGCAGAAACCACCCCGCCAGCGCAGGCAGAAGTCGCCACCAATCCTTCACGGTACTGCCGGAGCACTTCTGTATCAATTCTTGGTTTGTAGTAGAACCCATCGACGTGGCCGATTGTGCAGAGCTTGATAAGGTTCTTATATCCTTGCTCATCCTTGGCAAGAAGAACCATGTGGTGGTAAGCAGAGCGCTTGCCACCGGATTCAGTGGGCTGAGTAGACTTTTCGAAGCGGCTTCCCTTCGTAACGATGTAGGCTTCCATGCCGATAATCGGCTTGATGCCGGCCTTCTCAGCCTTCTTGTAGAATTCAATGGCTCCAAACATGACGCCATGGTCAGTTAAAGCGACAGCGGGCATCTTGTTTTCCACAGCAGCCCCAATCAGATCATCAATGCGGCAGGCACCGTCGAGAAGGCTGTAATGGGAATGATTGTGTAGATGTACAAACTGTGACATCGTAGTCAAGTATCCAAATTTCAAGAATCAAACATCAAATGACAGCGTCTGAATTATTGTAACGAGAGACGAGCCAAAAGGCAAGAGGGACGAACGAGAAGTTGTGAACAATTTTACCACACGCAATTCAGTAAACGGGCAACAACATCATCTCGTCGAATGCATCACTCATCATGAAGCAGACTGTTGATTGACTACCAACAACTTGGACTCCGTCATCTCTTCGATTGCATACTTGATACCTTCACGGCCGAAGCCGGAATCTTTCACTCCCCCATACGGCATATGATCAATCCGGAATGTCGGGTAGTCGTTGATGATCACTCCTCCCACTTCCAAAGTCTTGTACGCATAGAGAACGTGTGAGAAGTCATTGGTGAATACGCCGGCCTGCAGTCCGAAAGCGGAGTTGTTGGCCATTTCCACTGCCTGCTCGAAGCTGTCAAATGGCGCCACCGTCACGACTGGAGCGAAGACTTCATGGCAACTTATTTTCATATCGTGCTTTACGTCCACAATAACCGTAGGATCAAGAACTGCTCCATGTCGTTTTCCGCCACAGAGTATTCGTGCTCCGCCTCGCACTGCTTCAGTAATCCACTCCTCTACTTTCTTAGCCGATGCTTCATCAATCATTGGACCGACGACCGTTGCCTCATCTGCCGGATCGCCGACCTTTATTGCCTTTGATTCAACTACAAGCTCATCAAGGAAGCTCTGATACTGTTCTTTGTAGACATATACGCGCTGCACGGCGATACATGACTGCCCTGCATTACCATACGCACCCGATGCAATTCTTTTGACCGCCGGAGGCAGGTCGGTTCCTTTGTCCACGATAACTGCGGCGTTGCCTCCGAGTTCCAACACCACGCTCTTCTTCCCTGCTTTCGTTTTCAAAGGCCAACCGATAGCCGGACTTCCAGTGAAGCTTATCAGCTTAACCCGCTCGTCTGCAACAAGTTGATCTGCTTTGTTTCCACTGCATGGTATGATATTAATTGCTTCAGTCGGATAGCCAGATTTCAGAATGATCTCTCCAAGAAGCAAGGCTGTCATCGGCGCGTTCGATGAAGGCTTGAGGATGAAGCTGTTGCCAGCCGCAATAGCCGGAGCCACCTTATGAGCAACCAGGTTGATCGGGAAGTTGAACGGTGTTATAGCTCCAACCACGCCAAGAGGAAACCTCTGGACAATCCCGAATCGGTTGGATGCATGCATAGCGAGATCGAGCGGGAGCACGGAACCTTCCATGCGCTTCGCCTCTTCAGCGGCATACTGGAACGTGAACACGCTACGATCCACCTCGGAGCGAGAGAAGGTTATCGGCTTTCCGGTTTCAGCAGTAATAAGCCGGGCAAACTTCTCTTTGTCGGCTTCAAGATGGCTGGAAATGCACGAGAGAATGTCTGCCCGTTCATACGATTGAAGCTGGCGGGTCTTCTTGAAGGCGGTTGAGGCAGCCTGGATGGCATCATCAATGTCCTGGCTGGAGGCCTGATACACTTCACCGACGACGGTATTGCTGTAAGGATTGATGACGAATTTGGTTTCGCTGGATGCCCGCCATGCACCGCCAACCAGGAATTTCGAAGCTTCCATTACACCAAGAGTGATTGAATCTTCGTTATGATATCGGCAGCATCAACCAACGTTCTCTCACCGGTCTTGCGTTCCTTGATCTCGATCTTCCCTGCCGCAAGGTTCTTCTCTCCCACAATCACTTGATACGGCATGCCGAGTAAATCCGCATCTTTGAACTTGAAGCCTGGACTCGTGTCCACCCTGTCATCAAACAATACTTCAACGCCATCATCGATCAAGTCGGTATAAATCTTTTCAGCCATTTCACGTACCACTTCACTCTTGGAGACAGCGATCAGGTGAATCTGAAACGGAGCCATGGCTTTGTCCCAGATGATGCCATTGGCGTCGTGGTTCTGTTCGATGTGGCAGGCAACGATGCGCTCCATGCCGATGCCGTAGCTTCCCATGATGATCGGATGAGCAACGCCGGTCTCATCAAGGAATGTCGCCGTCAACGCATCAGAGTACTTCGTCCCGAGCTTGAAGATGTGGCCAAGCTCCACACCTTTCACGATCCTCAGGTTTCCCTTCCCATCCGGGCTCGGCTCTCCTGCCTGAACAGTGCGGAGATCGTGGTAGCTTTCGACCTTGCAGTCGCGCTGAAGGTCGATGTTCACCAGATGGTAGTCATTCTTGTTTGCTCCACTGACAAGATTGTTCGCACCCTCAAGCCGCTTGTCGGCAATGATCTTGAAACCTTTGAGTCCCACAGGACCAATTGACCCGCCATCTGCGCCGGTAAGTGCCAGCAGTTTCTCCGCCTCTATCGGACGAACATCCGCGCCCATCACGGACATCAGCTTTGATTCGTTCAGCTCATCATTCCCCATCATCAACACAAGCACAGGCTTATCGTCAGCCCAGTACACCACGGACTTTGCCAGTCTCGCATGCTCAACCTTCAGGAACTCCGCAAGCTGGTCGATGGTCTTGATATTCGGCGTGTGAACTTCGGCCATGGGCTTGCTTTCAGCAGAGCGCTCCGCCTTCGGTACATTGGACGTCGCCACTTCGATGTTTGCAGCGTACGAATCCGCGAGAGCGATAACATCCTCGCCGGCATCCGCCTCCATCATAAATTCCTGTGAACCTGTTCCACCCATCGCTCCGCTTGACGCTCCGACGATGAAGAACTTAAGTCCGCAACGTGTGAAGATTTTCTTGTATGCCTCGGCGTGCAGGTCATAGCTCCGGTCAAGCGCTTCCCATGAAGTATCGAGACTGTAGCTGTCCTTCATGATGAACTGCCGTCCACGCAGTACGCCGGATCGTGGCCTCGGCTCGTTCCTGAACTTCGTCTGGATCTGGTACCATATCTGCGGCATGTCTTTGTAGGATGAGATATGGTTCTTCGCCAGCAGGCAGATCACTTCCTCATGCGTCGGGGCGAGCACAAGTGCGCGGTTCTTGAGATGAAACAGGTTGTCGCCGAAGGCCTTGACTCTTCCTGTTTGTTCCCACAATTCTATCGGACTCAGTGCAGGCAGATGGAATTCCTGTCCGCCGATGGCATCCATTTCTTCCCGGACTATCTCCATCACCTTCTTCATCACCCGTTGTCCGAGTGGCAGGAATGAATACACTCCCGCAGCGAGCAAACGAACCATTCCCGCACGGATCATCAATTGGTGACTGGGAATTACAGCGTCCGAAGGTGTTTCCTTTACGGTGGGGATGAAGCTTTTGCTAAGGCGCATGAAACTCAGTGTCCAAAATGTATAGTTAATAAAACGCAGGACAGGCATTCTTGCCTGTCCCATTTGATTTCAATCCGAACGATGAAACGATCCACGCCCGCCTGACCGTTTACGGCTTGCTAACAGTCGGGCAGGAAGTACACTAAGTGTCACGAAGGAAACCTAATCCTATATATCTTTTTGATTCGTGTTTCTTCGTGTCCTTAGTGGATCCGCTCTTTACTTCGTGTTATTCGTGTCTATTCGTGGATTGTTCTGCTTTTCAATCCACAATCCAAAATCAACAATCATAAATCCCTTGTGCCCTCACGGGGACTCGAACCTCGATTCCAGGTTTAGGAAACCTGTGCTCTATCCTGTTGAGCTATGAGGGCTACGGTTTTGGTGGAAAAATTTAGTGAAAATGGAGGTTGCAAGCAAGCACTTCAGTCTGCGGGGAAAAATCCTGGAGGTGCTCAAGGCACTTTCAGAAACCGATCTGTTTCAACAATCGCATAAACCTGATATCAGTTCTCAGTTTATCAAATCGAGGATCAACTGCAAGAAAGAGTAATAAGCCGTCCCGATCATGATAGGCGCGTTCAAGCCATGCAATCGATTGATCGCGTTGCTCTAGGCCTGCGTAGATTGCAGCGAAGCAATACGAGGCCACATACTGACCCTTTGCCTTGTCCTGGAGAAGCTCAAGCATATTCTCTGCATCTTCTTTTTTTCCACCAGCGGCAAAGGCATGTCCAAGAGCGGCTATGATCATTTGATGTCCAGGTGACATCGCGCTGATCTGTGAGTATCTCTCAATTGCCTCCGCATTCCTTCCCGTCTGTTCTTTGAGAGCTCCGTCAAGCATATACGCGGCGCCGAACATAGGGTCAAGCTCCATCGCTTTCCGGCACTGTTCCTTTGCCATCTCGTATTTCCGGAGCAAATACAACACCAATCCAGCGTCAGTGCGAATGACAGCAGAGAATGGATCCAACTCCTGCGCCTTGTTGATGAGCCGTATTGCCTCATCGTTCTTTCCTCGGACGGCCTGAAGGAGTGCATACCAGCTATGAGCCTGTGCACTATTTGGGGAGAGTTGTATTGCACGCTCGAATTCCTTTGAGGCTGCTTCCCAATCCCAATCGTAGTGCATGATGGCATACCCAAGCGAGGTGTGTGCTTCAGGCAGGTCAGGGTCGAGTCGGATGGCTTTTTGCGCCATTGCTTTTGCTTTCGCAAATGCATCTTCAGGGCGCAACTCCGTGTAGTCTCCCAGCAGGATATATGCATCCGCCAAACCGGCATAGGCAATTGTAAATGTCGAATCCTGGCGGATCGCTTCCTGGAAGTATGTGACGCTCTTGTGAAGGGCAGCGGGCATACGTTTGTTCCACTGGTAACGCCCCTTCATGTAGAGTTCGTACGCCTCAAGATTTTCTGTCGGAGGAGATTCAATGCGCTGCGTCTCGGTAGGCGTAAGCGACGGCTGCAATGCCTTTGCTATTTTTTTTGCAACATCGGTTTGAATCGAGAGAATATTTGTATAGTCCTGGTCGTATGTCTCCGACCAAATGTGGGCATCAATGGCCGCATCAATCAACTGGGCAACAATGCGAATACGGTCGCCCACGCGGCGAACACTTCCTTCCAGCACATACTGCACACCGAGTTCCCTGCCAATATCCTGCAGACTCTTCTCCGAATTCTTGTACGGCATAATGGACGTTCGTGACGTCACCCGAAATCTGTTGACCCGTGAGAGGTGCATAATCACGTCTTCAGTAATGCCATCGCTAAAATAATCCCCCTCCCCCTTCTCGTTCATATTCTTGAAAGGCAGCACGGCGAGGAAATGTTCTCTTCCAACACTGGATTGTTTGAAGACGAAGAGCGAGAAAGCTGCAACCGCAACGATCGCAATAACGGCCACAATAACGGCGCGCCGATGTTTTCCTATGACGCTCATGGCAGACTGTACGGACGAACCACGCGGCTGCTGGTCCCATGGGAGAACAACCCTGTATAAGCTCATCGGTTGGCTGATGTTCTTCAACGGTATCGCCCCGAGTTTCTCCAGTGGCAGGTCAATTTTATTTGTTATCTGGCGGGCGATGTCTTCAGAAAGGCAGATTCCACCTGGCGGCGCAATGGGCTCGAGACGCGCGGCAATGTTCACGCCGTGCCCATGCACGCGGCCTTCCTTGTGTACAACATCGCCAACGTGCAGGCCAATGCGCACGCGAATCCTCCGTTCGGCAGCCACCCCGTCGTTTCGCGAGAATAAAGTTTTTTGGATGTCGATGGCGCACTGAACACACTCAAGTGAGCTGGCAAATTCAACGAAGAAACCATCACCAATGGCTTCGATCTCATGCCCGTGATGCTTCGTAAACAGTGCGCGCAGAATGCTTCTTTGCTCTTCAAGCAGTTCAATGGCCAGAGCTTCGTCTGCCTGTGCCAGAGCGCTATACCCCACCATGTCAGTAAACATGATGGCTGCGAGGCTGCGATGTTCGTCCGATGAATTCATACCGGTTCACACTGTGGTTGGCTAAACGAACGACCGGAGCTCGCTATGCAGAGGGTGCATTGGTAATGCGGCGAACCGGCCGAAAGGAGGAGAGTGGATTGAAATTCTCCCGGCAATTCGCTGGTATCGTACACAAAGGAAATACGATTGTCAAGCGAATGGGCTATTCATTGGGAATTTCTGGGAGGAAGGGGAGAAACCTGTGCTCTATACTGTTGAGCTATGAGGGCTACGGTTTTGGTGGGAAACTTTAGTGAAAATGGTAGATCACCGTTGCCACTGCGGCCATCGCGACGGCTTCGAGCGGTACTTCACTTTGGGTTCTTCAACACCAAACCCTATGGGACGTTTCTTTGGTGGATCGGGCGGAGTCATGAGTTGTCGGATCGCCTCAAAGACAATACTGAATTGCTCATCGTATTTCTTCTCAAGCATTTCAAGCTTGCGGGCAAGGTCTTTGTGTGTTGAGAGTATCTCTCGCAGTCGGACGAATGCCCGCATGATTTCAATATTGACCTGAATGGCTGGTTTACTCTTGAGAACGGTGGAAAGCATGGCTACACCTTGTTCGGTGAACACAAATGATGTGTACTTCGTGTGTGCTCCCCTCTTTAAGGTGCCAAATTGGTACCTTAAAGAGTCGGACTCCTCCTTGGTCAACTCAAGCATGAAATCTCCCGGGAAGCGATCCATGTTCCTCTTGACAGCTCTCTTAAGTGTTTTTGTCTCAACTCCATAAAGCTCTGCGAGATGTGCATCCAGCATCACCTTCTGTCCACGAACAAGAAGAATTCTCCGCTCGATAACTTCAGGCACCAACACACGGGGTTTTACCATTGAACCTCCTTTCAACGATACAACTTCCTGGCGTGAATGTACGACTCCACTGCCTGCGGCACAAGGTATCGGATGGACTTCCCTTGTTTCACTCGCTCTCGAATCTCGCTTGATGAAATCCCGATCTCGGGCACCTGGCAGAGTGTCAACTTCTTCCGGTATTCTTGAAGAACTCCATTCGGTTCAAAGCCGGGTCGTGTCATGACAACAAGACCAGCCAGCTCGACGATCTTCTCCGGAGATTTCCATGTGTTGAACTCTGTGAGGTTGTCCATGCCGATAAGCAGGTACAAGTTGTCACCGGGATGCAGTTGCTTGAGTTGTTCAAGCGTGTCAATAGTGTAGGATATTCCACCGCGGGACACCTCGATGTCCGAAGTACTGAAGTGCGGCTGTCCTTGCACGGCAAGACGCACCATCTCCATCCGACAGATCGCATCAACCGGCTGAAGATGTTGTTTGTGGGGTGAGACAGCGGAAGGAATGAACAGAATGGTATCGAGTGCAAGTTCTTCACGGACTCGTTCGGCAACGATCAAGTGTCCGACATGTGGAGGATTGAACGTCCCGCCCAGGATTCCGATCTTCATCAGGCGCTCTCGGGTATCAGGTGTTTCTTACGCATCCGGTGGAGTGCTTCGTACGTCCGCAGAGGGTACCATTGTTTCAAGAGCACCTCGCGCTCAATTTCATGGAAGAGGTATCCAAGATCGTCGGTCGACGCGATGTTTCTGACGGACCGGACTGTCATCACCAACGCTGGTACATCAACGGCTGCCTGGAGCATTGGCGCTCCTCCTTCCCACCATCGTTCGTTGTTCTCGAACAATTCGGGGTGATAGTTCTTCATCGCAAGCCACATGAGAGCGGGATTGTTTGACTCGCGGAATCCCTCGCCAATCGCGACCACATCGTCCTCCTGGGCGAGCAGTTCAAAGCCGCGTACGAGCAACGGCACCGGATACATCGGGTTCCGCCCGAGGTACACGATCACTGAGGACACGCCCTCGCCTTCCATGAGTTCTCTGACTCCTTCAGCCAACCTTCGGTGCAGAAGTCCCGGCGATTGCATCTTCCGTTCCACTTTTGCTGGAAGCGGAAAATCAATTTGTGCATCACTCGTTTCAAAAAGAATGACACGATACTGTGGCTGTTCCGAGAGCCTCTCGACAATGTCTGCAACAATGGCGTTGTGCAGCAATACCACCTCGGGCTGCAAGCCGGGCATCGTCACCACGGGTTCTTCCCATCCGATGTCCTCCGGTGAGCACGAGAATACCACAACCACATTGTGAGATACCATGGCAGCCTTCCTAAAGAATCGAACCAAACGATTTGAAGCGCAAACATCCCCTGATAAACGACGAGACGTAGACAAAAGGCAACAGGACAAATCCAAATGTTTCGAGAATCCTATGCTTACGGATCGCATTTCTGCCCTGATATTTATAACGAAAAAGAATCGAACACACAAACACACCGGCACCCGAGGCATATATTCCCGTGACATCACCCTGAACGAGAGAACCGATCAGGGATCCGAGCAGCACAACATCCAACAGTGCCAGGTAATGCTGGGGACGATGTACTGTCAGGCCAACGATGGTCTTCACTTCGATCATATCTCTGAAGAGTCGTGGATGTTTTCTGTAGAGTAATGGATCAAAATAATACCGCTGTACATGCCGGAAGCACGCGGCCAGATTTGAGAACTGCTCGGGATGTTCGACCACCACGTCGGTAGCAATTGTTGTCGTGACGCCAGACTCAAGAACCTGAAACCCAAGATCGGCATCTTCCCGGAAGTAGAGCTTTGTCTTCGGATCGTAAAACGCCGGATCGTATCCACCGAGACGATGGATTACATCCCTTCTGATGAAGAGATTGCATGGAATGAATCCGTGCCGCGGCAGATGCTCGAATCTTCTGACATCCTTGCCTGTGCCAGCGTACACGGTTCTTCCTTCCAGAAGCCCTAGCGAGGCATCTTGAAAATATGATGCCGCCCTCGTCAACCAATCGGGATGAACTTCAATGTCGTCCTCTGTGAACGCAATGGTCTCCCCTCTGGCATGATTCACACCGAAATTCCGGGCAACGGATGGACCACTGTTCTGCTGAACGAGATATGTCAGGTGGAAGCCCCACTTCTGGTTCTCAAGTGCAGCCTGTGTACCATCGGTTGAACCGTCATCAACAACGATCACTTCGAAGTCAGATACAGGAAACGATTGTCCGGCCAGAGATGCAAGACAACGGACAAGGGATTCCTTTCGGTTATGGGTTGGGATAACGACAGAGAAATTCGGAGTCATAAGCTGCTACCTCACCTGTTCAAAGATGATACTAAAAGTACGCAGGTAGCCGCGGATACTCGACACCGCTGATGATCGCATATGTGGATGAGCCAACGCTACAATTACCCAAACAACAACGCGAATCAGCGACCGTTCTGCGACAATGATCCTTACCAGTATCGAGGAGAACAATGAACGATGTTTTTTGTAGAACAGAAACAGGCTGCGATGATAATGAACGAGCCGCACTTCATCATAATGTCCCACGTCTCCTCCGCCGAAATGCGTTACCTTCGCATCCGGACAGAGATATACCTGGCCGCCAGCCTTGTACATTCTGCAGCACCAGTCGGTTTCCTCAAAATACATGAAGAACTTCTCATCCATGCCGCCGACTTTCTTGAACACATCGGATCGAATCATCAAACATGCGCCCTGCACATAATCAACGGGGCGAGAGATTGCATCATCCTTGTACAATTCCTTATGGCGACCGCACATCATCGATGTCGGAAAGAGTCTGTCCAGGAACAGTGCTTCACACAATATATTCCAACTATTGGGAAAGCGTACCCCCGTTCGCTGTGGCGAACCATCACGGTTCAGCATTGCCGGGCCTACGGCCCACACCGATGGATGCCCGTCCATGAACCGCACCAGTGCATCCAAAGCGCCGGGATGGACAAGCGTATCGGGATTGAGCAACATCATGTATCGGCTCCGTGCAGTGCCCATTGCCTGATTGTTTGCAACCGCAAACCCAACATTCTCCTTGTTAGCGTGTATCTCAACGCTCGTAAAATCCTTCCGTAACAACTCAACAGTCGCGTCCGTTGAGTTGTTGTCGACAACCATAACCTTGTACGATATCGCCGGAGCAGAAGCATCTATGGATCGAAGACAATTCTCCAGATACTCTCTGCAGTTCCACGATACGATGATGATGGTGAGATCAATCATGGAAGGCAAGTCCGACAAGCTGCGCATACAGCCTTGAGATTGCATTGATCAGTTTCACAACCGACGAATCACCATCAATCACTTTGTAACTCATCAGACTCATGATGGATGTATCGGGAACTAAGCGGTGTGTCTGAATGCTTTGCCTCTCCCCTTTGATCCATTCAGGATGAGCGACGATCCACCAGTAGGATCGGACAATACCGACAAGAGACTTATGCCGGCCAACCATGCTCAACAGGACCTTCGCTACTGCATCGGCGATGAAATATGGAATCAACAGAACAAGAGTACGGGCTTCATAGAACAACAGCACATTCAAGAGCCTGTTTCTTTCCTGATAAAACGTAACGAATGCTGATGTCTGTTGGCGGGCTGTTGCACTCCCGCGATGATGCACAACCGATTGTTGAGCCATCGCCACCGTCATCCCCTGCACCCGCAGTTTCCATGAGAGAAACACATCCTCCTGATACACAAAGAACTCATCCGGGAAAAGCATGCCGACCGTTTCTTTTCTGAACATCAACGAGGCTCCACCCGCAAAGAACACCTGCGACAGATCCTTAAACACACGCATGATGTTGTAGCCGAGAAAATTGATTGTGCCGTTCATTTCGTAGAATGTTGCCGGTACACCATCCGTCACAACCCTTGATGTTACCGCACCGACATCCTTTTGCTGGAGCATCTCCATGAGAGCTATCAACCAACTCCGCTCGACCGTGGTGTCGTTGTTCAGAAGAACGATGTACTCTCCTCGTGCAGCAGATACACCCCGATTGTTTCCACCGGCAAAGCCAAGATTCGTCCCGTTCACAACAAGCTTTACTCCGGGGAATTCCTGCTTGATCATCGCAACGCTCCCGTCCGTTGAGGCGTTATCCACAACAATCACTTCGATGGGCTGATACGGCTGGGCGAAAACGCTCAGAAGACAATCTCTGATAACGTTCGCCCCGTTGTAGTTGACGACAATGACGCTGACGAGTCCGGGCGAGGCTGTCATTCCGGCTTCACTCATTGCGGGAATCATCATGAGTGAGAGATGCCGGCAGCGGCGACCAGAACGTCAGTCCAAGCTTCAGCGTCTTCCATCCGTAGATGGACATGTGTACGGCATATTCCGAATGATCGACCAAACGGCGCAAACACCACACGATGGTGCGTGGAACAAACCCGACGATGAGCAGAACCTTGTATGCAGTAACGGCGAACGGGCCATAATGCTTGTGGAAGAATAGGAGCGTGTTTAAATACATCTCATCAAAATACGTGAAGGCGCTGTTTACCGCTGCAGCGGTCATCCCTCGATGATGGACTATCTGTGCGTCATGTACATAGTATATCTTCCATCCCGCACGCTTGATGCGCATAAACCAATCCATCTCGTTGTAGTAGATCATCAACCGCTCGTCAAAGCCGCCAACCTGTTCCCACACTTCCCGCCGTACCAGCACCGCAGCTCCCATCAAACTCTCCACTTCCTGAGTCTGATTCTCATCGTATGGGAACGTTGTCATCTCACCACCACCGAAGAGCCGCGTGTTCGGAAGAAATTTGTCCAGCGCAAGCATGTCGCACGTATGAGTCCAGAGCGAATGAAACGAGGACACTGATCTCTGAAGCCTGCCGTCAGGATACAACAGCTTTGGTCCGCAAACTCCCGCACCAGGATGTGCGTCAAGGAAGATTTTCAACGTCCTGAACGCCCCTGGCGTGACGACGGTATCGGAGTTCAGGAGAAACAGGTATCGCCCGGTTGCCATGCGCATGCCATCGTTGTTCGGTTTTGCAAAGCCTTCGTTTGATATATTCACTTTGCGTTTGACCGTCGGATAATCGGTCGTCATCATCTCTATACTTCCATCGGTCGATCCATTGTCGATAACGATCACTTCAAGGTCGAGATTTGAACCTTCAGCGAATACTGAATCGAGGCACGCTTTGAGCAAGCCCCGTGTATTCAGGTTGACGATGATGATGGACATGTCAGTCATGTCAGTCGTTCTTTCTCATGAGCGATTTCAAGTATGAAATGTCAACCCTTCGGGTACTCTGAACAAGTGAACGTTTCCGGATCATTCCCGGCATGAGCCTGAGTCCTTCGAGGAAGCCTGTCAGCGCCGGCCCGCCGAGACCTGCCAGCACAGCACGGAATATCCTTCGTATCGTTCCAGCAATGATGAACGGCAACATGGACAGCAAGAGAGGCAAAGGAAAACTCTTTACGTAGAACGCAAGCAGGTTCCGTTCGGTCATCTTCACGGGATAGGCTGATGCCTTGCCACCCGTTGCACCACGCTTGTGGTAACACACTGCGTCAGAGACATAGATGCATTTGAACCCTGCGAGTTGCAGACGGAGCGACATATCAACATCTTCGTAAAAGGAAACAAAGTCCTCATCAAACACTCCCACCTCTTTGAACACATCCCTGCGATACAAGGATGCGCCCGCACAAGCCCCAAACACAAGCTCTTGTGTATGGAACCCTGGTCCATCCTGTTCGCCGTGTCCCCTGTTGTACACGGAACCATACGGCGTAAGCCCATCACCGGCCGAGTCTATCATTGAACGGTTGTAGAAGTTCAGCATTTTGCATGCGGCGCTCCCAAGACTCTGATCCTTTTTCAACGCTGTCACCAATCGTTCGAGCCAGTGGTCATCAAGGTCAGTGTCATTGTTGAGCAGACCGATGAACTCACCCCGTGCAGCTTCGATGCCGCGGTTCACTGCGTAGGCAAAACCATGATTCGATGAGAGGGCAATGATGTGAACATGGGGATAGCGCTGCCTGACAAACTCGAATGACCCATCCGTTGATCCGTTGTCCACCATGATTGTCTCGTATGGCAGGAGTGTTTGTCGGGCAATTGCATCAAAGCAATCCTTCAAATGCACAAGCCCGTTCCAATTCGGAATGACAAGGGAAACCGTCGGCGTCGTCATTTCTTGGCAATGACAGTGAAGCCCATTGCGAAACGATACCGGTCAGGGTCTTTTTGGTCTTGCTTCCATGCAAGGATGTTCGCCCATCGGGTAAGGAGGAAAAGAAATTTCTGCAACAAGCCTATCGGGGCCGCAATGATCCATTGCCTCTTCACATTCTTCTCAGCATACCGGTACAATCCCTTCTGAAGAAGCGATACCAGCAGCGTATTGTATCCGCCGATCGGTGAGATCGTAACTTCCGAAAACCCGGAAGAGGTAAAGAGATAGTCTACTGCATACCGTGTGTAGCGAAAGAAATCGTACGGCTCCTGGTGATGAGCATCCCCAATAAAGGGCAACGAGCAGAACAGTGTTCCGCCGGGAAGGAGTATACGATGCAACTCAGCCAGCACCACGTGTGGACGTTGGATGTGTTCAAGCGTCTGGGTGCAGAGAACATAGGGAACACTATTTGTTTTCAGAGGAACGATATGGAGGTCACACACAACATCGAGTTTCGAATAATCCCACGCTGAATCTCCCACGGCATAATCAAGAGCAATATACCGGGCCTGAGCAAATAGCGGCTCGTACCATGCTTCTCCTGCTCCGGCATCGACAATGGTGGCGCCAGCAGGGACAGTTGGAGCAACTGACTCAACAAACCGGGCCACTGAAGTCCGGTGAAAATCATGATATTCCCGTGCAAGGAATGCAGGGGATGATTGCATCTTACCGGCCATTGTTCGCCTGCTTCATCGTAAGAAAATATATTGAACGATAACATACACCGTGATGGAATAGCCAGTCCCACCGCGACAACGCCGTGAGAAGAAAGTACACACGTTGTACCGCACGACGTTTGTTCCAGATGGTTCGCATAAACACATTACGAAGGGTGATATTAACATTCTTTACCCGGCGCACATCAAACACGCGACCGCTCTGTTCCTCCGCTACCTTAAAGTAGATCGACAGATCTTCCTGCCGTGGAATCCTGTACTCGCGATGTTCAACAAAGAACTCGAGGGCACTCCCTTGTTGCCTGACAAAGTATTCCTCCATCGCAGCATCATGACGCTCTGCTGCATCGCCTTCTGGAAATCCTACAATCACATACTTGCGGGCAATACGAACCAGTTCATTCATGAACAATTGCCGGGATGAGCGGGGAACATGTTCCAGCGTGTCAAGCGAGATCACCGCATCAAAACTCTTATCCCGAAACGGCAACGCTCCGATGGCGATGACGGGTAACAATCCCGGAGCTACACTGCCGGGAAACGACGCATCAGAGCCGATCACCAATTCATTGACATAGGGTGTTATTCCTGTGCTGCTCGAACCTACCTCAAGTACGGTCGTGCCGGGAGCGTGTGCTTTGAGAAAGCGCACAACGGGAAGATAGCGGAGATCGACATCGAGACTCCAATGCTCTCCCGGTAATATCAGTCGCTTCAGAAATGTTGGCGTACTCACGTGACGAATCTTAAGAGATACTTGAAACGCTCCGGCATTACTCCCTCAATAAACCCTCGATCGTCCGGGGTAAGAACCTTGAACCGCACAATCATCACGCCATAGAGAACAACAAAGAGAACTGACACACCGGCAAGAAGCACTCCGATTTCAATTCTCGTGTGGAAGTCAAATAAGCGTTGTGCAATCCATGACACGGCAAGTCCTATGGCAATCGATGGAAGAGCAACGGCGAGCGGCTTTATCATAACCTGCACAAACAACGAAAGCGGATGGTCGATCAACCGTTTACCATACCATTGAAAGAGCAGCACACCGCCAACAATTACCGAGATCGTCGTGCCGACAACAGCTCCGTAAAATCCAAACATGATTGCAAGCGTGAGGGAAAGAACTATGTTCAGCGTCGCCTGAATCAGCGTCGTGCGCATCTGGACGCCCGGTTCACCCATGCCCTGTGAGACGAGAGCCATTGCACTTGCGACAACGCTGACAACATGCGCAATAGAGAGAAGCCTGAGCGTCATGGCTGCCTGTTCAAATCCATCTCCAAGCCAGATGTAAATAATCTCCCCTGCAAAGCAAATGAAAAAGGAAAACATCGGGATGGCAACGATGGCGAGGTACCGTGTCGACCGAATCAAGGCTGACTGAATACGGCTTCGGTTCTGGACTGCGTCCAACGCGGAGACGGCCGGTATCAAGGATGACACTGCCGTCATAGGCAGCGCTCTCAACCGGCTGCCGGGCCTCGAACCAAAATCATACATTGACACTGCCGAAAGTCCGATGAACCGTGAAAGGATGAGCTTGTCGAATTGTGATTGGATCGTTTCTGCAATACGGCTGACCTGAAGTTGTGTGCCAAACTTGAACAACTTCTTCATCACTGCGCCATCATATCCCATCCACCGCAATGAGAGGTCGGGAAAGTACTTTTTTGTCATGACAAGCAACGGAATCAGCCCGAGAGTCGTTACGGCCAAATCGGCAACCATGAGACCAAGCAATCCGTACCCCATCGCCAGAGCGACAGCAATCGCCACAAATTTCTCGACCAAAAATAGTGTGAGAAGGATGTTATATGTATCCATTCTTTGAAGAGCGCTCAAGACACTCCCGAAGATACCTGCAAACGAAGAAACAGAGAAGCCTACAAGAGCGATGAGGAATAATGTGCGCGCCGATTCAAGATACACCGCCGGAATTCTGACGAGCGAAAACAACAACGGCGCAATGGCATATCCAATTCCAAGAACCAACAGCGAGAGGCCGGCATAATACAGCATCCCATGTTGGATGACTTTGTTCACATCATTATACGCTTTGAGTGAGATATACCGGGCGATGTATGGGACGAAGGAAGTGCCAATGCCGAGATCCATCAGGCCGACGTATCCTGTGAGAGCAAGAACAAGAGACCACAAACCGTATTGTTCAATTCCGACATGTCCGACAACAATGGGGACCAGGAACAACATATAGAGAACAGAGACAGCAAAGCCGAGGAGGTTGAAGAACGCACTCCTCACGACCGCCCTTGAAGACGACAGGCTTTCCTGCATTAATTACCTGGAAAGATACGAAAGCGAAAAAAGACCGAGTACATTTCTTCCCCTGTTGACGATTGCAAGTCGAATCGCAAGGATCGGCAATAACAGAACGATCGCAAGAACACCTACAGTGCGGAAGTAATATACCAAAATGTTGCGGTACATTTCAAGGCGAACAGCGTGCGTTGCACGGTTCGTACTCTGGCTTCCGTGGTGGATAATCTCCGCTTCGGCAAAGTACATGATCTTCCATCCCGCATCACGGATGCGCTGGCACAGATCCACATCATTGTAGAGAATCGTGTAGCGCTCATCGAAGAGCCCGATCTTTTCAACAATCGATTTCCGGATCATCAGGCATGTTGCCGCGGGCTGGTCAACCTCCTGTGTACGGTAGAAATCAAAATCACGGATGTTGTATGATGGTGCAAGCTCGTGAAGCGAAAGGTACGTCAGCATGGCATCGGTGAGCGTGGGGAATCGGCGGCATGACTGCTGAACAGTCCGGTCAGGGTTCAACAACCGGCAACTGACAGCCCCGACATCCGAACGAGACGAGAAGTAATCGAACATCTTCTGCAAGCTCTCATTTGGAATAACCACATCACTTCCCAACAACAGGAGCGTCCCTCCTTTCGCTGCCGCCGCTCCCTGATTGTTCCCTCTGGCATAACCTTCATTCTGATTGTTGCGAATGAGCCGCACAGAAGGAAACGATTGTGCAATCATCGCAGGACTACCGTCTTCGGAAGCATTGTCAACGACGATTATCTCATACGACACCCGTGGTAGATGATCAAGGATGGACTGCAACGCTCCACGTACAAATTCCTTCGTATTCCAATTGGTAATGATTATTGAAAGCTGCGGTGTGTTGCTCATTGATCCGTGTCAGGATTGACAAACAGTGATACGAGTAACCCATGTTGTGAAATATATGCTAAAAACTCCGAACTAACCAACATGGCCGCTACTGTGGTTTCGCAACTGAAACACTGCCTGAATTCATTGCTTCTTGAAAAATGTTCCCGTATATTTTCCTAGAAACCTTCCCTGACAGATTCATCCTTGAATTCCATTTTACCCCATTATTCACAAATGGTTTGGAGAAGCAATGCGAACCAATAGGTACAACGTCATCACACTCTGTTTCATCTGCGCTCTGGCTTTGACAGGCAGTACGTTTGCGCAGAATACTACAGCCGGCGTTTGGAATGATATCGCCGAGTCTGCAATTTCACCCAAACAGGATCGCCAGATTGTTCCGGTTGAATACCGAACTTTGGCTCTGGATATGAACGCCGCGTTAACGTTGTTGAGCCAGGCACCGGTTGAAGGCGGTTTTGATATAAGGATTTCGCCGATCATATTGAGCCTTCCTTCTCCCAATGGAGAGTATGGGAGGTTCCATATTGTTGAATCACCCATCATGGCGCCTGAGCTTGGCGGGAAATATCCGGAGATCAGGACGTACCTCGGACAGGGCATCGATGATCGGACTGCCACAGTCCGATTCGATATCACTCCCACAGGATTCCATGCGATGATCATTTCGGCAGGACCGACGATCTATATCGATCCGTACAGTCGTGGAAACACCCGGCACTACATCAGCTATTTCAAACAGGACCTGTCGTACAACGCGTCACGGCACTTTGAAGAGATCGGCATCGAAGATCCAAATTCGGAAATGGCCACAGAGATTTCCCGCCTGGTGGCAAATGGTACAGCGCATGCCATCGGCGAGCAATTGCGGACATACCGCCTCGCACTGGCATGTACAGGTGAGTATGCAGCATTTCATGGCGGCACGAAGCCCCTGGTATTGGCTGCAATGGTTACTGCAATGAACAGAGTGAATGGAGTGTATGAACGTGAAGTAGCAGTGAGAATGGTCCTCATAGCGAACAATGATACGATCATTTACCTGAACTCAGGAACCGACCCTTACACCAACAACAACGGCTCGACGATGCTCGGGCAAAACCAGACGACAATTGACAACATCATCGGGGCCGCAAATTACGATATCGGGCATGTCTTTAGTACGGGAGGAGGAGGAGTTGCAGGCCTTGGTGTGATATGCAGAGCAGGACAGAAGGCAAGAGGCGTAACAGGACTACCTTCTCCCATTGGCGATCCGTTCTACGTTGACTATGTCGCGCATGAAATGGGGCATCAGTTTGGCGGGAACCACAGCTTCAACGGCAACGCCGGATCTTGTTCAGGAGGGAACCGCAACGCGTCGACTGCGTACGAACCTGGCAGCGGCACAACGGTTATGGCTTATGCCGGCATTTGCAGTCCACAGAATACCCAGAACAACAGCGACGACTATTTTCATGGAATCAACATCGACGAGATCGTCGCATATACGACACAAGGATCGGGGAACGGTTGCGCGGTAATCACGGCTACAGGGAACAATGCTCCGACAGTCAGCAATAGCCCCGGCGGGAATTCAATCCCAATCGGGACACCCTTTGCCATCACGGGGTCAGCTTCAGACCTTAATGGAGACTCTCTCACGTTTACATGGGAGGAGTTTGACCTGGGACCGGCAGGAGCTCCCAACACGCCTTCAGGTAGCGCACCCATCTTCCGCAGTTTCAAAGGCACCGGGAATCCTACGCGCACATTCCCGAAACTCGCAGACATCCTGAACAATACCCAGACAATCGGAGAAATTCTCCCCTCGTATGATCGCTCTCTGAGTTTCAGACTCTCCGCCCGTGACAACCGGGCAGGCGGGGGCGGCGTGGGAAAGAGTCTTCTCAATATGATCATCAATGTCAGCAGCAGCGCGGGACCATTCATTGTGACCTCGCAGGGCAGTTGGGTCGTCAACTCCACAGACACCGTAAAGTGGAATGTCGCCAACACAGATGTGGCTCCCGTGAGTTGCACAAACGTCAACATCCTTCTTTCCACGGATGGCGGTCTGACATTTCCAACGACACTTGCGGCAAACACCCCGAATGATGGCGTACAAGCCATCACGGTTCCAAACATACTTACCGGAACGGCACGAGTGAAGATCGAAGCGGTTGGCAATATCTTCTTTGACATGTCGAATGCAAATTTCTCGATCGCCCTCGTAGCGGCACCCGTTCCCGTTTCACCGGCAAACAACCTTACAACGCTGCCCACGTCATTGCCGCTCATCTGGAGAGGCGTTCCGACAGCAACGACATATCACGTACAGCTCTCGACAAACGCGTCGTTCACGACAACATTCGTCAATGATTCAACATTGACCGACACGTCACGGGCAATCACCGGCATGAGCAATAACACTCAATACTACTGGCGGGTCAGGGCAAAGAACAGCGTCGGCACAAGCGGATGGTCGGAAGCATGGACATTCAGGACAGCAGTCGCTCCACCTGCAACACCAACACTTGTATCGCCGGCAAACAACGCAACCAATCTGCCGGATTCCCTTGCGCTTCAATGGAACGTTGTACTTGGCGCAACCGGGTTTCATCTTCAGGTGTCAGCGGACTCATTGTTTGCAACGACCGTGATCAATGATTCAACGATTACGACGATTCAGAAAGGCGTCAGAGTATCACTCAGCACGAAGTATTACTGGCACGTGCGTGCAAGAAATGCCGGCGGACCGGGCGCGTATTCTGCAACATGGAATTTCACAACGGGCACAACATCCGTACTGGAACGCCCCGGAACTCCCGATCAATTCATCCTTGCACAAAACTATCCGAACCCGTTCAATCCGTCAACGGTGATTGAGTTTGGATTGCCGCGTGAATCGTTCGTTATACTCGAAGTGTTCAATCTTCTGGGAGAGCGAGTTGCATTGCTCGTGGATGGAAAGATGTCTGCAGGCTATTACTCGGAAACGTTCAACGCTCAAGGGCTTGCAAGCGGATTGTATTTCTACAGACTGAGTGCAGGCGACTTCGTGCAAACACAAAAGTTGGTATTGCTGCGGTAGATGTGGAGTTGGAAGAGAGATATATTTGCAAGCGGCGCCGAGCGAGGCGCCGCTTGTGTTTCATACCGTAGCGTCCCCCAAGATCTACTTTCGAAGACAGTACACCGTTCCATCGGTACTGCTGACGATTATGAGGTTCCCCGAGATTGCAGGCTTCGAGAAGATTGCTCCCAGCTCATGTAACGCCGTAATGTAGCCATCCGGCCACGAAAGGCTTGCATAGAAGTCATTCTTCACTATCACGCTTTCTGATGGAAAGTACTTCGAATGATTTTCGTTGTATCCATCAGTATTGAACGTCCATCGTATCGCGCCTGTTTGCAGATCCAATCCGTGGATTTTACCCAGAAGAGTCCCGAAATACATCATGGAGGATGTAAACGTACACGTGCCGAACATATTGAATTTCATATCGGTACGCCACAACTCCGCGCCACTCCTTCCATCCATTGCAATCATAAGATCATCATCCGACGTACCCACGTAGAGGACAGTATCCCTGACAGATAGTGCCATTGCCCAGCCCTTCGGAAATTGCTTATTCCAGTGGCAATATCCCTTTTCAGCATCTATTGCATAAAGATTGTAATCCCTACTACCGATGTAGACAAGACCGTTTGCTGTGACAGGAGAACCCTGCATCTCTCCTTTTGGGAAAAAGCGATGGCCAACCGATTTGAATTTCCAAACCAACGCTCCGCTCTGGCAATCAAGAGCGTACACATGTCCGTCGAAAGACCCGATGAACAGCTTATCATTGCCAACTACAGGTGAAGAGTGGACGACATCCCCCGTTTTGAAACTCCAGAGCACCTTGCCGTTGTTGGATTTCAGCGCGTAGACATTGCCGTCTCCTGATCCAAAATACACGATAGATTTGTACAAAACGGGGGACGAATGATGATAGTCCGCGTACCCGTAGTATTGATAGACCTTCTCTCCTCGTGTCTTGAATCTCCATAGCATTTTGCCGGAGTTCTTGTCAAGCGAATAGCATGAGCCATCCCCCGCCACAAGGAACAGTTGGTCCCCTCCTATGCACACGGTCGACAGAATCGGCCCTTGGATTCTAAATGTCCAACGGCCCTTACCCGTTTCTGTATCCATGGCGTAGAGAACGCTATCTCCACTGCCGACGTACGCAAGGTTCCCATGAATGACAGGAGAGGCGAGTATAGGGGCATTCGTGCGGAATTTCCATTGTACGGCCGGCAGGCTTTCGAAGTCTGTCACCTCTGATTGACTTGAGGAGGATTGCACATCGCCCAGGCACAGGCTGAGTATCAGGAAGAGTACTTTCATGAATGAATCCTTGTGAGTGAGATAGGAATGGAACAACTTCCGTCTCTTACGTGCTCAACGTGGAAAGGATTCAGGCAAAAACGTGGGGCAGTTTACAATGACAACGTCGAGATCGTATTTGTTTACAGGAAATAACTGGTGGGGCAAGCATTCTTGTTTGCCGCTTAGAGTTATCTCGCTGCCGACAAGAATGCCTGCCTGCATTGAGAAACATGTCCGGCAAGGCAGGTCGGCGCTACCGTTGGGTTGTTCTTCACACAACCCGCCATTGACCTTCATCATCTTTTGAGTAGGATAAACCGTTGCTCATTTCATACACCTCAAGGCCATCCGGAGCGATGGATCTCTTTTCCTCAAAGACTCTGATGCCGTTGTTCTCCCGTGTCAGGTACGTAAGCAGCGCACTCATGGTTGGAGCAACGTCATGCAACCATTGATCATCGCTCTCTTTCATGAATGCACGGCTCATGTGTGCGAACCCTTTGCAACCTGAGTGATGTCTCTATTCTCAAGAATCTGCTTTAAGTAGCCCATCTCAACAGTGTGAATCATCGCAAGGCCCAGATCCTCCAACTTGCACACGCCCCCGGGGAACAAGAACTTCCACAGAGGATACGACCATCCCGCCATCTTGAAAATCGCTTTGACATTCTTCTGTCCCTTGTTGGGCTTCATCAGTCCCGGCCTGAACGAGTACGCCGCTTTGAATGGCAGCTTTGCCAGATGGCCCTCCGTTCTTCCCTTCACCCGCGCCCACATACTGCGGCCATGTTCATTGGTTCCTGTCCCCGACACATAACAGAACGTCATATCAGGATTAAGTCTGGAGAGTGTCCTTGCTGCCTGCATCGTGAGATCGTACGTCAACCTTGTGTAATCCTGTTCATTCATTCCCAACGAGGAAGATCCGAGGCAGAAAAAGCACGCATTAAATCCCTTGAGTTGCGCTTCGATGTTCAAGTAGTCAAAGAAGTCAGTATGGATCAGTTCTTTGAGTTTGGGATGAGTCCTGTTGCATGACCTTCTACCGATCACCAGGACTGATTCCACGTGCTGATGCGCGAGAGCTTCGATGAGGACTCCCTCTCCCACCATACCGGTGGCTCCGAAAAGTATTGCGTTGATCTTCATTTACTCCTTCTCTTTCTGCATTTCGATCTTTTACGTCATTGCGGGTTCGTAGTTTACGCGTTGCCTTTCACAGCCCATGCACGCGCCACCAGGCTGATCGTTCCGTCAGTCGCAATAGGCAGAGTGGTGCGAAGGCGTTCTCTTATTGCTACCTGCTTTTGTGGAGTAAGAGAAGCAACGTAACCCGGCGCAGGTCCCTGACCGGCAAGAAATGGTTTCCAGTAATCATCAAAGTCAGAGAACTGAGTAGGCACCTCAATCGCTCTCACCTCGATGTTGTGCAGACCCTGAGCAACGAAGAGATCGTTGAGCCGGTCGGGATTGCAAAGCGGAAATCTCTTTCCCTCATCCAAAGCGGAGACTGCCGGATTGAGAGACACCGCCACATCCCAAAAGTAACGCAGCAACTGCATTCGTTCCGCGTAGTCCCAAACATAGAAGGCTACAACCCCACCGGGCTTTACCACACGCTGCATCTCTGAGACGATCTTATCAGGACGAGAAACAAAGTTGAGCATAAGAGCCGAGACTGCTGCGTTGTACACGCCCGCTTGCACCTGAAGGGATTCCGCATCGCCCACGGCAAAGGTTACCCGACGATCACTGGTTCGCTCCTGTGCAAACGAGATGAACCCTTGTGCCGAATCGATTCCATGTACTTCTGCAGGATCAACCAGCTCAACGATGGTTCGACTCAGCGCTCCGGTACCGCAGCCGACATCAAGCCATTTGCTCTTAGGAGAAGCTGCAAGCCATTGCACAAATTCCCTCGCTACCGGCAAGCTCCAGCGTCCGATGAATGAATCGTACGCCTCTCCGATTTCCCATGTGTCCATGACTGAGTGAGGGTCTGGTTTCAAGATTGTGAACTCTTTGCTGTCAGCACATCATTGGAGCTTGAGCGAGCGGTCGCCCTCGCTCGTCTATGTATTCAATCCACACTCTGGTTGTTCGCGGGTGAAGGCCGGGCTCGTGCACGACCGCATCTTCATCGGCACAGGGGAGAAATGGAGTGTGAAGCTCAACGAGTAACCAACGCCCTTCTCGTCGAATGGGTTTGAGAATGTAACTAAATTCGTCCAGACTGCGAAAGCGAAACAGGTTCATGCTGAGCGGGGCACTCTTGTTTGGCTTGGAGTAGAACCGTGGAGGATTATTACCGTTCAAGACCATTGATTGCGTCCGCAGAAAGTCTGCCCAGACACGAACGGTAGTGTTGGGAATTTTGAGGTTGATCCACCCTTTCGTTTTTGTTGTCCAATCGGAGGATGCAACGAAGACCTCTGCCCAAGAGGAGTCGTGGCTTATGGACAGAATGGGTACTCCCCAATAGTCATACCTGTGAAACCCTGCGAGGTAGGGACGCACTTTCTCGTTGTGGCCGTGAAAGGTGTACTCCCATTTCGTAAGAGTGGCTATGGTATCGGAACCAACATAAGGCTTGGAGTAGATGACAGCGTGCATATTACCGCCGCCCGGAGGAATGATTATTCCGATTCCGTAGTCCTCCTCTTGAGCAGAACATTCCGACCGTAAGGAAAATATCAAAAGCGTGGCGAACCATATGGAGCCGATGAATGGCAAGGACGACAGTTACTTCGGCGCCTGTTTCATCATCTGCGAATCTGCATGGCGATGGACGATACGCCAACCCTCAGACTCGCGTCGGAACACCATCGTTACCCTGTAGTCGCGGGCCGACTCTTTTGCCTGACCTGGAACGTGAAAACGGATGTGCTCGATCTGCACCACATAGGCAAGGTCACTATTTGCATTTACCACAATCCGCTCGATGGTATTCGTACCCTTCGAAAACTGCCCGCCAACCCAATCGAGCCGCTTGCTGACATTTCTCCATCCCTTTTCAATTGCACCGCCGAACCCTCCCGAAAGGGTAACATCGTCAGCATGAGACCAGAGTGCCTTGAAGGCTTCCACCCTCCCGTTTTGGAGTTCAAGCTGGGCGGTATCGACCTTAGCCATCATGGCTTGAAATTCCTTACCGACAACTGGTTCTTGCCCGGCTTGATCCTGGGATTCCAAAGGCAAAGGTATCGCGTAGCATGGGACTCCGAAAGCCGTCAACCAGCCCGTCACCATGATCGCCACTGAAGCAGATACGATTTTACGCATGCGTGTTTCCTCCATATCTATAGCCTGACCCCTGACGATGAATGAATCGTACGCCTCGCCGATTTCCCAGGTGTCTTTGACTAAAGCGGGGTTGTGGCGTCAAGATCGACTCTACTTTATTGGGGCGTTGGACATTTACCAATAGAGCCTTATCAAATGAAAGAGCGCCGCTTGGTCACAGCTATTCGTTCAGTTTGTACGCCTGCCGGACTAGGGAGATGATATACTCTAATTCATCGTCCGTACTGATCTGAATCTGATAGTCGCCGTTGCCCCAGTGCCCGACTTTTGAAACATCGCGGACGAGCTTTTTTGGGTCCTCCAATTTACCTTTCGGCAAGTTGATGAAAATCTTAAGTGACTTCTTGAGAACAACAACATCGGTAATATTCGTCTTCGCACGGAAGGCAATGTACCATTTCATCGGTTTGACAGACAACTCAGGGCTAATAGCTAACACAAGCTCCTTGTATCTAGTGTACATTTCAGCAATGGTCGGCTGAGCTACTTTCAAATGAGCTTCTTCGGTGTAGGTCTTTACCTCCCTGTTAATTGCTTCGACTACCTCGCTCTTCTTTGACACAGTCTTAATGGAAGCAACCGTAGCCGTTGGCTTGTGTTGGTCGAACCTGACAGTGTTGTTTGAGTAACGTTTTACTTCCCACAACTCAATCGGCAAATCCTTGAAGTTGATTGCCTCAAGCTGAAAGCTTGTGAATGAGGGCGAGATGAAGATCACCTTCGATTGAGACCAGTCAACGTCATCCCGTTTGAGAGAAGCATTACATCTCTCGTTGTATTCCAAAATGAACTCAGCTTTGTTGTTGAGCATCAATCCGAGGTAAGCCATTCCCTGGTCCACAACCGAATAGTTCGATCCCCTCTTGTACTCGATGATGACAAACGATTGAGCATCCTTGTCGTATCCAAGCGTATCGATTCTCAATCCACTAAGGGAAAACTCATGCCTGACAAGTTTTGACCCAAAAAGAGAGTCCATATTTGCCTCGACAATCTCTTGCACTTCCTTCTCCAGCCTGAATGAATTCTCTTTGATGAGTTCAAGCTGCTTGTGTGCTAGTTTGTACAACGGCATTCGAGCAATCTTTCTATTATGAAAAGCAGTTGAGCAGGATGCGTGCCGCAAACTACGGCAGCCGCACTCCGCGCTCTTTACAATGGAGTGCTGTGTGAAGCAAACTCTTTCTGAGCTTGCTCCAACATGTTTTGGCCGAGCCTTGCAAATTGAGTGGCGACGCAGTTTGTCGCTGTTGGGCACGGTCTATTTTCCAAGATTCTTCAAGACTTGTTTGACAAGGTCACGGTACTCTGTTCGGATAGTGAAGTTGTCTTTCTCCCACTCGTTGTTCGGGAATTCATATTTGATTACTTGCCTGAGAAAATCGTTCCACTTGAAACCAAGTTGACTGGAAATGAGAGCCAGAAAATACCCCGCCTGACTTTCGGTTGCGCCGCCCATCTTAATAAACTCTTTCCGCATTTCCTCTCTCGTCGTTACCTCGTTCTTGAGTAGAATCGGAAGAACGTAGTCTCTAATTCGTTTGGCGGAATACATATCCAGGGATAAGTATTGAGTCAGCTTCTCCTTCACCGTTGCTTCATCATAGTTCCCAGGCTCGTTTGACTTTGCGATTACAAACTTCTTCTTGTTTGTCTTCTCTCGCTCAACTTCTTCGGGGATGATAACTGTGCGGGAAAGAAGCTCGTCCCCGTTCGATGTCTTGACATACTTGAGAATGATAGCGTTGATGCCAATGCTGTATTTGGATGAAAGCCACTCGATCATTCGGTTCAGAGATTCTTCAATTGAGAACCCGACAAGGAGAAGTCGTTGGGCTTGATTGATTACCAATTCCTCGATAGACGTATCTGGAAACTTTTGGGCAAAGAAGTCTTCAAGGTTCTGACCAGTGAATGCTTGACAGATTTCACCAAGCTTATCAATCTCCCACGTTGAAACATCAGATGCGTAGTCTATGGCTTGTGCGAGAACCTCTCTCGGAAGGTGGTCACGCTTCAGTTCAACGATGACAAGATTGCCATTGTTATCAATTCCGAGGAAGTCCAGTGGACCAGATTTGGTTTGAATTTGCTCACCAAATACGGCGATGTCTTCCCCGAGAATCTCGGGATTGCTCTTTATCCATCGTTCAAGGTCTTCCCTCTCTTTGCGATTGTTCTCAGGCAGAGAAGAGTTCACCACCGTGAGCTTACCGTTTACTATCTGCCAAGTCTTGATTTCGGTTGCCATATCACAGATCCCTCTGATACGATATGAGTGTCGTTGTTCAGCCCATCATAGGTGGATAGCCGACATTATGTCGTTGTTTCAACTTGTCTGCCTCGTCGGCACCGCCACTACCGTCAGCTTCTTCACCTTCACCAGCCAGATGCGGCGCTAGCCATCACGCCCCAGAGTTATGATAACATTTCCTCTCTTGCGTCCGGTATCAACGTAGCGGTGAGCCTCAGCGATCTGCTCGAATGGATAGCACCGGTCAATGACCGGTTTGAATTCTCCCGCCTCAACCAGCTTCGCAAGGAAAAGCAAATCCTCTGCACGCCCCGGTGCCGGCCCGGCGATCACTTTCTTACTGCTCGTGAGCGACACCCAAGGAACCTGAAGCAGGTCCGGCAGTCCGCCTAATACTTGAAGAAGGCGCCCGCCTTGCTTTAGCGAATCTTTGCAACGTGAGAACGGCGCCGTGCCGGCAGTGTCGACAATGACGCCATACGTTTCACCATTCTGCGTGAAGTCCTCTTTGGTATAGTCAATGACATGACTGGCACCCAGCGATTTTACCAATTCCATGTTCGTTGTACTGCACACTCCGGTCACCTCTGCCCCGAAGTGTTTGGCAAGCTGTACCGCAGCGGTGCCTACTCCGCCTGAAGCGCCATTGACGAGCACCTTTTCCCCGCTCTGAAGTTTTCCTCTTTTGAAGAAACTCAACGCCGTTGTTCCACCAAACGACAATGCGGCAGCTTCATCGTAGGTGAGATTGGGCGGCTTGAGTGCCACCGCTCCGGCTTCCGGCATGCATTTATACTCCGCATAACAACCCATGCCCACATCGTTGAATGCAAACACCTTGTCACCAACTTTGAATTTGCTTACGTCCTTGCCGACCGACTCAATTTCACCGGCGAGTTCCGTTCCGAGGATGGGCTGCTTTGGTTTTGAGACTCCAAAAAACAGACGCGACATTAGTCTGAACCCGGCAGGCACATTGAGACTTCGTACCCTCCAGTCCCCTGATGTTACCGTTGTCGCGTGTATTTTTATCAGGACTTCATTGTCTTTGGGCGTGGGCTTTTCGACCTCCTTCAATTGAAGAACATCGGGCGGCCCATATCTTTCATACACAATTGCTTTTATGTCTCACCCTCCAGGATTAGTCTCAATGGTTATGTCTGCCTCGTGGGCACCGCAACCGCCGTCAGCTTCTTCACCTTCGCCAACCGGATGCGGCGCTGGCTCTTCTTGACAATGGTGAACGAACTCAATTCTTAGAGCAAACTGCGGTTCAACATAGCCTTGCCAAACAATGTGAGTGTCGCTGTTGCAGTTGTCATACGGCGTTGGTTTGCCTTCGTCGTGATATTGAAACTCGTTGACAGTCTTCTGAGAAACAGCTATCTTGAAGATAGAAACAAATAAGGTGAATTTAATGAAAACAGTATCAGCAGCACGAGCCAACCTTTCGAGACTTCTTGACGAGTCTGAAAAGTCTCATGAGCCTGTCCATATCATCGGGAAGAAAAACAAAGGGGTTCTCCTCTCACTTGATGATTGGCGTGCAATTCAAGAGACCTTGTATTTGCTTTCGATCCCCAAGATGCGCGAGTCGATTCGACGAGGACTGAAAACACCTGTTGAGAAATGTTCACCGGAGCTTCCTTGGTGAGATGGACTGTTGTTTTCACAAAACAAGCTCAGAAAGACTCTAAGAAATTAGCTTCAACAGGACTAAAACCAAAAGCTGAACGGCTCCTCAAAGTTCTCGAACTCAGTCCTTTTCAGACACCCCCTCCATATGAAAAGCTAGTCGGAGATTTGGCTGGTGCATACTCTCGACGGATAAACATTCAGCATCGACTCGTCTACCAGATCCTTCCTGAGCAGCGAATCGTTAAAGTCATTCGAATGTGGACGCATTACGAGTGACCTTCATCCTCCGATAGATTCTCGCCTTTTTCACTCCCCCGATTTTCATTTACTTTGCAAACCAATGCCGCATAACTACTGTGTTCACTCCATGAATGTCGTTGTTGTTCCAACCTACCCCTGCCTCGTCGGAACCGCCACCGCCGTCAGCTTCTTCACCTTCACCAGCCGGATGCGGCGCTGGCTCTTCTTGACAATGGTGAACGAAAGGGACTCGGTCTTGAGTTCTTCGTTGAGGTCGGGGATGCGGCCGGAGAGCTTGTTGAGGTAACCACTGAGTGTGTCGTACTCATCCGCTTCGGGGATGGAGGTGTGAAAGCGCTCATTGAAGTCGCTCACGGAAATCCTGGCGTTCACAAGGAACGAACCATCAGCGGAGGACTCCACGTCCTTCAGCACTTCATCGTACTCATCGTGGATTTCCCCCACGATCTCTTCGAGGATGTCCTCCATGGTCACAATGCCTTCCGTCCCGCCGAACTCATCAATGATGATGGCCATGTGCAGCTTCTTCTGCTGCAACTCACGCATGAGCTTGCTGATCTTCTTGGTCTCGGGAATGAAGTACGCCGGACGAATCACATCCTGAATAATAATAAGATCGCGGTATTCGAGCAGTCCGAGCAGGTCCTTGGTGTACACCACACCGAGAATATTATCGATCGTATCCTTGTAGACCGGCATGCGTGAGTAGCCCTCTTCGAGCACGATCTTGATCACCTTATCCCGCGGCGTATCGATGTTGATGGCAACAACATCCGGACGCGGAATCATGACTTCCTTCGCCGTCGTATCGGTGAACTCGAAGATGCTCTCGATCAGTTCATGCTCGGTCTTGTCGATGACGCCGGTCTTCGTCCCCTCCACGAGAATCAGCTTGAGTTCCTCTTCGGAGATCCTCGATTCCATGAACGACGTCCTGTCCTTGAACGGCATCAGGAACAGGTTGCTCGCCATCGTGAGCAGTTTGACGGGATAACGGAAGACGGCGGCAAACAGCGAGAGCGGCGAGGCAACGCGAAGAGCCACGGGTTCGGCAAAGCGGAGCGCAAGTGACTTGGGAACCAGCTCTCCAAGCACCACAACCAGAGAGCCAATGCCGACAACCATGATCACCAGCGAGATCCACCCGCTCCCCTCACTGATCCATAGTGTCTCACTCGCTTGCAGCGCCGGTGCAAGGTGCTGGAACCCCATGATGCCGGCCAGCCCAGAGGCAAGAGTCATGAATGACACCACCCCCACGTGGATTGTTGCAAGGAACTGCTCGGGGTTGTTCTGGAATTGGAGGACAATGGCGGCGCTGCGGTTCCCCTCGTCTGCCAGTTCCTTCATGCGGCTCTTGCGCGTCGAGACGACCGCCACCTCGCACGCCGAGAATAGCCCGATAAGGATGATGAGAAAGAGTACGCCGATTGCTTCGATCCAGAACGGATCCATGGAGAACGAGAGGAAATGGGACAAAGCAAATGTTTCAGCATGAATTAACCAATTTCCATGCTGATTTCCAAACAGGGGTGATTGGGTGATTTGAGTGAGGAGCAAAGCATTCCACGGAGCGTCGTGTTTTGACCTCGGCGTGCGGCGGATGAATAGAAAAGGGAACCTCTTGGTTCCCTTTTGTGGAGCTGAGGGGGATCGAACCCCTGGCCTCGTGAATGCCATTCACGCGCTCTCCCAGCTGAGCTACAGCCCCATGTTAACTACTGTACAATTACTTTATCGCCATTACTCCGCCGTTACTGGCAAACCTTGTAAGCATCTTCTTTCCCTTGAAGAATTCATCTGTTGCCTTCCTTGCTCCAAGCCATCCGCCATAGTCGTCAACAATCAGTATTCCACCTGGAGAAAGCAACGGATAGAGATGCTCAAGCTCTGCCTTTGTACTTTCGTACCAATCCGTGTCGAGTCTGAGAATCGCTATATTGTCCGGTTTCGTTGATCGTAGTGTTTCTACCACGTCACCTTCAACGTAACGAACATTCTTGTATCCGGTTGAGTTCATATTTCCCTTCACGAGATCAATGCCCGCCGCCGTATGGTTTACGACTTCCTTAAGAACATCATCCGCCACCATGCCGTTCGCATTTACATCGTCACCGGTAGGTTTTGACATGCCGGCAAAGGTATCGTACAGAAAAATGGGCCTGTCTACCTTCATCTCACTCAATTTCATTGCAACCGCCATCATTGACCCGCCCCTCCATACCCCACATTCTACGATAGCGCCAGGAATATGATTCTCCACAACATACTCAACCCCCTTCAGAAGATTGTGTATCGATTCGGGGGGTGTCATCGTATAGTCCGACGTACGGTTAATAATCTCAGTATTCTGAAGGTCGTTAGGCGTTCCGAGAGATTGATGGAATCGTGCAAGTTTGACAACCTCATAGCCAAAGGACTTGAATACTCCTCGGATTGCTGGTCGGATAATCTTCATTCTTGAAAGTCCATCGATGTTCGTGCTTTTTCGTTTGAGAGGCCGGATGGCCGACAGGGTGTGCTGCCAATTTAAGCTACAGATCCATTCTTGCTTTATTGCCTGAACAATATAGAAATAACGGCTCGGAATGTCAACGCTTCTGAGAATTCGCGCTCTACCCAACGTTCATGGTACAACCTGCCAGATGCTGCCTGCTGATTGCCAGAGTTTGATGCCGTTCTGGACACCCCCACTTGCAAACGTATAACCGTCTGGACTAAAAGCAACCGAACTGACGCCGTAGGTACCACCTGGCTGTGTCCTGAGCAGAGTCCCGTCGCTCAGCCACCAGAGTCTGGTGTCAACGCTACCACTTGCAAATATGTTACCGACCGGACCAAAGGCAACCGAATTGACAGTGTAGGCGGCCCCCCCTGGCAGTGTTCTGAGCAGAGCGCCGTCGCCTACCCGCCATAACTTGATCCTGTTATCAGCGCTTCCACTTGCAATCGTGTTCCCATCTGGACTAAAGGCAACCGAATTGACAAGGGCGGTGTGTCCTGTCAGTGTTCTGAGCAGAGCACCGTCGCTTACCCGCCAGAACTTGATGCTGCTATCATCGCCACCACTTGCAACCGTGTTACCGTCTGGGCTAAAGGCAACCGAATAGACACCGTTGGCATCTCCAATCAGCGTCCTAAGTAGAGTCCCGTCGCTTACCCGCCAGAGCTTGATGCTGTGGTCGTAGCTCCCACTTGCAAGCATGGCACCGTCTGGGCTGAAGGTAACGGATCTGACACTGCTAGTGTGCCCTGTCAGTGTCCTGATCAAAGTGCCGTCGCTTACCTGCCAGATCTTGATACTGTTATCAAAGCTTCCGCTTGCAACCGTGTTACCGTTTGGGCTAAAGGTAACCGAATTGACACTGCTGGTATGTCCTGCCAGAGTTCTGAGGAGAGTACCGTCGCTTACCCGCCAGAGCTTGATGTTTTGGTCGTAGCTCCCACTTGCAATCGTGTTACCGTCTGGACTAAAGGCAACCGAATTGACAGAGTAGGTGCCCCCAATCAGCGTTCTGATGTCATAGTAGGGAAAGTATCTTATTGAGATTGTGTTGCTGTATGAAGAGTTATGTCTTGATTCTGCCTTAATTCTATATGAAAGTGTATTGTTCGTATCGAGAGAAGTATTGTTGAAAGTGACTGCATCGGCAGGCAGAGCGGCTATTGTTACGTATTGGCCGCCATTCACTGCACGGTCAACAAGGAATCGAGTTTCGAATGCTGAATTATCTACCCACGACAATCTCACTTCACCGCCGCTAAGTGAGGTGACATTTAAGTTGCTTGGGGCCAGGAACTGTAATGTGAAAGATGGCTCGTTCGAATAGCCACTTACAGTTGAATCTTTCACCGCTCGTAATCGGAATCTGTATGTGGTTCCAACATCAAAGGTATCAGCAACGAAAGCAGTAATCGTGTTCGCCGCAACCTGTTTCACCCTCGTAAAGGGTCCATTGTTCCCACTTTGTTCTATCTCGTATCCTGTTTCGACTCTCGAATTGTCGCTCCATTGCAGAGTCACGGACGTATCAGTTGCTGTCGTCACTTGAAGGTTCGAAGGACGCAGAGTGTACACCGTGGTCACTACAACAGTAGACCCCGTTACATTGTTGTCGGTGTCATATGCCTTGGCAAACATCGCATGGCGGCTGCTGTCAGGGTAGATTCCTGTGTCCCAAAGATATCTGTATGGCGGGACAGCCAACGTAGTGTCGAGCTGGCTGTCAACATACACCTCAACTTTTGCCACGCCATTATCATCAGTCGCTTCAACAAGTACGGGTACAAGACCCCCACCAATTGAACTATTGTTGATTGGGCTAACGATGTGGACTTGTGGAAAGGTTGGAACAACGGGTTGAGTTGGGTCGTCCTTTTTGCATGAGAATGCAATTAACAGAACTATGAGAACGCAGTAGGTTTTTAGTCGCATTGAATCACCTCAATGGTCATGTCATTTCCGTTGGTTTGCCAACGCGAGCCTGTGTGCCCTTGCCTTCAATAGCTTGGTAATACTCGTTTCCCTCTTCATCTTTGAAAACGAGTTTGAGCTTGTACGTTCCCTCACGAGTACCTTGTGAGGCTATCTTGGAACGTAGGTCAATCTTGATAATGCCCAACTCCATCACAGAAGGCGGTATTGGTGGCATAATACGAACTTCAACAATATCACTTTCAACATCTTGAAGCTCTATTCGCTCTGCTGTCTTGCCGTAGTTTTTCAATTCAAACTCTGCGTGGTCTGCTGAACGTGATCCACTATTCCATTTGAAGAATGGTCTTTTGTCCATTCTTCTCTGCTTCACAAGTACTTTCTTATGCTGCTCATCGTCCTTGAAGGCTTTAGCCTCCACCTCTAGCTGTTGTCTGAGTAGGATGTTTGAGTCTTGAACGGTCTGAGTCAAAACCTGTTGGTGTTTTGCAATGTCCTTCAGCGCATCAATTTGTACTTGCAGTTCTTCGTTCTTTGCAAACAGCTTAAGTAGCCCATATAGAACTACAGGAATTTCAAGAACCGCCAATGACGCTTGAATCCAGTCGGCAAGAGGAGCCCTCAATGTGATGTCAAACGGAATGAATGTCCAACACGTCCATGCGTACAGTACTAACACCACTAGAACCGTGAGCAGGAATTTCCATTTCCGTTTGATGTAATCAAAAAACTGCTTCATTTTCAATCTGACTCTTTTCCACTCTGTCATTTGGCGTTTTCGCTTGATTTCCCTTTCTTCAATTTTACAATACTGTCCCTAGTTGAGCCATTCCATTGCGACTTATCCTTTTTCAGCATGGCTTTCATTTTCTTGTTGCTTCCTTAAGATAGTGAATAAACCCCTTGATGTTGAACTTAAAGAGTAAAAACAATCTAAACGGCAGCAACATCCCCAGCGCTTCTTGTGGCTGCTTCTCAGGAGTCCCATCGATAAGCTCCACGAAGTCTCCCTTCGTTCCAATGATTACGCTTTGTCTCGTGATGCCGTGCGAAGGAACGTGCAACGCAATATGTCCAACGGCGTAGCCTACGCGGCGCAAGAGTGAAAGCAAATCCCGTCCGTAATTTCTGTACGTAAGCGTGTGTCCGCCGCCGCCGTGGTACTCAGGCTCCAGGAGATGGACATCCTTCTCCCCCGTCGTATCAACACGGACAATCGTATTCGGGCGGTCATGATCGTACGGAACAGTCATGATGAACGAACCGCCGGGCTTCAAAACACGGATGACCTCTCTGTATGCTTCTTCGTCCTTACGTACATGCTCGAACACATCCGAGGCAACAACAAGGTCAAACATCGCATCGGAATAGTGCAGCTTCTGAAAGTCAGCATACTCACGAGGGTGCCTGCCCTCGGCAATCTTTTCAGGATCGAACTCAACGGCATAGTAGTCGAACTTCTCGGCAAACATAATCGGATACGAACCGCGGGCGCTGGACTCCAGAATCTTCAGGGACTTCTTCTCCGGCCATTGAAACACAGGAGTCGGCCCCATCTTCAATACCTGTCCGACAACGTACGCTATCGCCCTGTGGCGGCTCGTCGCGCTGCAGTTGCCACACATGGCCCCTTCACGATCCATCTCCGGTTTTAGGAACTCACCGCTCCAACCGCAAATGTTGCACTGTCCTATGATTGGGTTCAACACATACTCCGCATTGAATGAAAAGGGATACACAAAGGGCGATTCCCTGAAGCCAGGCTTGGCATCAAAGCATCGCCCCACACGCTGAACAACCTAACGAAAGAATGGCTCTATTTCAACAGGGATACAGTTCACGCAAAGGCGCAAAGCCCGCAAAGAATGATCAACTCAAATTGACTTTGGCGACTTTGCGTCTTAGCGTGACTCATAATAATCGCAGGTCAATCCTTTACAAATCCCTTATTTCAGCAATAGCATTCGCTTCATTTCAACTCTCCCTCCGGTCTCCAACTTATAGACATACATCCCGCTTGCTGCATCGCTTGCATCCCAAACCGCATCGTATCGTCCGGGCGACTTGATTCCATCGACAAGGGTCACCACCTCACGTCCCAGCACATCAAACACTTTCAAGGAAACGCTTCCCATTGTCGGAACGTCAAAACTGATGGTCGTTACGGGATTGAACGGGTTGGGATAGTTCTGCTCAAGACGAAATACGAATGGCATGTTGTTACCACCCTCGCCGACACCGACCGGGCTAAGCATTACTGTATCTGAATGTGCGCTCTCATTCCCCGTTGAATCAACTGCCGTGAGATAGTAGAACCTTGGCCAAACCGTATCGATGGTGTCGGCCCAAAGCGTATCGGGACACGGTTGGGCATTTAACAACGTGAAGTTCAAGGTTGAATCAACGCAACGATAGATATTGTACCCGCGGACATCCATTTCGAGGTTCTCGCGCCACGTCAGCCTCGCGCCTCGTAAATAAGGTTCAAGCCACACTCCCGTCGGTCGCTGGGGGATCGTTTGTGGCACTGCTGAAAGCTCTGTGATCATGCCTTCCCGTCCTGCAAGATCGACAATTGAAACGCCGACATAGTACCGAGTCCCGGCTGTGAGTCCGTTCAGTTCCGTCCAGCGGGTAGTTGAAAGTGAATTTGAAGTGTACACACCCGGTGAAGTCCCGATGTACACCTTGTAGCGATACCAGTCGGGAACCTGAATACTATCCCACCGGGCATACAACGAAGTCCCATCACCGCAATCCCGCACCTGCAGTCCTGCAACAGAGGCCGGCATCATGTCCAGAGTCAGGAGCATAGCCAGGCCGGACTTCACGATGTTTGCACAATACGTCATATCGAGGTACTGCAGCAAATCGTTGGAGGTATGATAGTACTGACTGAAGTTCTTCTCTATGCAAAATACCGTTCTGTAATTCTGTTGCCAGAATGAATAGCTGTCGCTGCCGGAGCGATACGAAGTTGTCGACACGGGAATGAGAGGCGTGTACATTTGCATCATGGTTGCCTGAAGATCCCTGTACCCTTCGCTGGTGGTGTACCATACGACATAGACGCTGTTATCAGTTGGAGCCTGATAGCGATTGCCGATCATATCATAGTTCTGCATCGCTCTGATATCTCTGTTGGCAGCTCTTGCCCGTTGGGCATAACTCGCGCTGCCACGCAATCCAGCCTCCTCCGCTGCATAGCCCATGAAACGCATGGTGTACGCGGGTTGGTAGTTCACAAGCTTGAGAACACGGGCCATCTCGATTGCCGCCGCGGTCCCCGATGCGTTGTCATCTGCTCCGGGAGCGGAACCTGTCGAGGGCACATCATCGTGATGGCCACCGACGATGAGTTCGGCTGCCGGAGTTACGTTGCCGGGAATAGTTGCCACAACATTTGCCTGCCACGTACTGCTGTATTGGAAGCTGTCAAGCGCTACGTCTGCAACACCGGCCGTAAGATAGGCAGCCTTCACCCAACGGGAGACGCTGTCATGGTTGGCATTGTTCCAGTGCCGCGTACCCTGATTCCCAAGCCCCTGGATGGTTGCCCGGAGAATAGAATCGCTCACGTTCGCGATGATATCCGCAATCAAATCGTTCGGCCTGTCAAATGCGCTGGTCGGCAAGTGCGTTGAATGAGTCTCCACGGGAATTTCCTGACGTTCAATCTCCACGCAGGTGAATCCCAATGCTCGCAACCGGTCAAAGACCTTCGCTTCAGCCTTGATGATATCAAAGTCTGGAGAGGCGTACATAATCCTGCAGTGAAGCCCGCTGTACGTTCTCTGATTTCGATTGCCGGGATGTGTGCCAACCACTGCATACGATTCACTCCACGGATGATCATCAATGATGTTGGCCGCAAGTCCGGCCCTGTTGAGTTGTGCGACTGCCTTGTAGTCGGCACCCGCGAGAAAAAAGTCGGGAAAACGATGATACACCCGCAGTCCCGTCAGTACCTGTAAACGCGCCTGGACAACCTGATCTGCCTGCAGGAGGATCAACACTTCATCGGCCTGAGCCAGGAGCTGTAGGGGCAGAATTGCATTGATGAGCAATGCAACGCAGGAGAGTTTTCCGATAATCGAATTCAGTGTCATGATGAATGCTCCTTTCATTGATGGTCTCCCCTTCTTTCCCATCCCGGCCAAGCGTTGGTATTTGGAAAAGTCTGTAGGAGAGCAACAGAGATTGCTCTCAGTAATTCAGAAGCACTTGGTTGGAACACGGGTAAGAGTATGGGAAGGAACTGCATCCATTGCCAAAGGGAAGGTCTGTCGACGGCAACGGTACTACTGGAATTAAGTCAATTTTCCTTGTTTGTCAAGAAGTATGGAACGGCATTGAGGACCGTTACGTCTTTTATCTTGCATAGATCAGCTTTTGCTTAAGAACTGCCCGCGCCGAAATCATATCGTCTCGAGAATGAGCTATTTCAGCAAGAGCATACGATGCGTGATTGCTTTCTGTCCAGCAGTAACACGATAGAGATACACACCGCTTGCCACGGGTGATCCACTTGAGTTATTCCCATCCCATGCAATCTCGTGAACACCTGCCGGGACTTGTTCGTAGACAAACTCTCTTACCCTCCTTCCAAGAACATCAAACACGATCAAGCGCAGATTGGACTGCTCCTGCAGGCTTACGCTGATAGTAGTGGAAGGATTGAACGGGTTTGGATAGTTCTGGGACAGTTCAAAAATCTGAGGCGAGGGATTGGCTACCCCATACTCTCTCACTGTTGTTACCAGGTTTGCTGTGTGAAGAATAAGACCACCCTCTGCCAAAAGCCAACCATTTCCATTCTTCGAGAATCGAATCCTCTGCAACGGCAACGACGTCGGAGATTCTTCTTGATTCCAACTCACTCCCCCATCTGTTGTGCTGAGAATGATTTGGGAAAAATCCGGGCCAACGATCGATCCATGAGTTCGATCAAGAAATTCTACATTCCTCATGAATGGATGAGGCCCCAAGGAACATGAGTTCCACGTGGTCCCACCGTCGGTTGTTCGAAAAACGGATCCAGCATTCCCTCCGTTTGTGAGTACCCACCCTGTTTCAGGATCGAGAAAGAAAATGTCGACGGCATAGAGATGCGATCCGCCGGGTCGTACCTCGTTCCATGTTGTCCCCCCATCCGTCGAGTGCCACAATCCAATATACCCTCCAGCCCAACCACTGGTGGGAGATGCAAAAAAAATCGTGTAGATTTCAATCGATGGTATATAGCCACGAAGCGACCATGATTCACCGCCGTTCGAAGTGAAATGGACCCTACCTCCTTCTCCGAACCACCCCAACGATCCATTGACAAAGTGGAGGTCAGTTATTCGATGAGTGGAATCGACTTGCACCAACCAGTTCTGCCCTCCATCAGTCGTACGATGCAGTCCACCCCAACCACCAGTATACTCTGCTCCAACCCAGCCCCTTAATGAATCAGTGAACCAGACAGAGCGAGAGTAAAAATCCAAGCCTGAGCCCATTGTTGTTGAATTCCAATGAATTCCTCCGTCTGCAGTCTTGAGTAGTGTTCTGCCACCAACAGCGAAAACATGGGTTGAATCCAATACCATCATATCGCTTGCGTCTAACATGGTGTAACCAGATGAAGTCTGACTCCAAGTCAAACCAGAATCAATTGAGATGACTTGGTTTCCAAAAGAACCTGCACCTAAAAGAGTCCCGTTACTGAGTACAGCAAGTTGATTCAAATTGGCAACTCTTGGTAAGCTTAACCAATTGGCTCCACCATTCGTTGTCTTGTACAGCGACCCATCGCTGGCAACCGTCCAACACACGTCTCTGCTTACAGGATCAATGTCTGTAAAACATAAATAGTCGAAAGCACCACTAAACGTAAGCTGTTGCTGCCAGGTTGCACCTCCATCTGTGGTCTTCAAAACGTGTCCACTCAGGTAATTGCTATTGGTCAGTCTGCCAATCATCCAACCCACCGTTGTGTCTACAAATCTACACTGTTGGAGCGAGGATTCGCCAAGACCCAAGTTGACTATGGTCGTAACCCACGAGCTTCCTCCATCAGTCGTTCGCAGGAAAAACTCGTTACCAATACCCCATCCAGCGTTTGCGTTATCAAAGTGCAATTGAACAAATGAAAAACCTGAATAGAGCAACTGCCATGAGGTTCCGCCATTTGTGCTTCGATATAGCGAACTATCGATTCCGAGCCAGGTGTGAAAGGCATCGGGGAAGGAAAATGAAATGATAGCTCCACGGCTGCTAAACTGAGTGAACCACGTTGATCCGCCGTCGCTGGTTGAAAACAGGTAAACAGAATCACTGTATACACCAGTAACCCAACCATTGAGATGGTCAGTGAATTGAAGAGACTGTGAAGAAATCGGGCGGGGGAAATGTAGTAGCTGCCAGTTTGTACCTCCGTCCGTTGTTTTCACTACAGCACCGTCGTCACCGGCTGCATACGCGACCTGGGAGTCGGGGGCCTGGAGAAGGGTCAAATTGTTTCCCTGGGGGCGTGGATTCTGCCATCCCCAGGACGGCTGGGCGTTGAGATCTCTGATTAGAGTCAAAGAGAGAAGAACCAAAAAACTCAGGATGTATGTTCGCACTTGTCCTCCTGCAATCTGAGCAAGTTACCTCATTAACAACATCTTATTGGACGCGACAAATCTCTCCGCAGTCAGTTTGTAGAAGTACACACCGCTCGATGCATCCTCGCCAGACTCGTTTTTTCCATCCCATATAACTTTGTGAACGCCGGCTGGCACTTGTTGATACTCAATTGTTCGCACCCTCCTACCGAGGATGTCAAACACCGTAAGTGTGAAATCAGATTGAAGAGGCAGGCTGATCTCTATGGTGGTTGTTGGATTGAACGGATTGGGATAGTTCTGGGAGACAGCGAACTGCGTCGGGAGTGTCGTCGTTGGTTGAACGCCAACAGTTGTATTCAGTCCTCCCGAGAAGCAGATAATTCTTCCCTGACGGTTTCCTCCAACGAATTCTGTGCTCAGGTTTCCGTCGATACTCCCGAGCATCGCAGTTCTGTCGCCCCGCTCAGTAATCGTTGACCCGAACGTGTACTCCGAGAGCGTCGATCCGTTCAGGCCGCTGAGTACCATGATTTTTCCCGGTTGCTGCGTTGCGATTGCAATATCAGGAATCGAGTCTCCGTTCACGTCGGTCAAACGATCAACACCTCTGATGTATGAACTGCCAAGCGGAACTGACCAGATGATGCCTCCGGTTTTTGAGTCGACCCGGTAAAGTGATTGCGGGCCGGACAATACGAAATCAACGTACCCGTTGTGGTTGAGGTCGTCCATCAGGACAATGCGGCCATTGTTGCTTGACCCAAGACTGGATGTCCAGAGTTGCCCGCCACTACTGCCGCTGATTGCAAAGATGCCACCACTAAAACCCTGAAGCCCGATGATATCCTTGACGCCATCATCGTTGATGTCAGGAATCTCGCGCAAGTTCCAGGCGGTGCCTGCCGCTGTGTACGTCCAGGCGGGTTGGCCGGTGTTGTTAAACCCGTTGATGGAATATGGAGCGCCGTTATTGTTCGCCGAGATCGCACCACCGGTTTCGGTTGCAACAATATCCTGAGTAAATGTCTGGGGTTGTGTGACGTTAAAGATCTCCGCTCCCGTTACACCGTTCAAGCAGATAGCAGCATGGCGTCCTCCATTGCCCGATCCTGTGCCGGATGCCGAGACAAGAACATCCTTCACTCCATCACTATTGAAATCTTTGTCAACGCGAACAGCCTGGATATCGCCTCGAGAGAAATCAATGGAGTCACCGTATGCCCATATCAGGCTGCCGGTGCGTCCGGAAACTGTGTAGACGAATTCATTCCCTCCGCCGCATCCGAACACAACATCCTGTACTCCATCACCATTGACGTCACTTCGAATCTGAAGAGCATCTTCCCATGATACCGAGCCTGTGTTATTGTTGTTGTAGCCGGAATTGAATGTCCAGAGCACATCACCAGTTACCGAGGAACTGCCGTTGAAGCACGTAACGAAATAGTTACCCGACGAAACGATAACATCGTTTACGCCATCGCCATTCACATCGGAAATCTGCTTGATACTGGTGGGTTGATAATCATCCGAACTCGTGAACGGATTGTTGGGGACCTGGCCTTCCCACAAGATTGTCCCCAGAGGCGCCGCTGATGAGTTACCAACCCCTGACAAGACCATGTTCGTTACCGGGCCATTGGCTGCATTGCTTGTGATCTTCAATGTATCAACGTATGGTCCAGCAGCAGTCGGCCTGAACCAAATTCGATTCGGGCTTGTGTGTAGAGAATCAACAACAAGGGGGAAAGCAACAGAGTCCATTCTAAAGTTGGTAGTCCCCAACGTCATTGAAGAAATGACGAGCGATGGACCTCCCTGATTCCAAATTAGAAATGCCGATGAGCTCGAGCTTCCAACTCGTCTGTTGCCAAAATCGTAGGAAGGAGGTAAAGTAAAGAACGGTATCGAGTAGATTCCAAGACCTGAAACTCTCAACGTTACCTGTGGCTCATCAGGATCGTCGGAGAAGACGATAAATCTGCAAGAGTCGGGTCCAAATTCCTGCGGACTCCATGTAATCAGCATACGCACAGATGCATTCGGTTGAATGGTGACAGGTGTTGATAGCGTCGCTCCCCAATCCGGGAGTCCCTGACGTTCGATGTGGTCAATTCTTAGAGGGGCAGTTCCCACATTCTGAATCGTTATGCTATCGAGATAAAAATATTGAGGTACTATTATTCGTCGTGACCCGAAATTCAGAGTTGGCGGTGCAAGGTTGATATCCGGCGTTCCACTTCCGCCCAAATCATACTTGTACAATGATCGGCCTGAGCTTGCTCCCACCGGTTCAGCAATCAACCATAAATGGCCTCCATCCCATGCGAGGCCGCGTGGACTCATGTTATTTTCGGGAAGAGGCCAGGATCGAACGGTGTCGTTTGCCGCGGGGTTCACCTGATAAATCTTTTCGGCGTCACCATCGTTATCGTCCATTGCGTAGTAAAGATATTGACCATCCCACGCAATGCCCTGCGGTTGCAAACCCAGTGATGGTATGGTATCGACAATGGTTTTCGTGACGACGTTGTACTTATAGAGACCGACCAGGTTATTAGGGAAGTACAGTGAGACCCATAGTCCGGTTCCATCCCAGCAGGCTCCGCCCAGAAACCACGTTGTCGGGGGAAGTATGGAATCCACAATTGCCCCGGCGGTCGTGACCTTGTAAATCCTCAGTGAACTTCCGCTGCCCCGGACATACCAGAAATGAGTTCCATCCCAGGCAAGCCCCTGACTCGACGACAGCCCGGTTGAAATACTATCAGTGAGGGTTCCAGAGAGAGCTGCGTTGTAGATGAACCCGCGATTATACACCGCCGTTGTTGTCCCGCTACTGAGAAAGAGGCGCGTAGAATCAGCCGCCAGCCCATATCCCTGATTCCAGTAGGTTGTGTTGGGAAGCGGAATTACTTGCACAATGCTCTGGCTCCATGATAAAGAAGAACACACGGAAAGGAGAACAGCCAACCACACGGAGGGATTTCGGAGTCGGATCATACTAGCCTCAACAAATAGGATTTGAGATAAAGATTGCGCCCGTGTCTACAGAGAGGGTGACATTACATAGGGAGATGGCAACGGGAGCGGATATGAACGTCGAGATACCACGTGAAAGATAGGTAAAATCTTACAGAAATCAAGACCGGTCGGTAACTTCGCTCTGGCATTTGCCTACCAGATTCGAGATATTGATGTGTTCGGTTGACTTGAGTCATCCTCATCGAAATATCACCATCCAAACTTGATCCATACCCGATGTTCTGCTATTCCATCAACCAATTCACATGGAGAGTACCCTATGATTGCAGCCATGCGAACCACGATATCACCGCCTCAAGACTTGAGCAACAGGCTGAGCATTGTTCAACAGTTGTTCAGCCTCCTGATTGCGGCGGTCATGCTTAACACGTCCACTGCCTTCTCGAGGCCAATGCTGAAGTTCGATCAATACAAGCTTGGCAACGGGATGACGATAATCCTGTACGAGGACCATTCCGCCCCGCTTGCTGCAGTGATGCTGATGTTCCATGTAGGCTCAAAGAACGAGAAGTTGAAACGCACCGGGTTTGCCCACCTGTTTGAGCACATGATGTTCCAAGGCTCTCAACATGTCGCCGACGATGAGCACTTCAAACTGTTGCAGGAGGTCGGCGCAAACATCAACGGAACAACATCGGAAGACCGGACGAACTATTACGAGGTTGTGCCGAGCAACTATCTTGAACTGGCGTTGTACCTCGAGTCCGATAGAATGGGCTACCTCCTCCCCGCCATGACGCAGGAGAAGCTTGACAACCAGCGTGATGTCGTGAAGAATGAACGGCGTCAACGTGTGGACAATGTACCATATGGGACAGCAAGCGAGAGGATCGCAGCCGCAATGTATCCCCCCAGCCATCCGTATAGCTGGCCCGTGATTGGATACATGGAAGATCTTTCTGCAGCGAAAATGGAGGACATCATGGAGTTCTTCCGTTTGTATTACGCGCCAAACAACGCGTGCCTTGTGGTCGGTGGCGACATTGACCCGAAGCAGGCGAAGGAATGGGTGGAGAAGTATTTTGGTTCGTTCGTGAAAGGAACCGCCATCGAGCGGCCACCGGTGCAAACCGTTTCCTTAAGTGAAGAAAAGAGAATAGTCCTGGAAGACAAGGTTCAACTCCCACGACTTTACCTCACATGGCCGAGTGCACCTCTCAATACCCGTGAAGATGCAGTGCGTGACGTGCTTGCAGATATTTTGAGTTCGGGAAAAAATTCACGCCTGTACAAAGCGTTGGTGTACGACAAACAGGTTGCGCAATCTGTCGGTGGGGGCCAAAGCGGGTCGGAGATCGCGGGTGACTTTTCCATCACCGTCACCGCCAAGCCGGGTAAAACACTGACGGAAATGGAAGCTGCTGTGAACGAGGTGATTGAGACGGTCATGAAGGATGGCGTTACAGATCGGGAAATAGAAAAGTCCATCAACAACAAGGAATCACAACTGATCAACAACCGCCAGACTGTGTTGGGGATTGTGAACGCTCTGGCGACGTACCATACACTGACCGGAGATGCGAACAACTTTAACAAAGAGTTCGACCGGTATCACGGCATCACGCCGGCGGAAGTTCTGGCCGAGGCAAAGAAACTCTTTACGAGCAACAAGGTTGTTCTCAGCATCGTGCCTGACGGAAAGACAAGCATGGCCGCTGAGCGAAAAACCATACCGCGAAAGGAGAATGTGGAATGAACTCACTTACAGTAAAGGCGGGCGTGATGATCATGACAGCATCCATGAGTCTCGTGACACTGGCACAGGATCGTACACAACGTCCCGGCCCGTTGGGAACACCGAGAGTTCAACTTCCAACAATTCAGAAAGCGAAGCTGGCAAACGGACTCAACGTCTGGTTGGTCGAGCAACATGAATTGCCGATTGTTGCATTCAATCTCGTCATCCAGGCAGGGTCTGATCACGACCCGATCAGCAGGCCAGGGATTGCATCCATGACCGCCGATGTGATCGATGAGGGCACCACCTCACGCGACGCGCTGAAGATCGCCGATGAACTGGAGTTCATTGGAGCCTCGCTGGGCGCCCGCTCGGATGCTGATGGGTCATACCTCACACTCAACACCATCACCAAACGGCTCGAAGAAGGGCTCGCCGTCTACGCAGATGTTCTTGCCAATCCAACATTCCCTCAAAAGGAGTTTGAGAGGTTGAGGAAACAACGGCAGACAGCATTGCTGCAACAGAAGGACAGACCGACAGCAATTGCGGGCATTGCGTTTTCCCGTATCACGTATGGTCAGAATCATCCGTACGGGAACGACGCGTCAGGGACCGAGGCTTCGTTGACCGGGATGACGCGCGATGATCTTCTGAACTTTTACAGCACGTACTATCGACCGAACAATGCCACCATGATCGTGGTTGGTGACGTCACCCTCGCAGACATCACGAAACGCCTCGAGAAATTGCTTGGAGGATGGAAGTCTGCTCCCATACCAACAGTGACATTGCCCTCAACACCAACGGTGGACAAACGGAGGCTGTACCTCATCGACAAACCAGGGGCCGCACAATCGGAGGTCCGTATCGGCAGTCCGGCAGCAGCACGAAGCACTCCGGATTTTTTCCCCATAAGCCTGATGAACAGGATCCTCGGTGGTCAGTTCTCAAGCAGACTGAATCTGAACCTCCGGGAAAAACACGGCTTCACGTACGGGGCACGCTCCGGTTTCAGCTTCAACAAACAGCCCGGACCTTTTGTGGCAAGCGCCGGAGTAACAACAGCCAAGACCGACAGCTCCTTGCGTGAATTCAGGTACGAAATTGACAGGATGTATGAGGAAGGTGCATCAGCGGATGAAATTGCGTTCGTGAAGAAGGGCTTCGCCGGCAATTTTGCATTGAACTTCGAGACGCCGGCACAGATCGCAGGGGCAATGCAGAACATCGTTCTGTACAATCTGCCTGAAAATTATTATGAGACCTACCTTCAGAACATCGACAAGGTGAGCGTCGACGACGTGAAGAAGGTGGCCAAGAAATACCTTGACTCATCAAGGATGGCGTTCGTTGTCGTGGGCGATGTGAAGGTGATACGCGAAGGATCGGAGAAACTAGGGTTGGGAGAAACCATACTCTGTGACGCCGAAGGAAACAGGATAACGCAATAGGTTTGGATTATGGAGTGTTGGACACCCTCCAACACTCCATTGATTTGATTCTACTCCCCTTCGACCCTCTATCCGATTTGTTTTATGATCGCGTCTGTCATCTCCGTTGTTCCCACATGACTTGTTGCATTAAGATCCTTCGTCACGTACTTCCCTTCCCGGATGACAGCGGCAACCGCATGTTCAATCTTGTTTGCAGCATCAAATTCCTTCAGGTGACGTAACATCATAGCACTGGCAAGCACGAGTGCACACGGATTGGCAAGATTCTTTCCGGCGATATCCGGAGCGCTCCCATGGACCGCTTCAAAGATCGCAGCATTGTACCCGATGTTCGCTCCCGGCGCCAACCCCAAACCACCAACCAACCCCGAGGCGAGATCAGACAGAATATCTCCAAAAAGATTCGTTGTTACGATCACGTCGAATAGATACGGATTGATCACCATCTGCATTGCCATGTTGTCAACGATCTTGTCCTCCGTCAGGACATCCGGATAGTGTGCTCCAACATGGCGCGAGACTTCAAGAAAGAGGCCACCGGTGTACTTCAGGATGTTCGCTTTGTGAACAGTGGTCACCTTTTTCCGTTTGTGGGTGCGGGCATACTCATACGCATATTCAATGATGCGCGTCGAACCTGAACGCGTAACAACGCCGATCGTCTCTGCCGCGCTCCGCGACGGGTCAATGTAGTGTTCAATGCCTGCATAGAACTCCTCGGTGTTTTCCCGGACAATCACCAAATCAATGTCCTTGTAACGTGACTGGACCCCTTCGAACGAACGGACAGGTCTGAGGTTCACGTACAGATCATACTCTTTCCTCAACGCAACGTTCACACTTCGGAAACCTGATCCGATCGGTGTCGTCAGAGGTCCTTTGAGGGCAAGCTTCGTTCTTTCAATGGACTCCAGAACGTGTGGAGGAAGTGGGTCCTTATACTTATCAATCGCAGCGAGTCCGGCTTCGACCCTTTCCCATTCAATCTTCACACCTGTTGCGTCGATAATCCTGACGGTGGCATCAGAAATGCTTGGGCCGATCCCGTCGCCGGGAATAAGTGTTACTGTGTACATTGCGATCCAATGAAATGATAAAAATGCGTTACAAGATAGGGAAAACGTTGAGCAGACACAATTCGACAGAAAACAGGGTAGTGTCTCAGTTTGAAATATAGACTTAGGGCGGCGCGTAGGTTTCTCGCTAAAGTGTCTTGACTATGCTTGAGCGGTTTAGTACCTTACTGCATGAAGAGACCTAAGAGACCGAAAGACACGAACCAGCTTGCGAAGTCCATCGTTGCCCTCGCTACGGGTGAGATTACCGAGGCTGTGACCGATGATGGGAAGAACCCGCACGCCGTTGCGTTGGGTAGGATGGGGGGATTGAAAGGCGGCAAGGCACGGGCTAAATCCCTTACCGCCGATCAACGATCTGCAATTGCAAAACGTGCTGCAAAGAAACGATGGGCTAAGAAGTAGCTTTCCCCTCTTGCTGTTTGCGCTGTTCCAAGATAGCATCTACCGCTTCTTTCATCATCGCGAACAGTCTAAAAAACTTTGATTCGGTTGGCGGTATCATCTTCGCGTTGCACATTCTTTCCCACCGTTGCAAAATCGAAATGGCTTGCTCCATTCGATACTGATACCCTTGCTTCCCATCTCTTCCCTTCTCATGTCCATCTTTCAAGAGCAAGTTCACTTGCGCGCGTGTTAACTTTCTGGCTTCGAGGGAAGCACGTTTTAGGTGAGCGCGAAGTAGAGGTTGAAGGGTTTGATGATACAGTTCATGTGCCAAATCTGGATCTTCGGTGTCAGGTTCTTCAATAACCTCTTCGTCCTCAACTTTTCCCTCTGTGGGATCAACGGTTTCTTTGTCACGATTTACTTCCGAAGCAAAGAGCAGTTCTCCCAAATCGGGGTCAGCCCAAATATCTTTCTTCTGTTCCTCTGTAGCCTTCTTTTTTTCCATGTTGTTCCCTTCGTGATTTGAATGACGAGTTAGTTACTTGTATAGATGCTTGACCTGTTCCACGGCGGTTTGAATATCGTCTTTCCCGAAAAGGTCTCTTATGAGTAACTGTTGAATCGCAACGTCAGCTTTTTTTGCCTTGCTATAGTAGAACTTTTGTTTGTAACGGTGTGCATACTGACCGTAGATAATTGATTCGCTGACTTGCCATTTACGAGCGCACTTTTTCACCATGCCTGGAATATCTATGTAACCAGCAATAAACTTCATCTTCTTGTCTGGCAAGAGAAGCTCACCTGCAAAATCGTTCGCACGCTGCTCGATAGTTTCATCCACAAACAAATCGTTATTACCCTTCTCGATGCTGACATGATATTTCAAATGGTTAATAAGTTCCAAATCCTTAACCACATGGCAAAGTTCATGAGCCAATGCAAACCAAATTGTATCGTATGCTTTGCGGAAATCTTGGAGAACAATGCACGGCTTTCCATCCACAATAAATGTAGCCCCTCTAATCTGAGTCTTTCCAATGTATGGATTAACCAAAACGGTGACTCCTGCACGGAAAAGAGTCTTGACCGCAGATAATAATCCGTTTACTTCGTCGCTGGTGAGAATACTAAGACGTGTGATTACCTGCTTAACTTGATGAAGGTCAAATATGTATGGATTTTGGATTTCCTTCAATTCTCCTATTGCGGTGGTACACCATAGTTGGAGCATCTTTTCGGAGGCGTTGCGATGTGTACGGCTAAACAGTTGTCCAAACACCAATCGACCCTGTTCATATTCACGCAGAGACTGGAATCGGAAAAATTTCAAGATTTTCTTTTCAATGGCATCAAAATCACCCTTATGAGTAATGAATCCGATTTGTTTAAGTCCATCAAGATCAAAATTCCTGATCAGAAACCCAGCCTTTCTTGCTGATTCTATCTGCCTAATACCCTCAACCTCTAATTCGGCAAGATAATGCTGCAATACGTCTCTATAATCAATACCAAGAAAATCTCCCAGCTTCAGGATTGTAACCACATCGACCTTTTTTGCTTCCCCGTTCAATATGCGGGTGAGTGATTTGTTATCAACTCCCGTTGCTTTACACAGGTAGTTCTTTGTAATCCCCAGCTCGTCCAACTTTGATTGGATAAATGCTGCAAAACCTATGCTTGCAGGCTGATCCAGAATAGCCTCAAATGCCTCTTGTACCATGAGTACCTCAATTGTGTTCGGACGTTTTACCAACACCAATATAATCATTTTCAGGATAAAATCAATAGACATTGGACATTTTACCAAACTTTATTATATTTATACACGAGTGCCACAAACTGAACTTTGTGCTTGACTTGTTAAGCATGATTGATTATATTGGAGGTGACAATTGAAAGCCCTTACCATGAATAGATTGACCCTCGAAAAACGCACTCAGATCATCGGACTTCTCGTTGAAGGTACGAGCCTTCGCGCAACGTCCCGTCTTGCTGATGTTTCAATCAATACGGTCACAAAGCTACTCGTTGACATTGGCGCGGCTTGCCAATCCTACCACGACGAACACGTTCGCAACGTGAAATCGAAACGAGTGCAGTGCGATGAAATCTGGTCATTCATTTACGCCAAAGACAAGAACCTTCCCGATAACCTTCAAGGCAAGTACGGCATGGGTAGCGTGTGGACATGGGTAGGGCTTGATGCAGATTCTAAACTTGCCATCACTTGGCTTGTCGGAAACCGTGATGCAACGTATGCCCGTTTGTTCATGGATGATGTTGCTTCACGTTTGGCGAACCGTGTCCAGCTTACAACGGACGGTTTGAAGGCGTACTTGGATGCGGTTGAGGAATCGTTTGGTGCGGATGTGGATTTTGCACAACTCGTGAAGTTGTACGGCAAATCATTAGACAGCGATCACCGCTACAGTCCAGCAGAATGCACGGGAATAGAGAAGCATCCGATAGTAGGGAACCCATCGCTCAAGCATGTTTCAACGAGCTACGTTGAACGCCAGAACCTTACCATGCGAATGAACATGCGAAGGTTTACCCGCCTGACAAATGCCTTCTCAAAGAAGGTCGAAAACCACGCCCATGCGGTTGCGCTTCACTTCATGTACTACAACTTTGTACGGATTCATAAGACATTGAGGGTTACGCCTGCTATGGCGGCTGGAATTACGAAAAAGTTGTGGAAGGTTGAGGATTTGGCGTTGCTTTTAGATTCAAACTGAGACACTACCGAAAACAGGATTTGGTAAACAGTGGAAATGAAAAGGGATGTGACTGATGAGGATGTTACTTGCAGTGGGTACTAGTTTAGTTCAGAGAGTGAAGTGCTATCTCTCCAGACGGTGATCATCATCCGCAGCGGATGTTTCTGGTCACGTCCCGCTTCAATCCCAACACCAACGATCTGCAGGCTCGAAGCGTTCTTGGCCTTTTTAATAAAGTAGTCTCCGTGGGAATTCGAAGAAGGACAACCGAGATTATCCAGCACTCCGGATAGGCGACTTAAGACATAAAACGACACTCCTCCTCCGCCTTGTTCCATCGGAAGATTGACGTAGTTCTGAATTTTCCCCGCAATCAGGTTGAGATCCTGTGCAACCAACGCGCGGTTATCAGAAACTGCGTGGTTGGTCAATGCAAGTACTCCGATCGATAGAACAATGGCCAAAACACATACAGCCAAGATGACGAGCAGGATTTGCTGTTGACCCATACCCAAACCTTAGAATCTTATTTTAGAGATGTTGAGTATTGAAAGAGGAGGGAGAAAAGCTTGGGTATAATATGCAGCGGAGAGACTTCAATGTCAAGAACGAAAAGCGGATAATGAAGATACCTCGTGATTGTCAACCACGAAGATCAGGTAAAATGATTCCCGGATTGGGCACATTCCTCATGCCGTGAGACTTGTATCAAGACTTCGATACTGGATTGTCTCGCTGATGTGCTCAGGACGGATTTCCGGGCTCCTGCCATATCTGCGATCGTTCGTCCAACTTTCAGTATCAGGTATCTTGGAAAATATTTTCAGGTTGTGAATACGGTGGTCAATCTGTTCATAAGTCACTCCTCCAATAGTTGCTTAACAATTCTTAGCATCTCGTTATTCACAAAGTGTCACTTCTGAAATAATCATGATGCCGGAATAGTCCGTAAGGAGAGCGTTCACTCTCTGCACGACGCGCACAATAATATCCGGCTCGTCAACGGTAACGACCAGCACGTTCTTGAGAATGTCGGAGAGATCGCCGCCGCTGCGGACGCCGCCTTTATTGCCGCGACCTATGACGTTCGGCAGGATGGAATAGCCCCGGACATTGCATTCGTCAAGAATGCGCACCACACGTTTCAACTCGACCGCTTCAATAATGATTTCAAGTTTTTGCATTGTCTCACCGGAATAAGTTTACACACCATTCTGTAAGGGAATAATACAGCGGCATTCCCACAAGAATATTGAGGGGGAAAGTGATTCCAAGCGACATCGTGATATAGTACGCGGGGTTCGCCGTCGGGAGCGCCATGCGAATGGCGGCAGGAGCCGCGATATAGGAAGCGCTCGCTGACAGAACCACCAGCAAGAGCGTACTGCCAATGCTCAGCCCAATGAACGCACCGGTGAAGGCGCTCAGAATCGCGCTCATCGTCGGGATGAGCACGGCAAAAGTTGCAAGGCGAAACCCTACTTTCTTGAAATCACCTATGCGTTTGCCGGTCATGATTCCCATCTCCAGAAGAAAGAAACAAAGAACGCCATAAAATGGAGCCACGAAAAACGGCGCGGTCAGTTCGGCGCCACGGTGGCCCGTCGCATAGCCAACGAGCAGACTTCCAAAGAGCAGAAAGATGCTCGGATTCACCAGCGTTTCTTTCGCAATCTCCCTCAGTTCCTGTTTTCCTTCCCCGTTGTTCTCGTGCAAACTCCATCGGACCAGCAAGAGGGACATGAAGATTCCAGGCGATTCCATCAGAGCCATTAGTCCGACCATGAATCCATCGAAGGGGACACCTGCCCGTTCAAGAAACGTGGCTGCCGTGACGAACGTGACCACGCTGCAGGAGCCGTAGTGAGCAGCGATAGCCCCAGCGTTTGTAGGGTCGAGTCGTCCCAGCTTGCGCAGCAATCCGAACGCAACAATCGGTATGACCAATCCGAGCGCGAGTGTTGCGCCAACTGCCGATACAGTCGCTGCCGTGATACCCGTGACGGAAAATTCGGCTCCTCCTTTGAACCCGATCGCCATCATAAGGTAAATCGAGAGTGCCTTCGTTATGGATTCCGGTATCAGGAGATCTGATTTCACGAACGCCCCAATGATCCCGAGGAGAAAAAATAGTATCATCGGTGAAGTCAGGTTTGTCGCAGCGTTTCCTAAAAGATCTGCCAATGTGCTTTTCCTTTACTATGATTGACGCTCGTAGCCTTTCTACGTCTGGTGTTTGCGGTCAAAGGATGGATGTCGTCCATTGATGCCATCGAGTCTGTTCATTGGAAAATTATCTATCCTTACGTGCGGTGGCAGCTAACGTCTGGTGGCATTCTCTTCCGATGAAGGAACCAACTGGATAGCAAGGAAAAACTCACATGCTCTCTCCAAGCCGGTGACGCAACACTGCAAGCTGTCTTTTCAATTCGTCGAGTTGGTGTTCAACAGCCGCAATGTCTTCACCGGTACCGGATGCGACGCCTTCTCCTTTCTTCACTAATGCGCCGACTTCTGCCTGGCTCTCTTGCATGCTATTCATGATCACACCGATGAAAAGATTGAGAATGATCATCCCGCCGATGACGATGAACGAGATGAAAAACAGAGGCGCACCGACAGGGAAACGCTTGCGAATGCGCGGTCAGATGTGCCATCCCTTCGTACCCACACTGCGCCGAGCCCACCATTTGTATGCGCATGACTTCAACCCAGCCTTCCAGCGTTACAACCTGGAAAAGCGTGAGTAGCGACGCGCCAAGCGACCCGAAATGAAGCGGGTCGTTCTTTCCGAAGATGAATGTTGCCATCACGGCGTAGACATAGAAGTGCAGAAAGAGGAGCATGCTGATGTAGCCCATCGACGGAATACTTTTCAGCAATGCGCCGACAAGATCTGTAAGCGAGGCAACACAGTCACGAGTCTGAGGACACGAAGAATACGCGCAAGGCGCAGAACAGCGACGAACTGCGAGTTAAGCGGCAGCAAGCAGACTGCGACAATGACGAAGTCAAAGACATTCCACGGGTTGCGAAAATAGAGTCACGGGCGATTTCCCTGCGCACCCATCTTCTTGACGATCTCCAGAACACAAATGGAGAGAACAACCTTGTCGAGAGCCTTAAGGACAGCCCCATACTGTTCCATCATGGATGCTGAAGTTTCAAGCCCGACGATTACACGGCAAAGAGAAAAACTCCAATAATGAAATTCTGAAACCATGATGAGCAGACGATCTTGTGCAACTTCTCCTTTATAGGAATCCAACCTTGTTGAGTAGATTGAGTGTGTCTGTAGCTATCGTGAATATTTAGCTGCTACAAATCCCTCGTTCTCTTGTGCTTTCATTATCTGAAGACGCTGAACATTTTGGCGAGCGCCGTCTTTTCGAGCTTTGATATTGCTTCCATCTCTCCCGCATCAAGCCACACACCATCACATTGAAAACACTTGTCGATGTTTATTCCTTTATACTCGACCTCGCTCAGCTGCATGCCGCATTTCGGACAGCACATGTAGTGGAGTTCCTTGAGTCTCTTCTTTTCCTCCTCTGCAAGCTTCTTGTGTTTTTCCTCTTCCATCTGTTTTCTTTTCTCCATCTCCTGTCGTGCGAAGTACTCTTCTTCCTTGTCACTTGGTTTCACGGGCATGGTGTTCTTCCTTTCTTTTTTTGAAATGTACTCTTAACAGACATTATGCAAAACAAAAGTCCCCTCTGTGCGAAAGGTTGCGCGCAGGGAGAGGGGATTTAGGGATATTCAGCTCACTCCATAAAACTCACTTGTCCTGACATCAGATCGTAATATGCACCAACAATGTTCACCTTTTTCTCCTTGACAAGTTCGCTGATTACGCTGCTCTTATTCAGAATATCAGCCATTGTCATTTTCACATTATTTTTTGCCGTTTCATCAAGCATCTGCGCCGGGTTGGATTTGTCTCCCATAATTGCCGGCTTGATTTGATTCACCAGCTGGGTGAGGTTGCCTAAGTCTGCATTGTCAAGAGTACCTTTCACCGCTCCGCAGTTGTTATGTCCCATCACCACAATAAGTTTTGTGCCCTTCACTTTTGTTGCAAATTCCATGCTGCCCAAAATATTCAGGTCTTCAACATTTCCGGCAACCCTGGCAACAAAGATATTTCCGATGCCCTGGTCAAAAATTATTTCAGGAGGAATACGTGAGTCAAGACAGGACAATATCAGCGTATGTGGATGCTGGTCAGATTTTGTGGCTTCAATCTGACTTTTGTAATCGGTGTTTATCAGTGCTCCTCCCAAGAAGCGTTTATTGCCGTTTTTCATTTCACCCAATGCATCATCGGGCGTATTGATGACGACTTGTTGATGCTCTGTGGTGGAGTGTGTTTTTTGTGAGGCATCTTTATCGGATTGTTGTCCGCATGATGCAATGAGTAAGCTTGTGCTTACAGTCAGAACGATTGTTGTGAGTGTTTTCATGGTAGCGTGATTGTTATTGTTTGTGTTGTTTGGAGTTATGATGCAAAGCGGGTCTACAAATTCGTGTCATTTCGTATCAAAGATTACAGGCAAACCATCTTTTCCCGCACCAACGATGATCACCTTGGTGTTCGGTGAATTTGCAATTTTTTCTGTTGCTTCGATGCCTTTCCAGCGCAGCAGTTGTTCGCTGATGCCCGCTGCAACAATTGTCTGGAAGTCGGCGATACCCTTTGCTTCAATCCGTTTCCGATCTGCTTCCTGTTTCTCCTTTGTGAGGATGAACTCCATGCGCTGGCTTTCCTGATCGGCACGCTGTTTCTGCTCTATTGCTTCGGTGAGTTGTGTCGGGAGAGCGACGTTGCGGATTGGGGTATTCTCAATAGTGACACCCCGGGGGGCAACGGTCTTTGCAAGCTCTTCCTGAATCGATGAACCGAGCCGCTCCCGTTCAGTTGAATACAACGCGCTGGCCTGGAAACTTGCGGCCACGGCGCGGCTGATGGATCGGAATTGTGGGATAAGGATGATGGTCTCGTAATCGCCACCAGCAACAGTTTTATACACGCGAGCCGCAGAGTCGGGGTTCAGTCTGTAGAGAGCGCTGACCTCCAGGCCGATGGTGAGTCCTTCACGTGAGAGCACTTGCATCACTTCTTTGTGCTCCTGCGTCTGGATGGAATACTTGATGACGTTCGCCAGCGGATTTACTGGATTGATGCCGGCCCGAAGAGTGTTGTCTGACACAACGCCGAAGAAATCCACCACACCGACGTGCCCCGCAGGGATTTGCGTGAAGCACTGGAGCAAGGCAAGAGTTCCAAACACGCCCGCAGCCAGAATGCTGCCTCTTGCAACGGGGCGGAATGCGATGTTGTTTTGCCGCACCTTTTTTGTGGCACTACGCCATACGAAGAAGGCCGCAATGGTAATGAGTACCGATAAGATGAATAACATGATGAACTCCTTTTTGAATAAGCGTGTACGCATAGTTTCTGGAGTGGCGACTGCCAGCCCCAGTCTAACAGGCTGTTGGTCCGGTCGATGACTTCACTCTCCGGTGAAAGTGCGAAGAGTGATTCTATCACCATCGTATTGGTGCAATGAACTGTTTTCCGGGAACGACGTCCGATACCGCAGCAGGCATCCCACGCCGCCAAGCCGATCCAGCGCCTCGCTCTGAGCGACGGTTTCAATCTTACAGCGATGTTGTTCGGCGAGTTTCACCATCTTTCCCTTCATATGGAATTCCGGGTCGAACGATTGAGCCATCACGAGAACGTCAGCAGCACCAAACTGCAGGGCTTCCAGTGTGTCCTCTGCACCAGCCACTGCAAGGCCGTCTGTCTTGATCTCCCGAACGAGTCGGTCAACCACTTCCAGTGACTCCTGCTCTTCCTTTTCCACAAACGCAGCGATTGCTCTCGTGACAATATCTTGAACGTTGGCCCGACGGGATATGTCCACTACGTCGACGAACTTGGCAGAGAGATGATGTGGGAGTGCGTTCCGCAACTGCCACGCCGATTCACCCGCCAGTATGAGATGTGTATGGCCTCCAGCCGACATCACACGGTCGAGCACCTTGATCTCTTCCTGCATAAATGTCTTCCCCTCAGGGCCACCACGGTGCTGGTACTGCTGTCTCGTCCACGTCTGACCAATATGTTCACGGAGCTTGGGCTGAGCAGTCCAGAGCTGTTTCGTTACCTCCCCGAGATTCACTTCCAATATGCGTGCACCTTTGTCGTTCATGACGACTACCACGTACCGATGATATGTATCTTTCATCTCAACCAAGTGATAGACGTTGGGATAGGGGCCAACAGCAATCATGTTGGGAAGTGAAACCTTGAATTGGAGTGCAAGAAAGAATGGGCTTGTTCCGTCGCGGGCAAATATCGCCGCACCCTGCGCCGTCTTGTCCAATTCCTCCGCCACGTAGCGACCAATGCGCTCCATTGCTCGCTGGAAGTGAGAGAGTTGGTCTTGCGGAAGGCTTTCCTTAAGCAAAGTCACTCGATGCTTGGTGAATTCCCGCAACTCTGCGGCGTTTTTCTGGAGATTGATGTAGACGCTGATCACCGGCGCTTCTGTTTCTTCGAGTGTGACCAGCGTGCGTATGTGTTCTTGTAGTTCCTTGAGTTCCATTCGTTATTCTCCTTTCTACAACATGAGACTACCTGTACTGTTGCTGATGAAACACCCATCTACTGTTCTCGCCATAGACCATAGCCTCCAGCCGCGCCACACGTTCTTCTATCGGCGGATGAGTGCTGAACAGTTTCATCACGCCACCGCCATGAAGTGGATTGACAATGAACAGGTGAGCAGTAGCAGGCGAAGCGTCCATCGGGATCTGTTCGCTCTTTAGGTGTAGCTTGCGTAGTGCATTTGCGAGCGGCAGGGGGTTGCCCGCCATCTGTGCACCGCCATGGTCTGCGAGGAACTCTCTTGATCGGGAAATTGCCATCTGGATCATCATTGCAGCAGTGGGCGCTATAATCATCATGGCAATGGCGGCAACCGGGTGGCTCCCCGCACCACGATCATCCGAACTCCTCCCGCCGCCAAAGATCATCGCCCATTGGGCTATGCTTGCCAGCATGCTAATTGCACCGGCAAATGTTGCAGCAAGTGCCCCGATAAGAGTATCCCGATGCTTGATGTGGGCCAGCTCGTGTGCAATCACCCCACGAATTTCCTCCCGTGAGAGCAGGCGCGTAATGCCTACAGTGACGGCAACGGCTCCGTGGCTGGGGTTCCGTCCCGTCGCAAACGCGTTGGGTTGATCGCCCTTGATAAGGTAGAGCCTGGGCATTGGAAGACCTGCGCTGCCAGCAAGCTCCTGGGTTGTCTGGAACAAGACTGGGTTGTCGGGCGGCTTGATCTCACGCGCTCCGTACATCCGCAGAACGATCTTATCGCTGAACCAGTACGTTCCGAAGTTCATGACAACCGCAAATAGGAACGCCACTATCATGCCACTCTCTCCGCCGAGCAAGTTGCCGACGACAACGAGTAGCACCGTGAGTGTCGCCGTTAAGAAGACAATCTTCATTGTGTTCATTGCTCAGTCTTTCTCCTTTCGGAAAGTTGTTTTTGTCATACGCTCTCTTTGTCGTTGTGCAAATACAAGTATCCTGTCAAGCAGAGGGCTCTTGTATACTTTGCCGATCATCCAAACTCCGACAAGGATGAGGACAAATCCGGGAATGATTGGTAGAAACAATCCAGCTACTCCCAGCAGAGTGAGAAGTATACCCACCGCAAGCACAAAAATCGATCCGAGTTTCTTACACAGCGTTCTCACCTTATTCCACTCCAATCGACGGTTCACATCTTCCAACCGTTTTTGCACGCGATGCAGAGTTGTGTGTGCGGAACGATCTCGAGCCTCCCTTTTTCAATTAGACCTCTGCAAGTGATACAAATGCCATACTTGGTTTCGTCGATGCGTTTCAGTGCAGCATCAAGATATCCAAGGAGTTTCGACTGACGTCTCATCAAGAAGGCAGTCTGCTCTCGCGTTGTTGAGTCGAACGATTGCTCCATGAAACTCGAGCCAAGATTGTGGGACTGGACGGATTCTTTATTTCCTCCCGACGATTCCACAGACTCCTGTAAATCGCACAGATCATTGAGAGCCTTCACTCTCATCGCAAGGAGAATCTCTTTGAACTGCCGTAGCTCCTCATGATTATAGGCTTTATTGGCTGAGACATTCATACTCCTCTGATCCTTGACATGGTGTTCTGAAGCATTTTCTTTGAATGTTCGTCTTCTCAGCACTGTATTTACCTCTTCTTCATGATGGTTCAAAGTAAATGACAATATTCATATCTTTCGACTGCGTTCCCTGGATGTAGTGAATCTTCCTTATTCGCTTCTGTAGAAATCCTGATACACGATCACGCAAAATGTGTTCCGACTGTTGGAACAACTTCATTCGCAATTCGTGATACAATTCGATTCCACGATTTCCCTTTAGAAACTTTTCCTCAACAGGAGGAAGAAGGTCCCGAATGAATACCACAACTAAATCATCAGTCATCTCTGTTCTTATATCTTTCGCCTTCTCTCCCACATGATTGAGCAGGAAATTCTTTACTATGAGATGGACTCCGGCTGCAAAGCTTTCTCTACCATTGACCATAGGTGAACCTCCCAAACAGGATTATGAAAGTTGATTTCAGGCTGCCGTCTAGAAGCCCCAGTCCCTTATGGCCTGGGATTCCGGTAGTTGGAACGAGTTCAACGACGCCTCGAAGACTGCACCGTACGCATCAAAGAAAATCCCCCGAATCCAGCAACAACGAGATCGTAGATCACCGAGTCTGTCGCGATGAGAATGTGGTAACCACGCATGACGTTCCTGGCATCAAAGCTGGCGGTATACGGAAACTAGAGGACCTTGGTGCTTCCCAACCATCACAGTTTCCTCCGCACCAACTATCGAACGCGACACTACAAGCTCTCCCGTGAATTTCTCATCTACTATGACCCCATAAAACGAAAAAACCAACACTCGTCATCATTATCGATGACTTATGTTGGTCTACCGTTCACCAAATCTCCACTGCGCTGCAGGGACTATTTCGTGACTCGTCTACCTATGTAATATGTACAAGCTTCACACTCAATATACGACAGGTTCCAGCCAATGTCAAGCCAAAGACTCAGGGATCTTCTTTAAGTGTGAAGACGATGATGCGTTCGCCCGTCTTTGCGCTGATATCCGAGTGCATGCTCACAACATCGCGGTTAATGATTTGCTTGATGAGAGGCTTCAGCATATCCTTTGAGTTCTCGATAAGCATTTGTCGAACTTCTTTTAGCAGTTTTACACCAGCAAGATCTTTTGCCAGTTGCATTTCAGCAGGCGTCAGAACGCCCTCCAGCCGTACAATAACCATCTCGTCGAGAATATACGTGTGAGTGCGATTCGGTCCTCGTCCCATATATTCTCGCTCGAACTTCACCATTGCTTCGCTAATCTGGGCTTCAAGTTGCCCCGTGGACTTCCGCGTCGCCAAATTTGATTGCCTTGTTTGAAACACCATCGTTGATAGCTGTCGCTTGTAATATACCAAGTCAGCAGGTCAGAGTGAAGCCTCACATCATGGTGATGACAACTCTCTGCTTACAAAGAATTGAGTACCACGACCATCATCCCACCACAAATTGGGATAGTTCCATTCTTAGTTGATTTTTGCATCGCGAGAGATCGACAACATGATACAAACACACTTTGCAATTGTCAAGAACAAATCGCGTTCAAACAGTAAGATTTCTATCCAGGCTTCTGTACTGTACTGTATCGCCTCACCGATATGCTCAGGTCGTATGTCCGCCGATGCCGCCATGTCCGCAATCGTTCGCCCTACCTTCAGTATTCGGTCATACGCTCGCGCAGAGAGACCAAGTTTCGTGATCGCCATTTTCAGCAACTCCTCCCCTGCCGCGTCCAATCTGCAGTATTCCCGAATATCCTTCGATTGCATATCGGCATTCGAGAAGAGACCCTTGCGGCCATTGAATCGTCGGACCTGAATCTCGCGAGCTTCTATCACGCGTGCCCGAATCTTCTCTGAACTCTCTCCCTTCTCTTTGCTCGACAATTCCTTGCCCTTCACTTCTGGCACTTCAATGTGCAATCAATGCGGCCTCCGTTCGGCATATCGAGCGTGATGGCGGCCGGCGGATTGAAGGGGTTTGGATAGTTCTGCAGGAGTGGGAGCTTGCTCTCAGGCTTCCCGTTTGCTCAGATGAGCACAAAAAAAATGTGTTCCCCCCTTGACAACTAGTTTCCTGTTTTGTATATTAAATCGTACAAAACGCATATATCATATTAATCAGCTATTTTGATCCGAAACGCGGCCCGAAGAAACCTGAAACAAAAAAAACAAGTTGCATCACTAAACAAACCACAAACCAACAAAGGAGAAGTACCAATGAAAACACTCGATGTCATAATCGCTGTCCTGCTCGTAGTCGGAGGATTGAACTGGGGGCTCTGGGGAATTTTACAGTTCGATCTCGTCGCAGCCCTTTTCGGCGGCAACACCGCCCTTCTGAGCCGCCTTGTTTATGGTCTGGTTGGAGTCGCTGCCGCCTACCAAGCGTTTGGCTGGAAGTCTGTCCAGCGCCGCTGGGCGACTGCGAAAGCATAGAATCAACAAATGGGTGGCCGAGGCAATGTGCCAAGGTTTCCACCCTCATAATTCACAACACAAATCACTCAAGGAAACTCAATATGAAAGCATCACTTGTGAAATACGGTATTGCCATATTCGCTCTCTCCGTTGCGACGATGCCTGCAATGTTTGCAGGCGATGGTCACAAGGTGGCGAAGAAGGATATTATCGAGACAGCGGTTGCTGCAGGTAATTTCAAGACTCTTGCCACGGCGTTGACGGAAGCAGGTCTCATCGAGACACTGAAGGGCGATGGACCGTTCACGGTCTTTGCCCCGACGGATGAAGCTTTCGCCAAGATTCCCAAGGCCACGTTGGAAAACCTTCTAAAGAACAAGGAACAGCTCACAAAGGTACTTCTCTATCACGTGGTTGCCGGCAAGGTCATGTCGTCTGATGTCGTGAAGATTTCCTCAGCCAAGACAGTTGAAGGAAGCTCAGTAAAGATCAGCGTGAATGGCAAAACGGTCATGGTTGATAAGGCCACGGTCACGGCGGTCGACATCGAAGCCAGCAACGGTGTCATCCATGTGATTGATTCGGTAATCATGCCTCCAATGGCAAGAGAAAAGAAGTAACTAGGGCCGGGGAACCGGGCAGTAACTGCCGGTTCCCCATTTGTATCCATGGAAAAACAAGGATCAACACATGAAACACGCAATCGTTCTCGGAATAATTTGCTTAATGATCGGAGCAACGCCTTTGCAAGCTGCAGAACCCAAAGCCGGTACGATCGGTTTCGGTTGGTACTCGATGTCTGCTCCGGTTGGTGGTCGGATTTGGGTGTCACCCATGGTTGGTGTTGACCTTGGGTTCGGGTTTGCCGACAAGAATGTTCTTGGTGCCACGACCGACAGGTTTCACTTCAACCTCGGTTTCCCGGTCAACGTTGTGAAGACGGAAAAGGTGAACTTCTTTATTCGCCCCGGTGTCGAGTTGAAGACGAATGCGCGAACCGTGGGAACTGAGGTAAAATCAAAACAGCCGATCTGGGTGTGGAATGGTTCGTTACAGACCAATTCTCTTTGAGCGCCGGTCATGGACTTCAGCTTGAACAGGTCAGCGCTCCGGATGACAAGTTTGGTGTCTCGGCCCTCCGTGCCCTGAGTTTTGAGAATGTTGGTTTTCACTTTTACTTTAACTAAACGTCATGGGGACCCGGACCAGCAATGGCTGCAACCCGGGTCATCGTGCTATGAAAGGAACAGCAAATGTTTTTGACAGGAAGATTCAAGAGTCTTATTGGAATGATTGCAGTACTAGGGTTGCTTTCCGGCTGCAATAGCGACGACACAACAGTTACTCCAAGTCCAGTCGGGTCGGGCCAAGTCCTTGTTATCCACGCATCACCCGATGCCCCGGCAGTCGATTTGCTAGTGAACAATACCGTGGTTGCGCCCGGTCTGACGTTTCCCAACAATACCGGATATTTGACAGCCCCGGCGGGAACACCCAACGTGAAAGTCCGTGTTGCCGGAACTACAATAACGGTCATTGATGCCAATCTCCCGATTACGGCCAATATGAGTTACACCGTGATTGCTGCCGACTCTGTAGCACGGCTTGCACCGATTGTCCTCAACGATAATCTGACATCTCCGGCTGCAGGTAAGGCGCATGTTAGGTTCGTCCATCTTTCTCCGAACGCACCTGCAGTAGACATCGCGTTACAAGGAGGAGCCGTGGTGTTCGGCAATACAGCGTTCAAAGCCAGCACGCCCTTCACACCACTGGATGCCGGAACATACAACCTTGAAGTCCGGGTTGCCGGCACATTAACCGTCGTGTTGAATCTCCCAAACACGACCTTTGCAGAAGGTGGAATCTACACCGTATTCGCAAAGGGGTTTTTGAATGGAACCGGCACACAGGCTCTTGGCGCACAGGCAATTGTAAACAAGGCGTCCACATCAGCAGCGAGAGTGATGGCTATTCATGCATCGCCTGATGCCCCGGGTGTTGATTTGCTCGTGGATAACACGGTTAGTGGAACGAACCTCACATTCCCGAATAGCACTGCCTATCTCAATGTCAACGCGGGTTCACGCAATATCAAGATTAACGTAACGGGAACGAGTACGACTGTTATTAATGCGACATTGCCGCTGGACCCGGGTACAGCATACTCTGTCTTCGCATCAGACTCCGTGTCGCGTATTGCTCCCATCGTACTTGTTGACAACCTGAGTACACCGACAGCCGGGAAGGCTCACGTACGGTTCGTGCATCTTTCTCCCAATGCACCTGCAGTTGACGTGGCACTTCAGGGGGGTGCAATCGTGTTTGCTAACAAGACATTCAAGGGATACACTGAGTTTACTCCCCTTAATGCTGCCACCTACAATCTGGAGGTGAGGCTGGCCGGCACGAGCACTGTTGTTCTTTCTCTGCCAAATATTGCACTCCAGTCAGGCAAAATCTATACTGTGTTTGCCAAGGGTTTTGTTGGTGGCACGGGTACACATGCACTAGGTGCACAAATAGTTGTGAACAACTAAACCACCGTTGAACATTCAACGCACAAAAGTACTTGTCGAAGGGTTGAAAGTGAAGGCCCGGTTGTCTACTGGACGATCAGAGAGCAGAGGGTGAAAGGATAACTGGGCCCTTCCCAACAGCTATGCCGGCATCACATGGAGTCTTGGCGGGATCCACAATTGTGCGTAGGGTGAACGGTAGATCTTAGGAAAGGTGCGCTACATGACCCGCGACGGACACAAGGGGAAGTTCAACATTCAAAAGTACATCAACGCAAACAACGGAATGACCATCTCACCCTTTCGTTCCTGCCGTTCGTGTGGGGAGACTATTGGATCCTGGATCTTGACCCGGACTACAACCACGCCGTGATCGGTGAACCCGGCCGTGAGTATCTCTGGGTGCTTGGTAGGCTGCCGGCAATGGAACATGGGAAGCTTGATAAGATTCTTGGTCTTGTGAAGGCGCAGGGCTACAAGGTTGATGGATTTATTCGAACCACTCACACACGGAGAGGGAAATGATTCGGCTGACAGCATTTATGCTATCTTTGTTTTTCATCGCTCCTTCGGTTTCGTACGGGCAGTCTCCTCAAGAGTCGATCAAGGGGACCATCTTGTCGGAGTCGACCGGGGAGCCAATCGCAGGAGCCAACATCGTTGTGCTTAACACGAACCTCGGCGCAGCGGCTGATGTCGATGGTCGATTTGTGATCACTGGTGTCCCGGTCGGCACGTATCAGCTTAGAGTCTCGGGGGTTGGCAGCAAACCCCTTGTTATTGCTGATATTGTTGTTGCCATACGACGACCTGTTGATCTCGTCATCCGCCTTGAGGAGGCAGTCCTCTCTATTGATGGAGTTGAGGTGCAGGCGAGCTACTTCCGGAATACTCCCGATGCACCTGTCAGTGTGCAGCGTCTCTCATATGAAGAGATCCGCCGATCACCCGGGGCCTTTGAAGATGTGGTACGCGCCGTTGCCGTCCTTCCGGGTGTTGCTCAGGCAGCTCCGGGACGGAACGACCTCGTTGTGCGCGGAGGAGCGCCATCGGAAAACCTTTTCGTTATTGACAATGTAGAAATCCCGAGCATCAATCACTTCGGTACGCAGGGCGCAGGTGGCGGCCCGCTCAGTTTCATCAACCTCGATTTTGTCCGCGAGACTGCTTTCTCGACCGGTGGCTTTGGTGTGCGGTATGGCGACCGCATGTCTTCAGTCCTCACGCTGGACATGCAGGATGGCAGAACAGATGCACTCGGAGGAAAAGGCACGATTTCCGCCAGCCAGTTCGGCCTGAACCTCCAGGGTCCAGTCGCGGCGGAGGGGTCGTTCATATTTTCAGCGCGGCGCAGCTATCTCGATTTCATATTCAAGGCCGCGGGGTTCAGTTTTGTGCCCCAGTACTGGGATTTCCTCGGCAGGGTATCGTACCCATTGGACCGCAACAATAGCCTCACGTTCCTTGCTGTTGGTGCCATCGACGATGTTACGTTCCTTAACGACGATGCCAATGCCCGGTTTGACAACTCCCGTATCCTCGGCACCGCCCAGCGGCAGTACGTCAGCGGGTTCACTTGGCAGCACCTGCTTGGCAATGGATTTTCCCGTGTCACTTTAGGGCGGACGTACGTAAGCTACAACGGCATTCAGCGCGATTCGATGCTCAACCCGATCTTCAGAAACAGATCGACAGAAGGAGAGACAAGCCTCCGTGCGGATGTTGTGCTGAAACCGTCGCGCACCTCAGAGCTCTCATTCGGAAGTCAGGTGAAGTACATTCGATTCGCTTCGGATCTTGCTTTACCCGGCTACCGGACAACATTCGGTGACTCCCTTGATATTAACGTCCGCAACTTTCTCTCAACGGGATACAAAGGTTCGGCGTATGCGCAGTTTTCACACCGGTTTCTCCGTGATTTCAATGCAACGGTTGGCGGTCGTATCGATTACTTCAGCCTGATCAATACAAAAAAGTACCTGTCGCCCCGCGCGTCACTTGCGTACGATTTCTCGCCTGTCACGACTATTACAGCCAGCGCCGGCACGTACCGGCAAAATCCGTCATATGTCTGGCTTGTCGCAAACGAAAAGAACCGCCTCTTGCACGCCGCTCGTGCCGATCAGTACATCTTTAGCATCGACCATCTTCTCGATGCCGACCTGCGCGTGCGTCTCGAGGGGTTCTACAAGGACTACCGTAACTACCCCGCCAGTGTGAACCGGCCGTACTTGGTTCTTGCCAACACCGGTGGCGGGTTTGGTGGGTCGGATGAGAACTTCGCCTCGTTCGGGTTCGACGAGCTTGTGAGTGCAGGGAATGGCCAATCACGCGGAGTGGAGCTACTGATCCAGAAGAAGCTTTCTGACACCCCGCTATATGGACTCTTCAGCGCAACACTGATGCGCACGGCATTCAGTGCTCTGGATGGTGTTGAGCGTCCGGGGGCGTTCGACCAAGAGTTCATAATGAACCTCAGTGGCGGTTACAAGTTCGACGACCAATGGGAGGCAAGCATGAAGTTCCGCTTTTCCACAGGCCAGCCATATACGCCATTCAATCCGAACGGGACGCAGGACGTCTCCTCGTATAACACACTCCGGGTGAAAAGCGCCCACAGTCTTGACGTGCGTGTCGATCGCCGCTGGAACTTCTCTGCGTGGAATCTTATCGTGTATCTCGACATTCAGAATGTATACAACAACAAGTTCAGTGAAGGTGTTCGGTGGAATGCACGGGAACAGCGGGTCGAGTTCAATGACAGTGAAATCGGCATTCTCCCCTCCATAGGGGTCAGCGCCGAATTCTAATGTTGGGGAAAACAATCATTAGGACAACTTCTAACAAACAGTTACCATGAACGTAGGCGGCGGATCCAAACGGCCCATCTTTGATTTTTCCGATGAGCACCAGGCGGAGCTCTGGCTTCCTGTCAACGATGTCGTCATGGGAGGAATCTCATCGGGGATGATGGCGCAACACTCCCCGACGTCCGCTCACTTTAGCGGAATTGTCTCACTCGAGCACGGCGGCGGTTTCGCTTCTGTACGAACGCCTCCTGCAGAGTACAACCTAAGCGCCTTCGCAGGGTTGACAGTTGCATTCAAAGGTGATGGAAAGAGCTACAAGTTGACCCTCACCGATGATCAATCGGGTGCGGGTGTCCTTTTTCAGGCACAATTTTCAACCATATCAGACGAGTGGATCGAGATGTATTTTCGTTTTGATGAATTTGCCCCGACGTTTCGCGGCAGACTCGTCCCTGATCATCCTCCCCTGAGAACACAGTGTATCAAAACGTTCGGGCTGATGATTTCAGGAAAACAGTCAGGGGCGTTTTCGCTGGAGATCGCAACCGTTGCTGCCTATACCGTGGCCAAGAGTAATCAATGAACTCAGATCGCAAACATATCCTTTTGACAGGGGCAACCGGTTATGTAGGCGGACGGTTGCTGACGGCCATGAACCGTCGCGGATACCGAATTCGCACCCTTGCGCGTCGGCCGGAATTCCTACATATCGATCCAACTTGGGAGGTTGAAAAAGCCAAGGGGGACGTGCTAGTGAAATCTACTCTTGTTCATGCCCTGAAAGATATCGATGCAGCGTTCTACTTGATTCATTCCATGGGAGCAGATGGCAATTTTGTTGACCTTGATCGTAAAGGCGCCCGGAATTTCGGAGAGGCAGCCCGGGAGTGTGGTGTGGGCCGCATCATCTATCTCGGCGGACTCGGTTCCGACAGCAACCTCTCGCCGCATCTGAAGAGCAGACAGGAAGTGGGGGACATCCTTCGTGAGTCTGGAGTACACGTGGTGGAGCTTCGTGCATCGATTGTGCTGGGATCCGGAAGCCTGTCATTTGAAATGATCCGCGCACTCGTGGAGCGTCTTCCCGTTATGATCACACCACGATGGGTTGGTGTGAAGGCACAGCCGATTGCCATATCAGACCTTCTCGACTATCTGATGGAGGCAATTGAGATTCCTCTTGATCAACACCATACCATTGAAATCGGCGGTGCTGATCAGGTATCCTATGGGGACTTGATGCAAGAGTATGCAAGTCAACGTGGCCTCCGCCGTTTCATGATCGCTGTACCAGTGCTCTCACCGCGCCTTTCCAGTCTCTGGCTTGGACTCGTCACGCCACTCTACGCGCGAACCGGACGCAAATTGGTGGAAAGCCTACGGCATTCGACTATCGTCCGGGATCCATCAGGGGCGAAGCTGTTTACTATTCGCCCGCGGGGTGTGCAACAGGCCATCGCCGAAGCTCTGAAAAATGAGGACAGTGAGTACGCAACAACTCGATGGTCGGATTCAATCTCCTCGACAGGCGTGGGTGACGCACTCGGGACAATTCGTGTAGGCAACAGGCTTGTGGATACCCGTTCAGCTGTAGTAGATGTTCCACCTGCAAATGCCTTCCGCCCGATTCAGAGGATTGGAGGCTCCGCCGGTTGGTATTATGGGAATTGGCTTTGGAGATTGCGTGGGTTTCTGGACCTTCTTGTAGGAGGTGTTGGGATGCGCAGAGGCCGCAGGCACCCCAATGATCTGCGTGTGGGAGATGTGCTTGACTGGTGGCGGGTTGAAGCCTATGAATCCGGCCACCATCTTCGTCTTGGTGCCGAGATGAAACTTCCGGGCCGGGCGTGGCTCGAGTTTACTGTTGAACCAAACAGAAATGGATCTGTCATCACCCAAACAGCTGTCTTCGACCCTATTGGGCTCCCCGGCATAGCGTATTGGTATGGGGTCTATCCACTTCACGCGCTTGTGTTCAAGGGGATGCTTGCAGGAATTATCCGTGAAGCGCAGATGCCACGACAAAACTAGAACTGGCAACGTCCTAGAGATTTTTCTTTATCCCATCGTGTAGCAGCTTCTCCTATGCCCCCATACCCCTATCCAGACAAGTTCCTGTCCAAGCTACGGTATTGGATTGCCTCGCTGATGTGTTCCGAGGGGATGTCTGAAACTTCACTCACGTCTGCAATCGTCCGTCCAACCTTACGTATACGGTCGAACGCTCTTGCCGAAAGGCCGAGTTTTATGATCGCCATTTTCAATACCTCTTCCCCCTGCCGCATCCAGTCTGCAGTACACTCGAATATCCTTCGATTCCATGTCGGCATTCGAGAAGAGACCCTTGCGGCCATTGAATCGTCGGACCTGAATCTCGCGAGCACGTAATACGCGTTCCCGAATTCTCTCCGAACTCTCTACGTTCCTGCTCGACAGTTCCTTGTACTTCCCGGCTGGCACTTCAATATGAAAATCAATGCGGTCAAGAAGCGGGCCGGAGATCTTCGCCATGTATTTCTGAATTGCCATGGACTGACACGTACATTTCTTCGCAGGATCAGTGTAGTACGCAGGGACAGGGTCTCACCTTAGAAGCAGCAGTTTCCTCGACATCACAATGTTACCCGCTTCCAGCCGATACACGTATGTCCCGCTCGCTGCCCCGTCCGCATTCCATTGCACCTTGTACATCCCCGGCTGTTTCATTTCGTTCACCAATGTTGCGACTTCACGACCCAGCACGTCAAACACTTTGAGCGTCACCCAATTGCTCGTCGGTATTTGATAATTGATCATTGTCGAGGGGTTAAATGGATTTGGATAGCTTTGCAAGAGCTCAGACCCCTCGGGGTAGTGGACGTCAGTCGTAGTCGTAGTCGCGAGAGCAAAGCTAAAGATGATCCGGGGATCGTTTCGAGCTGAATCGCCAAACGCATAGACCCAAAATGATAAATCACGTTTCAGCACAGAGGAAAGGGCGCTCGTCAAGTATCGACGAGTGATGAGCAGTTGCTGAGGACGGGTCAGCGTTCCGTTTGGATCGGTGAAGTCGAATGTCGACACATCCATGAATCGTGTATGATTTGCTTCGCGGATGTTGCACAGCACCTTGGGCGGGTTTGCATTGTTGTACATCGGAATCTGATGTGCTGCAGGGGGCGCTATGCCGTCTGACGCGCCAGCGATCAGATAAACGAATCCGGCGATCTGGTTCATGACTGCGATTGCCGAGGGGGTCGTTTCCGCCGCAGCGAGCGGAGCAACAACTTTGACACGCGGATCGCGTACTGCGGCCAGCAAACTCGCTCCCCCGCCCATAGAATGACCACTGAGTCCGATAGAAGCTGTATCGAGCAATCCTCGAAACCGTGACCCGCCGTTCGAGTGTTGTTGTCGAAGGTACTCAACGCAGTAGAGAAGATCGTCGGCCAGTTCTCCGTGTTGGGTGTCGGGAAACTGAGGAGCGATGACAACAAAACCGTGTGTTGCGAGATGCCTGAAATGAGAAAGGTAGTACCCAGTCTGCATGAAGAACCCATGACCAAACGCAACAATTGGGTACGGTCCATGAGCAGTATCGATCTGTGCCTCTGCCCCCTCAAGTGCCGCAGGGTAGTACACGCGGCAATTCAATGTCCGTCCGCCGCGCTGTATATTCACGTTCGTCCACCCTGCCTGCCTCGGTCCAGGGTTTTCTGGCTGAGCGTACGCTAGTTCTATTGCACAGATGGTGGCAAGAAAAGAGAGCAAGAATATTCGCATGGCCCATTCTATGGATTCCGCGATTGAAAATCAAACGTGGGGAAAAGACTCCGCGCCAAGAATGCTAGTGTCAGGAGGCATTTCCGAACCAGCTCGTCTGAAAACACTCAGGTCATGCAGGTTATGGATAGACGCGGATCCAGTCAATATCCAGACGAACGGCCCTTCCTGCTTGTCTGATATCAGAAAACCGAAACTGCAAATAGAGGCTCTATCGATCATAGGTGAGTGCTGTGCAGGAATGCCACGGAACATAGGTACAAACTCTGAAAAAGGAATCACTATCTCTGTCCAGGAATTTTGCTGTGTCTCGAAGACAGCCTGGTATTGAACCCCGTCCAAGGTGCTTCACTCTTGAGGTTCATTTTGTACTTCTTCCCATCTCCCGTACATGCAATAGGAGGCCAGCGTATTTCCCCAGGTCATACAACGAGGGCGTCGATCGGACGGAAGCAAACCCGCCAGAGTTCCTCAACGATATACGCCCTGAAAACACAGCAGTACTTTCGTCAACGTAATCAAATCTCGAATGGGAAACTTCTCCCATCACGACATCATTGATAGGACTCCACGAATTGCATACTGCTTCGGTATCAAAATCAAACAGGGCAATCATTCAATTTCCATATCGCATAATTCAGTATTGGACCATGTATCGCCCAACAATCGTGATGTCTCATCGAGTGCAGTCAAAGGCGTTTGTGCGTAGCGTGAGGGTTCTCCGTTGCGCACGTCACGAACTACATTCCCAGTGTCTGCAATGCGACGCTGCCGGTCGAACGTCAAGAACCACGATTGACTGAAGAGGCACCCGAGTTCGCCACAGCCAAGGATGCGACCACGCCTCCCGCCAAGATGAGGAGCACCGCCGCGAGCAAATAGAGATTGAAGTTGCTACCAAGAATTTCCTTCAACCATGTATGCGTCATCATCTTTATGCCGACGAGCATCAGCACAAGAGCGAGAGAGACTTTCAGGTACCGGAACTTCTCTATCATCCCGGCCAGAGCGAAGTAGAGACTCCTGAGGCCAAGTATCGCGAACACATTGCTTGTGAAGACCAGGAACGGGTCAGCCGTGATTGCAAAGATCGCCGGGATCGAGTCCACAGCAAAAATCAGGTCCGTGAATTCGACCATGACCAACGCAAGGAACAATGGCGTAGCCAAGCGAGTCCCCACGGGTGCGGATTCCACAACGTCGTCCCGGAGATTCTCAGCCCCCGGCACAGGCGCCTCGTGCGACGCCTTGGAGCCAGCTCGGACGAAGAAATGTTGACCGTGAAATCGCTGCGTGATGGGAAACAGCTTCCGCGTGAAGCGCACGATGATACTCGAATGAGGATCCGTGTTGTGCGCTTTCAACACCAACATCTTCACGCCGGTGATGATCAGGAAGCCCCCGAACACGTAGATGATCCAGGTAAACTGTTGGATCATCGCAGCTCCGATCACAATCATCACTCCACGCATGAGAAGGGCTCCGACAATACCCCAGAACAGAACCCTGTGTTGGTAGATGGGAGGAACCGCCAGAAACGCAAAGATCATGCTGATCACAAAGATGTTGTCGACGGAGAGCGACTTCTCGACGAGATACCCCGTAAGGTACTTCATCGTGGCGGAATACCCGTCATTGTACACCGTACCCACCCCCTCTATTGTTTGGGGAGCAGATCCCATCATGTCGGATGTCAGGCCAAGACCCAGCCAGTGGTTCTCGTAGCCAAAATAAATGAAAACGCTGAACAACAGTCCGAGACATATCCAAAAGGCCGACCAGCCGAGAGCCTCCCGAACAGATATGACATGTGCCTTTCTATGAAACACGCCCAGGTCGAGGGCCAGAAGAAATAGGATGAGACAGGTGAAACCGGAATAGATCCAGAACATTGTGACAGCTCCAAAGAGAATTGTTTTACTTACGGTCCTGAGTAGGACTCAGGGTGTGGCGATTATTTCTCCACAATACCAGTTTGGTCGGGTTTGTGTTCCACAAAACAAAACACTATGATTGATTCCGAAGTTCGCCAGTCGTCGAGGAACCTAGCGGTCAAGAAACATGTTATCAAAGATTAACATCAATTGAAAGGACTACCCATGGTCGGGCTGGCACATCGCATCGTAGAATCCCGCAGCTTCCAGAACCTGATTCTCACCGCTATTCTAGGGGCCGGCGTCACCGTCGGACTGGAAACCTACCCTGCGGCAATGGAAGGGTATGGACAACTGCTCCGAACGCTCGACTGGGGTATCCTGTACCTCTTCGCGGTGGAAATACTCTTGAAGATCATTGCTCATGGAAACAAACCGTGGGAGTTTTTCCGGAACTCCTGGAACGTCTTTGATTTCGTCATCGTCTTAGTCTGCTTCCTTCCGCTGAACTCTCATTTCGTCGCTGTCCTTCGGCTCGCGCGTATCCTGCGCGTTCTTCGTCTGGTCACTGTCCTCCCGCGACTGCAGGTGTTGGTTGGCGCCCTTCTCCGGAGCATCCCATCCATGGGATATGTTGGCATGCTGCTCTTCATCCACTTCTACATCTATGCTGTTATCGGAACGTTCGTTTTTGGCGCGAACGATCCGGGGCATTTTGAAACTCTCGGAGTGTCATTACTCACACTATTCCAAGTCGTAACGCTGGAGGGGTGGGTGGAAATCATGAAAATGCAGATGGCGACCTCACCCGGCTATGGACCGCCTCTCTACTTCATCTCCTTTATTGTCGTCGGTGGGATGATCATCCTGAACCTGTTCATTGGTGTGATCATGAACAGCATGCAGGAGAGTACTGCGGAAATTGAGGCCCGACGATTCGCGAAAGCGGGAACACAAACCTCAGGACTGACCAATGACGACTTCGTGCACATTGAAAGACAGCTGGCCGACCTTCAGAAACAGATTGCTGTGATGAGACACAGAATAGGGACATAAGTGTTAGGCGAGTCCGGCGAAGCCAGACTCATCGCCCACGGTGAGTGTGTTCAACGTTCGTTTGAGCTATTGCCGTGGGGCATCTTGAAGCACATCTTCAAGTGAGAAGTCGATCCTGTTCGCTTTGTGCTTCAAGAGATCGACAACGCCCTCAACTCATTTCGGAGTCGTAGAGGGCTCCCCTGCATCACCCAGCTTCTCCAGCAATCCAGCCAGAGGCGGCAGGCCGTACCCGCGGTCATGATACCAGAGCACACGTCCTTCTTCATCCAGAAGAATGACTCGTGCGTTGTTTGGGTTTTCCGTCCCCGTCCACTCCGTCAACTTTGCCCCATCACCTCCATACACAGTGATCACATCCTTCCATGACTCCTTCGGGATTCCCTTCTTCATTCCTTCATCAATACTCTCTTTGAACAATGAGGGGATCAACCCCGGGATTGTCGGAATCTCGTAGATGGGCGGAAGTGAGAGATTCGATGTAAAAAATCCGATACCCCATCGGTCAACATCGAACTGCGTGTTCTGTTTGTAAGCAAGGACGAGGATGACCTTCTTCCCTTTGAATACTTCAGGTATCATCGTTTGCTGTCCGTCCAGAGATTTCCCTGGACTGATGGGAAAAGCTCTCCTACAGGAGACCTGTTCGGGATGGTCGATCCGCACCCGACCAGGACGCCAATGGCAAGAGTGCAGACAAGTGTATGGATAGTCATGATGATTTCCTCTGATGTTTCCTTTGTTGAAAGGAACTCTATCTCCGTCGACTGTAGCCGTGCAACGCCCGACGATGCATGCGCGATGAATCCCTTCCAGGAAAAAGAAAGACCCGCCGTATCGACGGGTCTTCCTGCAAACACTCCTGGAGCGTGAGGTTTAGTACTTCTTCTCGCCTTTCGGCGACATCTTCTTGCCTGCCGGAGGCATAATGACACTGTCGATCACATGAATCACGCCATTGCTGGCCTCGACGTCAACCGTGACGATCTTGGCCGCATTAATCATGACGTCTTTTCCCTTCACGGTAATCTTTACATCGCTCCCCTGAACCGTCTTCGCTGATTTCAACTTCACTACGTCCGTGGACATGACTTTTCCGCTCACGACGTGGTAGAGGAGGACCTTTGTCAGGGCTTCTTTGTCTTTCAGCAACTTGTCCAGGTCTGCCTTGGGGATCTTGGCAAATGCCTCGTCGGTCGGGGCGAATACCGTGAAGGGGCCCTTTCCTTTGAGTGTCTCAATCAAGCCCGCTTCCGTCAGCGCTGTTGCAAGAGTCTGGAAGTTGCCTGCCGCGACCGCCGTCTCAACGATATCCTTGTCAGAAGCGACTGCCCGTGAAGGCACTGAAGCAAAAATCAAAAAGCCGAACAGCATGAGAAGAAACGAAATAGTTTTTGTCATCGAGAAACCTAACCTTTCTGTTAAAGAACAATCTGTGAGTTGTGCATTATGAACATCGCCTGAGGAGAGGAAGTTCCGTTCTAGATTGTTGCAAATAGGGGCGATTTTGGGACGAGCAAGTTAGCCAATTGTTCTGTTTATGTGTGCTTTGAGCAGGGGGCGCAAGAAGGATGAATCTGTGGTACTGGCTTTTGAACTTTGGCTGGCTCTCTGTGGTTATAAGGGGCGGAAACAAGAGTGAAGTTAAACAAACGTTTAGAAAAGTAAAGAGCAAAAACAATGAAAGAACAGTATCGCTCACAGATTATCGACCTGTTGACAACAGCGTATTGGATGGAGATTGAAACCATCACAAACTATATCGCAAATTCCGTACACCTTGACGGCGTGCGTGCGGAACAAATCAAGAAGGAGCTTGCCGCAGACGTTGCTCCCGAGTTGATGCACGCGCAAAGCCTTGTGAGGCGCATAAAAGAAATCGGGGGACGTGTGCCGGGATCAATGGAATTCAAGGCAAATCAACGCTCACTTCAGCCGCCAGCAGATACGACCGACGTTGTTGCGGTTATCAAGGGTGTAATTGACGCTGAGAACGGTGCTATCGAGCATTACGGCAAGCTGATTGAGTTAAGCGGCGAAGCCCGTGACTATGTAACTCAGGATTTGTGCATCACCTCCCTCGGAGATGAAGAGGCACACCGAACGACGTTCATGGGGTATTTGAGAGAATACACCCATGATTCAGTATCCAGGTAGAAACTGAAACACTCAAGATTCGTTTACTTGCCCATATCGACGGGCGAGTATAGGTGATGATGATTCGTGGACAGCGTGTTCATGGTGGATTCGTCTACATTCGGGAACAGCTGATACCACCGAACCCTCCGTGTTGCCGAGAACAGAAACCACTGCTGGGCTGACCACCAACTACTTCGTGAACCATCAGAGGTGGATAGAGGCCTTTCAGAAATTGATCACCGTGACGAGAGTCGGGATAGCGGCCATCGTCCTCATTCTGGCGGGGTCCGGTGCTAATGGAATTGCAAGCTAATGCAACAGCTGGTCATAACTCTTCGAGCTTCCCCCTGTACACGCGCGCTTGTTGCAGTATCCGGTTTCGCTCGCCCTCGGCTATCCTGTCCCACGTGCGGTAGACCATTCCTATCCGTGGATTCCGCTCCAACTTCTTTCGATGTCGCACGTGGAAATCCCAATACAAGCTGTTGAACGGGCACGCTCGCTCTCCATATTTCTCAGACGGATCGTAGGAGCAGCCGCTGCAGTAGTCGCTCATCTTCTTGATGTAGTTTGATGAAGCAACGTAAGGCTTGGTCGCTATCATGCCTCCATCGGCAAACTGGCTCATGCCACGGGTATTCGGCATCTCGACCCACTCAATTGCATCGATGTAAACACCGAGGTACCATTCATCTACCGCTTCCGGATCGATTCCCATGAGGAGCGCAAAATTTCCAGTAACCATCAGGCGCTGGATATGATGAGCGTATGCATGACGCAATGATTGACCTATCGCCGCTTGCATGCACTTCATCTTGGTCTTCCCATCCCAATAATAATGTGGCAGCTTCCCCAAATGCGCGAAATAGTTTGCGGAGCCAAGCTTCGGCATCATCGCCCAGTAGACTCCCCTCATGAATTCCCGCCATCCGAGGATCTGACGAACAAAACCTTCAACCTGATGCAGAGCTATCGCGTCTTTGCATTTTTTCCATTCTCCCACTGCGGCATCTATCACTTCCATCGGATGAAGCATCTTTATGTTGAGCGCGAAGGATAAGCGCGAATGAAACAGCGCCCAGCTCTCCACAGTCATTGCATCCTCATACGTGCCGAAGTGCGGAAGGCCTTCTTGCAGGAAAGACCGGAGCAAACTCAGAGACTGACGACGATCGACCGGCCAGATGAATTGTTCGGGCTCGATTTCCCCGAATGTGCGAACGTTCATCCGAGCGAGCATATCCGTAATTGAACGCACGTCATTCGTGAAGCATTTCGGAGATGGAAGCGCAACACGCCCATCGTACCTTCGACGGTTCTCCCGGTCGAAGTTCCAATCTCCACCTGACGGCTTTCCTTCGTCCATCAGAACATTGTGCTCAGCGCGCATGCGCCGATAGAAACTCTCCATCAGGAATCTCTTCTTGCCGGTGAACATTCTTTGCACATAAGCCCTATCCGTAAGAAAGTGTTCCGTGTCGACTGCGGAAACGGGGACGGACAACGTTCGCTCCATCCCTTTGAATTGCAGATCGAGTCTGTATTCATCAGGAAGCTGATACTCGAAACGCTCGAAGCCGTTTTTACGAATCAGGGCTACGAGATTGTCGTCAAATGTCTGCTTGTTCTCGCGATCATCGAGCCGCAGATAGTGAACCTTATGCCCGTGTGATTTGAGATGGTCCGAAAATGCACGCATCGCCGAAAAAAAACCGACAACCTTCTGGATGTGATGCAATGTGTAAGTGGTTTCCTGCTGCACCTCCATGAGCACGTACGTGACGTGTGCGTCAGTTGTTCGAAACCACGAGTGTTTGCTGTTCAGCTGATCGCCGAGAATAAGTCTCAGGGTTTCAGGATTTGCCATAGAAGACGAAAGTGTTCAATGAACGGCAGAGGAATCATCTGCGACAATATCAGAACGTTACAAAGCGAGTCTTGTTGTTCAGCCATCAGCCGATAGTTGATCAATGCGATGGCTGCCGACATACCCAACAATGTCAGAGAAGGCAGCATCTTGAATACCGGGTTCTTCACCCGCAGATGCGTAACAACTGCGGCTCCCATAGGGAGGGCAATTCCAATGTGCGTTTGCACTAGAGGCGTGGCCGGGAAGTGGCGCCTTCGAACTCACGCTGCCGTTCTTGCACCAGATTTGCTGCTCGCTGTTGATAAACGATGGTTTTTGTCTACGTCTCTATAACGACGTAAAGAATATATATGAGTTCAATAGCATAAAAAGAAAAGCCGGCAAAGAGACCGAAATCCTGTCTCTAATTTTTATCCTTACAATCAGTCCCATAAGCATTAGAGCAGCAAGACCACCTGAGGAAATCAACAGAATGGGGTTGATTGCTAATCCTATCACTAAGCCAATTGCCCCGAGTATCTCCAATACTGCCGCAAGTAATCCGTACTTTTCTAACCCAAAGCGTTTGAATTCTTCCTTCATATGCGGAGTTACAAAATAGCTGATTCCATATATCAAAAAGGATATACTCGAAATAGAGATAACAACATAAAGTAAGTACATCAACACGGTATTAGGAAACACCATTTGCAAAAACATTCTTAAGAGCATATTCACCGTTTGAGATCTTTTTCAATGTCTTTGACAACTCTCCTTAGATATTTCCTTCTTGTATCGTCGGAGACGAAAGGTACAGACCAGAATTGCCGTGTTGTAGTTCTGAACCACCCAAACACAAAGGAATAAACCCCCATTACAAGTCTAAGTTTTACAGAGTTAACGTAAAGCGTAAGAACGGGCAATGCCGGGGCACCATGCGTTAGATAGGTTCTTACTGCTTTGTCTTTCAAAAACGGCTTAGGAATACCTAATGATTTGGTAACTGGGATAAACTCATATGCAAATCCCGGACTGAGTACCTGGTCGAAAAATGATTCCAATAATGGTGTACATCTGAACCACCAGACTGGCGAAATAATGTAAATGCGATTGGATTTGGTAATCAGGTCTTTGTATAGATTTGATTTTGCTTCATCTCCGAATACATTGAATTTGTCTTCATACAAGTCTATGATATCAACATTCTCATTGTTGTCAATTAGGGTATCGTAAATTGTTTTGAAGATACCGTTGTAGCAAAAACTATGTTTATCAGGATGTGCTATTATCAACAGGTTGTTCATATTGTTTTCTCATACTTAGTTTTATTTCCCGCCATTCCATCGAATACAGAGGAATGAAACGTCAAAACACAATACTACTACAATCTGCCTGGCAGACCTTTGGGACGGAACGTTGCGGTCCGCTACAAGAAGTTCGCTCCATTCTTCTCAGCGCTGAGAAGTCTCAGGATTTTGGGATTTGCCATAGGAGTCGAGGGTGTGCAATGACCGGCGGAGAAATCATCTACGACGTTATCAGAACATTTCAAAGCGGGTCTTGCTATTCAGCCATCAACCGATAGTTGATCAAGGCGATAACCGTTGACAACACCAGTAATGTCAGAGCGGGCAACATCTTGAACACCGGGTTCTTCACCCGCAGATGAATCACGACCGCTGATCCCATCAGGGTGGCGATTCCGGCGCCACCCAACACCGCAAGTGGCGGATGCTCAATCCCGATCAACATCATTAACGAGAAGGTAAGTTTCAAAATGCCAACAAGGTCTCGTAACCAGTCGGGCAACTGGTAGTGCTTGAATTCCTGCACTATGTTGGTATAGCGAACCACCCAGACGAAGAAAACTGATGCGGCAACAATAGCCTGCAGGGAGATTGTGAAATTATGCATGAATAGGTCCTTTCGTTGAAATGAGGTGAAGACTCAGAGCAATAAAAAATCTGCGGTACAAGTGAAGATACAACCCCGGTCGGCCGTTTGTCTTCTTATCCCGGAGGCGGGGCGCGCCATGGAATGCTTAAGCGATACGTCCCTGACAATACAGCAAGACCCTCTTTAACGTAATCAAATCTCAAATGGGAATCCGCTTCCATCATGAAATAATCTGTAGCCGGTAATTGCATTCTGATTCGGAGTGACATCAGGCGGGAACGCTTTCAGCGTTCGCCACGATCTTTCCACCACGGACACTTGAGCCGAGCACTATGCCGGCACTGATGAGAACCATATTCTTGATAATATACTGTCCCTCCAGCGTTGGTGCGTAAGGGACATGAGAGAAAATCTCGCCGGAAAAAAGAAAAAGGGGTGTCATAGTTCCGAGCATCTGAAGAAACAGCAGGAGAAGCGTAGCACGCATGAAAAGGCCAAAGAGCAAACCGACACCGATTATGACCTCCCAGGCCGCAAGAATGATTATGGAAGTCTGCGATGGTATAAGGCCGAATGCAAGAATATCCATGGTCCGTGTAGCGAGATTCTGGGCGGGGCTGAGACCCGGGAAAAACTTGAGGAAGCCAAACCACAGGAAGACAAGGCCTACACTCACTCGCAGGAGTAGCAAACCATGTTGAGCCATCAAGCCCGTAATGCGGGTGTCTATCCTTTCGAACATGCCATTGACTCTTCTCATACCGTTTCCCTCCCTCTCCTAATGTTGTCGGATGTTTTTGAGGGTTGATTTCAATTTGTCGGCCGAGGTCCGGAATCCCAGCTCTTCTTCAGAACTCAGGTTGAGGGCGAGAACATCCTCGACGCCATTCGCACCAACGATGCAGGGAAGGCTGAGACACATTTCAGAAACTCCATGGTGTCCCGTCATCAGTGTTGATACCGACATGACATTTCGATAGTCGCCAACGATCGCCTCGACTATGGTCACAAGACCAAGTCCGATCGCGTAATACGTCGCATTCTTTCGCTTGATGATTTCATACGCTGCGTCGCGCACCTGTACAAAAATGCTGTCCAAATCACTCTGGATATACTGCTTGTTCTTCATCGGAGCAAACTCCTGAAGCCTCACTCCGCCGATGTTGGCAAGGCTCCAAACAGGCAGTTCGCTATCGCCGTGTTCCCCGATGATATACGCATGAACGCTCCTTGTGTCCACTTGATAGTATTGACCGAGGAGAAAGCGGAAACGGGACGTGTCAAGGATTGTTCCTGATCCAATGACCTTGCCGGGCGGCAAACCTGATACCTGCATCGACACATATGTCAAAATATCAACTGGGTTTGTTGCGATGACGATAATCCCTTCCGGGTTGTGCTTGACTACCTGCGGGACGATGTCACGGAAGATTGCCGCATTGCGCGCAAGCAAATCCAAACGCGTCTCTCCCGGTTTTTGTGATGCGCCGGCGGCAATGACAACCGCGTGTGCACCTGCAAGATCACTGAAACCCCCGGCCGTGATTCTCATCGGTCGTGTGAACGAAAGACCATGATTGAGATCCATTGCCTCGCCAAGCGCTTTTTCACTGTTGGCATCTACCAGGACCAACTCACTCGCAACCCTACGAATCATCAGTGCATACGCGAACGATGACCCAACCAGTCCTGTCCCGACGAGACCGATTTTCCGATTTGTGTTGGAACTTCCATTCATGATGCTATTACTCCTTTCTACGGTACATAAAAGAAGGGGCCGAAGCCCCTTCTGTCATTCTTGATCCGCTGGGTATCCAGCTTTACTTCAACACGGAGAGTTTCCTCGTTTCGACAAAACTCCCGGCCTGGAGCCGATAGAGGTAGGTGCCGGACGCAAATCCCGACGCATCGAGATTCACTGTGTACCGACCCGCTGCCTTCTGCTCGTTCACCAATGTTGCCATCTCCTGTCCGAGCATGTTGTATACCTTTAACGATACGAACTCCGGATTGGGGAGAGCGTAGCTGATCGTTGTCGAAGGGTTGAAGGGGTTTGGATAGTTTTGCGCGAGACCAAATTCCTCTGGCACATTCAATCCGAATTCCTCTTCGCCATTCTTCGAGAGTGCGATGTGTTCATCGCCCTCAAGTGGACCCGACGTTGCTGATGCTAGCGGCAGCGCAACCACTTGTCCGTTTGGCAATGCTGCGAAGAGACCGAACGCCGGACCATTCTGGTTGTTAGATGGATCCAGGAAGCCTGAAGCAAACACCACCGCTGCCGCTCCACCTAATCCGCGCAAGTCGGCAACGAACGAAGCAACCACCGTATTGCTGTTTCCCGGTGTGATATTCAGTGTATAACGAATCGGCGGCACGCTGAGATAGTGCGAGAAATCACCATACATCAGATTGTTCACCAGCGGCAGGAAGTTCAATCCACGCACCTTCACATCAACCGTTGGCGCATCAGTCGAACCGTGGACGACAATCAAATCCGTTAGAAATCGCACAACACCCCGCTCGCGGATACCATCCCTGGCGAACAGAGTAAAAGCAATGCTCCTGCCATTTGGGTTGGACGCGAATTGCGACGGGTTGAGCACGCCGTTGGCAACCGCGACGTATGTTTTCGCACCGGTGAAGGTGACGACAAAATTCTTGATCGTGTCCTGCACTGAAATGCTATTGGGCCCTGCCACACCGATGTTCACGGGCACTCCAGCTGGAACATCGATAAACGGTGTTGCACTACGGAACTTGAAATTGTCCAGCAAGCGGGTCCCGTTCACATACACGTCAACCGAATCTGCTGCCGGATCGGCGGCGTTATGAATCACCTGCAGACGTGCAGTGGTAATTTTCGGCAGTTCGACCACGGTCCCATTTGGAAGCGCTGCGAACAGTCCGAACGGACGGCCATTGCTGTTGGCTGAAGGGGTCAGAAACCCTGAAGCAAACACGACAGCTGCCCCACCACGGAGTCCCGTCAGGTTGGCGCGAAACGATGCGACGATTGTGCGATTATCATTCCCCGGAGTCACGTCGAGAACATACGAAGAGGGATAGACGCTTTTGTACCCCGAGAAATCCCCATAGGTGGCGTTGTTGATCAGAGGCGTGTTCTGGCCTCGCAGGACTACGTCAACGGTTGGGGCATCGGTTGCACCGTGGAACGCATTCAAATCAACCATGTAACGTGATGAACCGGTCTCGCGCATGTTGTCGGAAGCAAACAACGTGAACGTTATGTTGCGACCGTTGGGATTGGGAGCAAAACCGTTTGTGGACAATACCCCATTAGCAATCGCAACGTATTTCCTGTTTTGGACAAACGACACCCGGAAATTCTTGATGGTGTCCTGCACAGAAATGCTGTTGGCAGGCGCCACACCGATGTTCACAGGTACTCCGGCCGGGACATTAATGAATGGCGTTGCAGTGCGGAACCGGAAATTGTCCAGCAACCGCGTGCCGTTCACATACACATCTACGGAATCAGCGACAGGATCCGAAGCATTATGGATCACTTGCAGACGTGCCGTCTGAGCATGTGCCATGGTACCAAAAAACAACAGACTTGCCCACAGTAGCAGTTTTGCGTTCTTCACAACTACCTCCTATAAAATAAGTGAATTGGATTGAGTTGATTTGATCGCCTGAGAGCGATCGGACGGCTTTGTAACACCCGCCAACGTTCCGGAAGTTCCGTGCTGGTCGAATGAAAAGAATAAATCGTACAAAACGGAACTTCCCTACAAACGCCGCTGTTATTAGCGGTGAGTTCTGTATTTCACAAGGTTCATAGCCGACTAACTACTCGACAATGAATTACCAATCACCAACCCACAACCCACAACTTCTACATAAGGAGGTAGTAATGCGTTCCAACAAGCTCTTCGCAGTTCTTCTTGCACTTTCTGCCAGCACACTGACTTTTGTTGGCTGTAATGATAGTGAAGATTCGGTTTCCCCAACCCCAACGCCAAGTGGAACGGGAAAAATAACTGCAATACATGCTTCACCAAATGCGCCTGCAGTTGATCTGCTCCTTGACAATGTCGTCGTCGGGACGAACCTATCATTCCCGGGTAGCACCGATTACCTCACTGCTCCTGCAGGAACCCGGAACCTGAAAATTCGCGTCAGCGGTGGATCGACCGTCGTCATTGATGCCAATCTGAACATTGCTGCCAACACAAACTACTCTGTCTTCGCTGTCGACTCTGTTTCGAAGATCAGTCCTCTCGTTCTGACAGACGACCTCACTTCGCCGGCGGCAGGGAAAGGGCATGTGCGGTTTGCACATCTATCCCCCAATGCTCCTCCGGTTGACATCGCTCTAGTTGGAGGATCTGTTGTCTTTGCAAACGTGTCGTTCAAGGGAAATACACCATTTACCCCACTTAACACCGGAACGTATAACCTTGAAGTGCGTGCAGCGGGTACATCCAACGTTGTCCTGATACTGCCTCCAGTCACAGTTGCCGAGGGTGGCATTTACACAATATTCGCAAAGGGCTTCTTGAATGGTACTGGAATGCAAGCGCTCGGTGCTCAGGTTCTCGTCAACAAGGTCCCCCTCGCACGTGTAATGACGGTTCACACTTCACCTAACGCGCCCGGGGTTGACCTTCTTGTTGACGGAACAGTTGCAGGAACGAATCTCACATATCCCAACAACACTCCGTACCTGAGTGCCGCGGCTGGGATGAGAAACATCAAGGTTAATGTCACCGGCACGACAACGACAGTGATAAACGCGACGCTTGATCTGGTTGGTGGCACTTCATACTCCGTGTTCGCCAGCGACAGTGTGTCAAGAATAGCCCCGCTTGTCTTAACGGATGATCTTGCAACGCCGGCAGCAGGCAAGGCACATGTACGATTCGTGCACCTCTCGCCCAATGCCCCGGCCGTGGATGTTGCCGTACAGGGTGGAGCCGTGGTTTTTGGAAACCGGGCATTCAAGCAGTTTACTGCATTCGCACCACTCGATGCTGGGACCTATAATCTTGAAGTCCGACTAGCGGGCACAACAACTGTTGTTCTGCCGCTTCCGAACATTGCCTTGCAGGCTGGCAAGATATATACCGTGTTTGCCAAGGGCTTTGTTGGTGCAACAGGTGCCCAGGCGCTTGGTGCTCAGATTATCGTCAACAACTAGATAGCCAACTGCTCAACGCCGGACGATGCTTGTCCGGCGTTTCCATTTTCCCCCTTTGTTGTTATAGTAAGCATCACTCAATTATAATAAATTGAAGGAATCACCCCATGCAACAGACATTCTCTTCCCTGTCCGTGCTACTGCTGAGTTCACTTCTCACGACGATAGTAACTGGCACAGTCATCGCCGGAGATAAGGAGACAAGGAGTATATATGATTTCACCATGAAGACCATCGACGGCAAGGATGCTCCGCTCTCTGCATACAAAGGGAAAGTCCTTCTCATCGTAAATGTCGCATCCAGATGTGGAAATACCCCCCAATACGCAGGGCTTGAAACGCTCTATCGCAAATACGAGGATCAGGGCTTCACGATCCTCGGGTTCCCCGCCAACAACTTCGGCAAGCAGGAGCCGGACACGGATGCCGAGATCAAGACCTTCTGCACGACCAAGTATGATGTCACATTTGATATGTTCTCGAAAATCTCCGTCAAGGGAGGGGATCAACATCCGATGTACAGTTTCCTTACATCTAGCAAGACTAATCCACAATTCTCCGGTGATGTAGAGTGGAACTTTCAGAAGTACCTTGTTGACAGGAAGGGTAATATTGTCGGAAAGTTCGATCCAGGTGTCAAGCCCCTTTCCAGTGAGATGACTTCCACTATCGAGAAGGCTCTCGGGACAAAGTAGAAGCATGATCCTCTGATTCACACAGTCCAGATTCTGAGTTGGTAAAACACATGGTCTCCGATTGATGGACCTGCGAACAGAACGAGATGCATCTTTGTGATCTCAACTCAATAGCAGGATCTTCTTCATGTACACAACAACCCCCATACATAACAACAAAAGAGACAGCGCATTATGGAAATAAAACTCCCGGTAACCAGATTCCTCACGGGCGGACTTGTTGCTGGAATTGTCGCAGCAATTGTGAGCAACATCTACAGCTACGCATATTCGGCCGTAACAGGATTTAGCATTCCACAAGTTATCAGTTTTGTCTCGATAACGGGAGCGAGCCTCGTTCCCCTAGTCATTGGTTCGTTGGTGTATTTCGGTTTGTCTCGATTCACAGCAAGGGCCACGGCCATGTACTCGGGCGCGGCAATTCTTCTTGCGCTTGTAAGTTGCCTTGCTCCCCTCGGACCGACATTACCCGATGGAACTCCAACGCCTACGGACTTTGCAGGACTTACGATTCCGATGCACATCGTCGCCGGCATTTGTGCGGCGTTTATTACTCCACGATTTGTCCAACGATAATTCTCTAATCCCAAAGGAAAGAATATGGCAGCAACAATCTTCATTACGGGTTCAACAGGAAACATCGGCCGTCATCTTGTGAAATTGTTTTCGCAAGGCGGCGTGCACGTGAAGGCTGCGGTTCGCTCGAAGGCGAAAGTTGCATCGCTCAATCTTCCCAACGTGGAATGGGTTGAAGCGGATTTCGAGAAACCAGCAACCTTCGATGCGGCACTGAAGGGCATCGACAAAATCTTTGTGCTATCCCCCTTCCTCCCGACGCTTGCGGAAATGTCGAACGACCTCGTTGATCGGGCAAAGAAAGCTGGCGTGACGCACATCGTCCGTCTCTCTGCAACGGGCGCCAACCCGAGAGGGAACATCACGCTTGCACAATGGCAAGGAAACGCTGAGAAACATATTCAGGAATCAGGCCTGGCCTGGACAATGCTCCGCCCAACGTTCTTCATGGAGAATATTCTCAATAACTTCAGCGCGTCAATCAAAACACAGGGAAAGTTCCATGTTTCGCATGGCGCTGGAAGGGTTCCCTATATCGCTGCACGCGATATTGCAGGAGTCGCGTTCGAGGTATTGACTGGCAAAGGCCATGAGGGCAAGACATACGAACTGACCGGACCGCAATCGCTTTCTGATCACGATATCGCCGGGACCCTGTCAAAAGTCGCCGGGAAAAAAGTCGAGTATGTTGATGTGCCCGAAGACGCCGCCCGGCAATCGATGCTCGGCATGGGCTTGCCGCAATGGATGGTGGACAGCTTGACGGAATTGAACAACATCGTGAAGCAGGGGTGGACGGCAAACGTGGCAACAACGCTCGAAGATATTACAGGCAAAGACGCGACAACGTTCGAACAATGGGCGATGGAGCATAAGAACGCGTGGAGTTAACAGGCCAGAAGTGGATTGCCGAAATTGGGATTTCCACGACCACATATTGATATACAATGATCACGGGAGCCTCAGAGAGAATTCGGATTGAGATGTCACTTCTCGGCGGGGTGATTGAACTCCCTCATCGGTTAGGCGGAATCGAATTGGGCGGATGTCAAACGACGTCGCGATTGCATAGTACAACAATAGCAATCCGATGAAAAAAAGAAGAGACCTCGCACTCGCTGAGTCCTTCGGACAGGGCGGCGCTGCGGACCTACCATCATCATGCAATTTTGAGATAAGGGTTCATCAGTGACTGCGTTAGCGAGGACTTATTACCTCCAGCCATGATTTCTCAATGACAGGCTTGATAACTGCCGTGAACTTCTCGTACGCCTGGTCTTTCAGATGAAGCTGGTCACTCATGTAGAGATCCATGCGGGGAGAATTGTCTCCATCGAAGAGGACCGGGTTCACATCGATAAATCCGAGATTCTTTCTTTGAGAACAGTAGTCCCTGACGAGGGCATTCGTCGAATCGACAATGTCCCATCTGTCTCTCTTCTGAGGTGCCCGGTTGATCGAGACAAAATACATCTGTGTTTTGGGGAGTCTCTCGCCTGCTTGCTCGAAAAACAATCTAATGCGTTCATAAATACCCCCCGGCTTTTCACCGGCGTTAATATCATTGCTCCCGCAGTAGTAGACGATGATTCTTGGTTCGTATGCGAAGACAATTTCCTCCATGTATCTCAGGACGTCATCTGTCCTCGAGCCTCCGAACGCTCTGTTGAACACGGGTAGCGGAGCCATCTGCTCCTTGAGGTGGACCCAGCGCCTGAATATACTGCTTCCGATGAACAGGATCGCGCCTTTGGGCGGAGGTTGCACAGCATCTTCCCTGAGGAATGCGGCGATATCGGGTTCAAATTGACTCTCGCGCCCAGGAGCCATCCCTTGATGAGCGCAGCCTGCATAGAGAACAGCGTTACCTGCAAGAACTACAGTGGCAACGACGAAACTGAGGTATCTTTTTTTGATCACGTTGATCCTTTTCATGGTCTTGAATACCACGGCATTGGTTGTCCACAGCCCGTACTTGACTACGCCTCTCAAGCGTGTGTACCCTTTACTGAAAAAAAAAGACGTTATGGTTCAATTCGCGGAGAAAGGAAGGTCAAAATAATCCTGGCAGAAATTAGGGATAGTCAGGCAGAGAGTCAAGGAATGGGAAAGCGAGCAACCATCAATCGTGCTACGTTCACGTTGCAATTGCCAAAGGGCAGCGCTCATGGTTATCTCCTTTTTAAGTCCGGCTCGGCTTCTTTTGTCGCCCTCTTTCCTCGACCACTTCCTTCTCAAAAAAGCATGACGAGTTGATTCCCTTCAGAACTTCCATTAGATTCCTATAGGATTCGTTCTTCATTATTGCGGTGTTATGCGCTCCTACATCCTGGCTTTTTGCCTCTTCATACTCTCGGTTTGTTTTTGCAGCTTGCCGTCTATCGGCCAGGTCCTCCCCTTCCACACCCTGACCACCGCAGAAGGCCTCGTCGGAAACCGCATCACCGCTCTCTGTCAGGACTCCAGAGGGTACCTCTGGATCGGGACATTCGACGGCCTCAGCGTGTACGATGGCCTCGCATTCAAGAACTACACGGTCGCCGACGGCCTCCCACAGAGCCTGGTCTGGTCCATCACCGAAAGCCGGCACTCGCCGGGAACGATGTGGATTGGCACCGAAGGTGGGCTCAGCAAGATCCAAGATGGCGTGTTCTCAACAGTGAGCCTAGGCCCTGGTATCGATGCGAACAGGATCTATTCCTTACGCGAAGACCGTACCGGTGCGCTCTGGTGCACAACAAGAGATGGCATTCGTCGCCTCACACATGACTCTGTATTGGTAGTTGTTCCAGATGCACCGGCCGCCATAACCTCTACTCTCGCCGAATCGCCCGATGGCCGGATCTGGGTGGCAATTGGACATACGCTGCAAGCCTTCTCACCGGTAACAGACTCATCAGAGGCGTTCCCCCTCTCTCTCCCGGAGCGGGTTACTATCCCATCACTGTACGCCGATCATGAGGGGGACATTTGGCTCACCAGGAGCGATAGCGTAGTGACTCAGTTCCGCGGGAAAGAAGCCGTAAACCATTCATACATCCCCGGCGGTTCCGGGGATATCTTGCTCGACCAGGACGGGATTCTGTGGATGGGATCCCGGTTTGCTATCGTCAGGACTCCGAAGGCGAGGTTCGGAATGGATCCCTGGGAGCGCTTCGCCACCGATCAAGGAACACCAAATGATATTTTCAGTCCCGTACTCCTTGACCACGAGAACAATCTCTGGTTTGGAACATGGGACCATGGCATCACGCGGCTGTCGGAAAGAAATAATCTCCGGTTTTCCAATAAAGGGGTGAATACTTACTTCTTCCTTAATTTTGACCCACACAACCATGCGTGGGTCGCCTCCGACAAAGGACTCCAGGAACTCTGGTCAGACCGCAAAGGATCATGGCGTTCCCAGATGCATGCAATGGACGCCGTGGTGGCAGAGGTATTCGATACACAAAAAAGATTGTGGGCACTGTACCTCAGTGGAGAGGTACGTTGCTATTCCGTCCGGAGTGACGGACACGATCATTCCTCGCTGACATTGAAACACAGACTTCTCCCCGGCATTGACTTTCCACGTAGGTCCGATGGATTGAGTTTATACATCGACAGCGAGGATCAACTCTGGCTCAGCCTCCAGAGCGATCTTGTTGTCGTGATTGATGTTCGTGATAGGCCGATTGTGAAGAAACTCATACGATATCCCGATGAGATCCCCGTCTCGTCTGTGCGCGAAATGTTCAGGGATCGCACAGGAACAATGTGGTTCGCGAGTTTCGAAGACGGACTGGCTGAATTGCCCGGAGGAGACTGGGCCCATAACCGGTTCACACGATATACGAAAGACGATGGGCTACCAGACAACCATATCCGTGCATTGACAGAAGATGCCGACGGTAGGCTCTGGATCGGCACCCGGTACAACGGATTGGCAATCAAGGAACACCAAACCTTTAAGACACTCACCACGGCGGACGGCCTTCTCAGCAATACCATCCGAGGTATTGCTCAGGGAGACAGCAGCGACATGTGGGTGGGTACATCGCTCGGTCTCCTGTGCATAGATGCCCGGACGCTCATGAGAACCTGGCGTAACCGCGAACTTGCAGGGCAATCCGTGATACGGTGCAGAGCCGATGGACAAGGCAGGGTGTGGGCCCTCTTGCCTGATGCCATTAGTGCATATGACTACCGCCAACGCCTGCAGAATGCCGTACCGCCGCCGGTATACATTGCCGGACTGATGGTGAATGGAAACCTGGTTAACCATGGCGCAGTCCCCGATCTGGCCCATGATCAGAACAACATTGTCATCAGCTTTGTCGGTGTCAGTTTCAAAGACGGAAAGGAGATTCAATATCAATACAGACTCAACGGCATCGATCGTGACTGGAGCCTTCCCACGCCCCAGCGAGGCATTACGTTTGCAGCACTTGCCCCAGGGACCTATACATTCGAAGTCAAAGCGATAAATGCGGACGGGGTTGCCAGTAGTACCCCGGCAGCGCTGTCGTTCAACATCGCTGCTCCATTCTGGCAAACGCGGTGGTTTATCATCGGCATGGGAGTTCTCCTCCTTGCCCTGGTGGGCGGTATTGTGCGTTATGTTTCTGTCCGGAAGTTGCAGGGCAGGGTACAGCAACTTGAAACCGAGAAAGCCGTGCTTGCGGAGCGTGAACGAACCCGGGAGCGCATCGCGCGTGACCTCCACGACGATGTTGCATCTACACTCGGGAGCGTGGTTCTCTATTCGGAGTCACTCAAGCGCCAGCTGGAGGAAAAATCCGAACCAGGCGAGTTGGTAAGAAAGATCAGCTCACTCTCGCTTGAAGCCCAGGAAACCATGGACGACATAGTCTGGTCGACCTCACCCGAGCATGATACGCTCGCGGAACTTCTCATTCGCATCAGGGACCTGGCCTCGGCAACCTGTACAGCAAGCCGCATTCACTACGAGATTCAACTTCCGGACACGATACCGGATATGCACCTCACCGACGAAATACGAAAGAGCATTTTCCTGATTTTCAAAGAGGCGCTCAACAATATCTTCAAACATGCCCAGGCCTCGAACGTCGCCATCGACGCGCAGATTCAAAACGGTAGTTTTCGGCTGACTATAGTCGACAACGGAGCCGGGTTCGTGCCCGAGAGTACCCATGGGCGCGGACATGGGTTGCGCAACATGGCAAGAAGAGCGTCAGAGATCGGGGCGGAGTTCTCCATTGTGCCGGGGGAAGGCGGGGGCACAGTGGTTTCACTCACCAGGCAGATGACATGAGTATGTCATTGCTTCGTTCCCGCAATCTCCATAGCATGATGCACACATTTTCGGGGCCAGTCTCTTGAGCATTCGCATTGTCATTATCGAGGACCACGATGATTTCCGAGAAGGACTTCATCACCTGCTTCAGGCCACTGAAGGATTCCAGTGCCTCGGCAGGTATCCGTCCGTCGAAGAGGCGACGAAAAAGATGCCCGAGCCTGACGTGGTGTTGCTGGACATACACCTTCCCGGAAAATCGGGGATTGAGGCGATTCCTGAGATCAAGGCCCGCCATCCGCGGGTCCAGATCATTATGCTCACGGTATTTGAAGATGACCGGAACATTTTCAACGCCATCCTGGCCGGTGCAAACGGCTATCTGTTGAAGAAAACGCCCCCTGCGAAACTGCTTCTCGCCGTCGAGGAAGCTGTGGCAGGCGGTATGCCTATGACGCCCGTGGTAGCGCGTCAGGCCATTGATCTTTTCAAACGTTTCGTCCCTACGGAACGAACCACAGCTGTGCTCACCCAGCGAGAGTCACAGATCCTCCAGCTTCTCGTCGAGGGGCTCAACTACATGATGATCGCAGAAAAGTTGTTCATCAGCCTCGACACAGTCCGCAACCATATCCGCCATATCTATGAGAAGCTGCAGGTCCATTCAAAGGCCCAAGCTGTTGCCGTGGCGGTCAAACAGGGATTGGTGTAGTCGCACGCTTCAGACACCTTCGTCTCGTTTCCTTCCGATTCTCGAATTCCGTCTGTAAAATGACATCTGTGTGTCATTGTAACCCGCTTCGGGAGAGCCTACCTTAGTGTGGTTTTTGTCTCAACTGTCACCGTTCATTGAACAACACCCGGAGCTGTCATGGATTGCTATGCAATAGTTCGTAGGATGCGTGCCACAATGTGGATGAGCCTCCTGTGTTGCCCTTTCAGCAGCATACTCGGCTACGCTCATTCAATTTTCTACCGCCTAGTGATGAATAATACAAACGTCCAGAATTATCTAAGAGGCACCCCTATGAAAAAGTCTCTGCTCCTCCTCCCGTTTCTCGTCGTCGTCATTCTGACGTCGTCTCAGGCCTCCATTCCCCGGTTGATCTCCTATCAGGGGGTGCTCACGGACTCGCTCGGCACACCAAGACCCGACAGCTCCTATGGATTCGTATTCAAACTTTACACGGTGAGTACGGGGGGAAGTGCCGTCTGGACGGAGCCCAAAACTATCGGGACAAAAAAAGGTGTCTTCTCGACCGACCTTGGCGATGTCACGACATTCGGTCCGGCAGTCACATTCAATGTCGACTATTGGCTTGGCGTTACGGTAGGGGGTGATCCTGAACTCGTCCCACGCATACGACTGACGGCGGCACCCTACAGTATGACTTCCGTCAATGCAGAAACTGCCCAGGTAGCACTCAGCTCAGCCGGCAACTGGCTCACATCCGGCGGGAACCTGTATTTCAACACGGGAAGAGTAGGAATCGGAACTACCACGCCTTCCGCTCATCTGGAAGTAAAAGACACCTCAGGGAGCAATTACAGCATCGTCGTGTCCCATGCTACGAGCGATGCAATGGATGTCGTGACCTATGGATCCGGCAAGATCGCTCTCCATGCTGAGGCTCCATTCGGCGGGCTTGCAGCACTAGCGGGAGACGCAGGTGGGATACTCGGTTACCCGGGCGGCATTGGCGTTCGCGGCTCAAGTACAAACAACTACGCCGTCGCTGGGTTTTCGGATACTATCGGCGTCTATGGGAAGGCCCTCGGCTCTAATGGGAGAGGGGTCCTCGGGACCTCCCTGGGAACCGGTGTTCTTGGCATCACTACCTCCACACTGCTGAATGCAAGCGGGATCATCGGCAGAGCGACGGCTTCTTCAGGCCAGACTGTCGGCGTGACAGGTGAGTCCATTACCAGTCCAATCGGAACAGGCATCGTGGCGCGAGGCAGCGCGACCGGCGGATATTTTGAAGCGACAACCGCGACAGGGTGGGCAGGAATTTTCAACGGGAAGGTACAGGCGAATGTACTGCAAATCAACGGTGGGAGCGACCTGGCAGAACCTTTTGAAACAACCGGCGATGATCTGATCGAAACCGGAACGGTAATGGTGATCGATGAATCCGCTCCCGGCAAACTCACAATGAGCACTGAACCCTATGATCGAAAAGTGGCGGGGATCGTAAGTGGCGCGGGAGGAATCAAACCCGGCATAACACTCAGGCAGGATGGAGTAATGGAAGGCAGTTCGCTCGTGGCGATCGCCGGCCGCGTGTATTGCAGAGCCGAAGCAACCACAGCACCGATCCGCCCGGGCGATCTGCTGACGACTTCAGCAATGGCGGGACATGCAATGAAGGCCTGTGAACATGACCGGGCCCAGGGCGCGATCATCGGCAAGGCGATGACAGGACTCGGGAGCGGTACCGGGCTTGTCCTGGTTCTCGTCAACCTCCAATAACACCTACAGGAGACTACGGTAATGAACAAGAAGTTGACTCTCATATGGAGGATTACTTTTCTCAGCCTCCTCCCCATGCTGCTCGTGACAGGCCTGTTTGTGGCAAACTCACAAGAGGAAGATGAAGATCGCCACGAGAATCCGGAGGCGCGACAGAGACTCCGTGTGATGCAGCGTCTTGACAACAACGGACAAATAGCATTCGGCGCGCTTGTCAAGGCAAAGGAAGAAACGGACCGGCTAAGTCAACTCCAGCATCAAAACCCACGATTTGATGCCGGGCTCTGGAATTGGCAGTGGCTTGGGCCGGGCAATATCGGAGGGAGAATAAGATCGATATTGTTCGATCGGGTATTCACGTTATGGATGTGGGCGGGAAGTGTCGGTGGAGGAATCTGGAGAACCACAGACGGCGGATATTCATGGAATCCCGTCGATGATTTCATGGCCAACCTGGCGGTGACCTCTCTCGCCGGCGATCCCTTGAACATCAATGTCATGTACGCTTCAACCGGGGAGGGATTCAACAATATCGACGCACTTCAGGGGGCTGGTGTATTCAAGAGTACGGACCGCGGGAGTACCTGGAGGCAGCTTCCGTTCACCAACAATGTAAATTTTCAGTGGGTCAACCGCATCGCTCACAACCCTCTTCTATCGAACATGCTTCTCGCGGCAACAGCGAACACCGGGATTTGGAGAACAACCGACGGTGGAGCCACGTGGGTGAGCGTGCTCACGCCGCCAGCCCCTTCAACAGACGTGAAATTCGCACCGAACACCAGTAACATTGCGCTCGCAGCAACGGGGCTCCCCCCTGCCGGTCAAAATTCCGATGTGTACTACTCGAACACCGGCGGGCTCACATGGAACGAACTCACAACAGGAGCCGCTGGAATGCTGCCGAATAACACCGGCCGCTGCGAGGTTGCATTCGGTCCCCCCGGGGTTATGTATGTCTCGATGGATCGAAACAACGGAGAACTCTGGCGGTCAATTGATGGCGGGGCCACCTGGGAGTTCCGGAACACTGGGACCAGTTACTTGAGTGTGCAGGGTTGGTATGCCAACGCTCTCTGGGTATCTCCCGTTGACGGTAATTTCATTGTCGTAGGGGGCCTTGATCTGTACCGGAGCACCGATGGCGGTATGAATCTCCAGAAAATCAGCCGCTGGCAGGGCGAACTTGACGGAAGCTCGCCCCATGCCGACCAGCACGTCATCGTGGCTCATCCCGGTTTCGGTGGAACAAACGGGACCGTGTTCTTCGGCAACGATGGGGGCATCTACGCCACCAATGACGTCAGCACAGTGTCGCAGGATGCCGGATGGATTCCACGAAACAACGGCCTTGGAGTCACGCAGTTCTACGGCGGTGCCGCAGCTCCGGGTGGCAGCATCATCGTCGGCGGGGCACAGGACAACGACAAGTTGCACTACTCGCCTGCGAACGGAACCAACTGGCTGCATCCTACAACCGGCGACGGAGGCTTCGCCGCCGTGGATTACATCAACCCCAACATCCTCTATGGAGAGTATACGAATCTTGAAATCAGGAGGAGCGACAACGGGGGCGTAAGCTACAGCACAAGGATTAGCGGGCTGTCAGATGCACAAAATGGCGCGACATCCTTGTTCATCTCCCCCTTCTCCATGGATCCAAATGTGCCGGCGGTTCTGGTTGCCGGGGGAACGAGCATCTGGAGAACGCAAGACAATGCCGATAACTGGTCGGCAATACGCGGACCTGTGCCGGGTTTACCGGGAGCGGGTTCGCCGGCATGCAGTGCTATTGATATTGCACACGGAAACGGGACAATCATTTGGGTGGGCTATGCCAACGGTCGCGTGTCGCGAAGTTCATGGAGCCCTGCCAGTGGATGGTCATGGACTGATGTCGATGGACTCATTCCGGACCGTTATGTCACGGACATAGCTATTAATCCATTCAACACCGATGAAGTGTTCGTCACGATTGGAGGCTACAACTTCGATGACGTTTGGATGACGACGAATGCAGGCCAGACCTGGCAAAATAGAAGCGGCACGGGAATAAACTATCTGCCCGCGGTCCAAGTCAACACCGTTCGCTACAATCCGCAAAACGAAAACTGGGTATATGTCGGGACTGATCTCGGCGTTTTCGGGTCGGAAGACAAGGGCCTTCACTGGAGTATTTTGCGGCGGTACGGTACCAACGAAGGCCCTGCGAACGTAGCGGTTGATGAGCTCTTCTGGCAGGGTTCGGAGTATCTCATTGCTGCGACGCACGGGAGAGGGATGTATCGGGCGCGGATTCCATTTGATATTTTCGTCGACCTCAACAACCCTCTTCCGGGGGATGGCACGGCAGCCAACCCATTCCATTCGCTTCTGAACGGCGTGAACACACTTGTGAATGGTACGACGTTGCACATCAACACCGGAACCTATCCCGAGGCGCCATTGACTTTCAATAAGCGTGGTCAAATCATCACGACAAACGGCACCGTGACAATCCGGTAGACCATTGTACAACGAACGGAATCTACTATGAAACCAACAAGCTTCCTGCTGCTCATTACTCTCATTGCTTCGGCAGCCAGTGGACAATCCTCTCGTATTTCCTGGTCGGGAATCGCTTCGGGGGCCGGAGCCTCATCGGGCTCATCCCTCTCTCTACGATCCGCTGCGGGACAGCCGCTTGCCGGGACGACGAGCGGATTCTTCTCAAACCCAGCGGTCGGCGGCTCCAGCGGGCTATTCGTTGCAATTGCGAGCGGCTGGAACCTTGTGTCGGTCCCTCTTATCGTGAACAACTACACCAAAACTGTCTTGTTCCCCACCGCCACCTCCAACGCTTTTGCGTATCAGGGATCCTACATCGCACAACCGGTCCTCGCCAACGGCCCCGGGTACTGGCTGAGGTTCGCATCAGCGCAGAACTCTTTGTTCTCAGGCACAGCTATCTCACGGGACAGCATCCCTGTTGCTGCAGGGTGGAACCTGATCGGATCGATCTCGAATCCAATCGCAACCTCTTCGATTGCAACACTACCCCCAGGCATAATCGCCTCATCGTACTTTGCCTATCAAGGCGGGTATTCCTACACGCAAACGATTGAACCAGGTAAAGGATATTGGGTGAAGACAAGTCAGGCAGGAAGCATTGTGCTCTCCTCATCGCCTATGACTGACCTCCCTCCCCAAGCAACAGGAGTTGCGCCATCGAATTCCCTCGCCAGACTGATTCTCCGCGACTCAACCGGAAACGAACAGGTGCTTTTCTTCAGCGCGAGCGGAGGAGTAAATCCTGCCGACTATGAGCTCCCACCTCTACCTCCTGATGGCGTATTCGATATTCGTTTTGCGTCAGGCAGCATGGCTGCAATGATGGACCAAGGGATCAAAATCTCGGGAGCTGTATACCCCGTGTATATCCGCGCTGAAGGCGGAGGTACGGCATCACTTCTCATCGACGGGCGGGAAACACCGCTCAGTTCAACACATGCATCCGTCGTCCGTGACCCAAAAGCCTCGGTTGCACTCAAGCTGAGCAACTCAGCCACTGCCCCTGCTGAATTTACTCTGTCGCAGAACTATCCTAATCCTTTCAACCCCACGACCACAATCAAGTTCGATCTGCCATCGAACACACAAGTAACCCTGAAACTCTACGATGCACTCGGCAGGGAAGTGATGACACTAATCAATGGCATCAAACCTGCAGGGTTCCATTCGGTGACTATTGACGGTTCGAATCTAGCCAGTGGTGTCTATTTCTACCGGATTTATGCAGGACCGTTTGCACAGGTGAGAAAGCTGCTCTTACTTAAGTAGTGTGCTGTCTGACAGCCTCAGCTGTAAGGTGTCCGTTGAGCATTTTTTTTGTAGTTACGCCATCAGATTCCTATTGAGGCTACGATACTTCGCCTCACTGATATGTTCAGGCCGCAATATCTGTAAGGCTACCCCATCTCGGCAGTATGCGGTCGTATGCCATGCCCAGAGTCCAAGAGGCGCTCGCACGGTGGGACAAGCTCTCACATCGACGAAGCTCGGCCAACTGCTGGTTGAGTTGCTTGTCTACCCAGACCCTGGCAAGAACATGAGTCGTACGCCAACCGATTTACTTCAAAAGAAGAAGCTTCTTCACGCTCGTGAAGCTTCCAGCTTGCAGTTGGTAGAAGTACACTCCGCTTGCGACGCCACTTGCGTTCCATTCCACTGTGTAGGTTCCAGGTTGCTTCTCCTCGTTCACCAGCGTTGCGACTTCACGGCCAAGTACATTGTGCACCTTCAGAATTGCAAATTGACGATTGACAATTGAGAATTGAAAATTGGTTGCAGGATTAAACGGGTTGGGATAATTCTGCTGTAGTTCCAATCGCTGTGGCAGCGCTGGGGGCTCAGGATCTACACCAACCAAAGGAGACCCGCGGAAAATGTCAGTTGCCCATCGGTTCTCCCGGATGGTCGACCAGAGAATGTCCTGAATTCCGTCGCCATCCATATCATGGAAGTTTACGGTAAAACTGGATGGACCTTTCTTTAGATACCAGAGGTAATACGAATCGTCAGCATTCGATTTGAACACGTACATCCATCCCCCGCTAAGGATCACAAGTTCTAACTGGCCATCGCTGTTCACGTCTCGGCAGAAATAAGTGGGATCATCCAGTGAACCCCCCGAAAGCAAGTGAAGCACGATGCGAGACGAGTAATGATCGTTGCTGTCAGCTTCATACATCACCGTCCAGTTGCCTGAACCCATCGTCGCACCTACGAATAACTCTCGCTTGCCGTCGTGATCAACATCGCCAGAGGCTTGGAAGAACATGTTGACAAGAGGCAGGCTATCCTGAAACGTGAGAGCATAGCTGTCATTGCCTCCTGTGTTCTCAATAACCCAGACCTTCCCCCAAAGGGAGCTCGCTGATATCTCCATCCGACCATCACCGTCGTAGTCACCCACGTCGTATCCATCGAACTCGTTTTGAGGTGGTATTGTGTACCAGACCATTCCGAAGTTCTTGGCGGATGGGTTGTACTCCGACACTGCCAGCATATAGCCTCGGGTTAGAGTCGTATCCGCCCCCCGGTGCACAAAGTCCATCACCGAGTCGCCGTCCATGTCCGCCATGGGTTCGATAGACACGTACGGAGCCAGTCCATTGTACTTATTGTACGTACACTTCAGCTGTGTAGGGAGCGACAAGATAGTTGGTTGCTCGTAAACATTGATGTCCTGATTACGATTGAACACTATGTCCAACAGTCCATTTCTGTCCACGTCGAGTACTTGAGTGCTAAGACCCGCGACCGCATTGTAAGTGTGTCTTAGGGTTGTGCTGCCATCAGGGTAAACCTCATACACACGTGTCATGGAACCGAACCCGGGCGATCCGAACGGTCCATAGATTTCAGGGAACCCATTTCCATCAAAATCGTAGGCCTGGATCGGGTAGCGAACATCTAGGTTTCCCACCGGTACATTCGCCCAGTAGTTGTACCACCCTATCCATTGGCTGGTATCCACTATTGTGGGGTCAAAGTCAATCACCGGTACATCGCGCATGGCAGCCCAACCTCGTATCGCTGTTTCACTCGGCTCGTCAATTGTCCTCAGACGACTCCAGCCCGTGATCGTGTCGCGAAGTTCAATTGTGTTTTGGTCGAGCAGGCGGTGAGTCACGCCGATGCGAGATAACTCATCTAGTTGTCTTTTGAGACCATGACGATCTGGCCGGTGTAACCTCTGTCCACCCAAAAACACAATTGGTATGACGAAGAACAGTACGGATAGTCTTTTCATGAATTCGATCTCCTGCTTACTGCACGTGTGAAATACCGCGCGAAACCCGATCAAGGGTTTCTCAGATTTTCGTTAATTCGATTGAAAGAACTTTCCCGGAGCGGGAGCGGGAGCGGGAGCGGGAAGCCAGAATTGCTTCCTCACCTCAGTGATTATCCCCAAGCCAAGTTAATACCGAAAACAACGAAAGTCAAGGATTTTCTGCGAGACGAAAAATCTTCGAGGATGGATGTTGAAGAAATGAACACTCGATATCTACATCAGGATGACTTCACGTCATCAGATTCCTGTCGAGGCTCCTGTACTGTATCGCCTCACTGATATGTTCCGAGCGGATATCCACCCTCCCAGCCATGTCGGCAATCGTCCTCCCTACTTTAAGGATTCGGTCGTATGCACGCGCAGAGAGTCCAAGTTTTGTGATCGCCATCTTTAGCAGCTCCTCCCCCGCACTATCGAGCTTACAATACTCGCGAATATCCTTTGATTGCATATCGGCATTAGAGAAAAGCCCCTTGCGTCCCTTGAATCGGTGGACTTGAATTTCACGTGCCTGTATTACTCTCGCTCGTATTTTCTCAGAACTCTCTCCACTCTCTTTGCTTGAGAGTTCTTTGTACTTCACTGCAGGCACTTCGATGTGAAGATCAATCCGGTCGAGCAATGGTCCAGAAATCTTCGACATGTATTTCTGGATGACCTGCGGTTGACACGTGCATTCCTTTGTCGGATCGGTGTAGTAACCGCAAGGGCAGGGGTTCATGGCGCACACCAGCATGAAGTTGGCTGGATAGTCCACGGAGAGTTTCGAACGACTGATTGTCACATGACCATCCTCGAGTGGCTGACGAAGAACCTCCAGCACATTGCGGGCAAACTCAGGAAGCTCATCAAGAAACAATACGCCATGGTGTGAAAGAGATATCTCTCCGGGCCGTGGAATTGTCCCACCACCGACCAGGGCTGCATCGGAGATGGTATGATGCGGTGAACGGAAGGGGCGTGTTGCAATCAACGCGGTGTCGGGGGGAAGCAAACCAGCAACCGAGTGAATCTTCGTGGTCTCTAACGCCTCTTCAAATGACAGTGGTGGCAGAATGCTTGGCAGGCGCTTCGCAAGCATGGTCTTTCCTGATCCCGGAGGCCCTATCATGATGATGTTATGGCCGCCTGCTGCAGCCACCTCGAGAGCACGCTTTACGTTTTCCTGTCCTTTAACGTCCGCAAAGTCGGACATGTACATCTGGTCATGGGCAAAAAGCTCCTTGATGTTGACCTTCAACGGTGCAAGCGAAGCATGATCCGCGTTCAAAAATTCAACAGTCTCTTTCAATGACGACATCGGATACACGGCGATACCTTCCACCATTGCAGCTTCCTTTCCGTTTTCCTTGGGGACGATCATCCCCTTCACTTTTCTTCGCCTTACCTCAAGGGCCATCGGAAGCGTTCCATGTATAGGTCGCAACGACCCATCCAATGCCAGTTCCCCGAGCAGAACATAGTCGCCGAGCACATCAGATGACGCCTGCTCCGTGGAAGCGAGTATGCCTATTGCCATCGGAAGGTCAAACGCTGATCCTTCTTTCTTAATGTCTGCAGGGGCAAGGTTCACCGTAATCTTCTTCGTTGGGAACTCGAACGCACAGTTCTTGATCGCCGCAGTCACCCTCTCCCGGCTTTCCTTCACTGCATTGTCCGGCAGGCCGACGATGGAAATGGAAGGCAGTTGTTTTTCAATGTGCGTCTCAACCTCAACGAGGTAAGCGTTCACACCGTACGTGGCACAGCTGATGACTTTGGAGAGCATGTGATGTTCCTGTGTGGAGAACAAACAGGAAAGAGAACAGCAAGAATACTCCGACCAACTTAGAAAAAGTGAAATCTAAAATCAATAGGCACACCGCAATTTTCTTGATGGGGAGATCGGGAAAAGGATGTCATTCCATATAGTTATTGCTCGTGTGATCAGCTTTCCAATTCAAAGTCACCGTTGACGCGTCCCACTCTTGCGCGTAGCAGCGTACTGCGCTTCAGAACACGTTTGTCATTGTCAACGCAATGCTCTGGCAGACGGTTGCATATTCGCTTCACAACACACAGCGGAATCACTTGAACTTGATTCGGTAAGATATCAAAGCACAAACTTGAGGTCTGCTGATTTCCCCGTAATCCTTGACATTCAATTAAACTTTGGTTAGTTTCAATACAGTTTCCATGACAAAATAGGGTTGTCTATTGAAGTGTTGATACATTTTGATCCAGTGCAGTTTGAGCGTCACTTTCATCAATAGACAAACCAATGAGGTAATCACCGAGTCTCGTTCCAAGTGCTTTTTCTTGTATTGAGGTTCGGTTTTTTTTGTTGCGTTTCCATCCATCAGCTTATGCGCCCTGTACGAACTTATATTGCTTTGTGCATCCTGTTCTTGTTGACCTTGTTCGGGTGCGACAAGAACCAACTTGAGCCATTCGACTCAAAAGATACCCCTCCTCTCGTAAGCACCTTACAGTTGAGCCCGGATTCTATCAATATCGATAATCTTGTGCCATCAAACGGAGTATACAATGTCTCTGTGATTGTAAGGGTAAAAGCGTCAGATATCGATGGCCCTTCAGACATCATCTCCGTTCTCGTTGATGCACTCAGGTCGGACGCGTCTATTGCTGTAAGCGGCAATGAACTTCGTGATGACGGCGTAGCAACCGACTCTCTCAGAGGCGACGGGGTTTTTTCGGGACCAATCGCAATCACGCTGTCAAGATCGCAAGCAGGAAGGTACGGAGTAAGAGTTCGAGCAATTGATAGAAATGGGTCTGAAAGCAACTCATTGGTGAATCAACTAACACTAGCGCGACGAAATTCTGCTCCTGTTCTATTGAATGCAACAACGCCAGATACAATTGATCTACCTGCAAGTGGCTATCTAACCGTTCAGTTTACTGCATCCGCTTCCGATTCAGACGGTTTGGCTGACATCCGCCAAGTGTTCTTCCGCAGGTTGATCCCGATCGATACTTCCCAAACCCGCTTCTTCATGAAAGATGACGGCGGCCTTGATCCAGCCGTCATTGTGGCTGGAATCTCGCTAAGGAGTGGCGACGACATAGCGGGCGACGGAAGGTTTTCCTTTCTTATTCCAGTCTTTCCATTTCCAACCACGGCACGGCGAACAAACCTGTTCGGGTTTCAGGCAATAGATTCATTTGGTGATACGAGTGCAACCATTCAACATTACTTCACTACACGATGATCACGGACCACTCTGTCAAAACACTACTTTTGAGCACCCTGATTGGTTTTGTAGTTCCGGCTGTCTCTCAGATTCACGGTTTGGATTCGCCAAGACTCGACACCCAAGGAGTATCATCTTCTCTTCCCCCCAGCAACTCCGTCTCCCACATCTCCACCGATAGTACATCGATCTGGATCGGCACAGGGAAAGGACTGGCGCATTCGGTGAACGGAGGTCGCTCATGGGAAAGCTTCCGCGCAACTCCTGAGTTTGCCAGTCGAGGTATTTTTGCGGTCGATATTCTGGGTGACACGGTGTGGGCTTCCACTGGATTTACAAAAGATGTGAGCGGACAGGGAGTACAAACAGGAACTGGCTTCACCTACTCCACAAATAACGGAAGCACGTGGACCCGCCTGCCACAACCACTGGATGGCCTTGGTGATAGCCTTGTCATGTACGGTACCAACACAGTCAAGTTTCTGCCAATCGTTGTGCCGGAACAAAATGTTACGTTCGATGTTGAAGTCACGAATTCGAATGTTTGGATATCAAGTTGGTCCAGCGGTCTGAGAAAGTCCACCAACCTTGGCCAAACCTGGCAACGGATCGTATTGCCCTCACAGAACCTTAATACCATCTCCCCTACTGACGTGCTTGGAAATTACTCCATAGACCCGCGGAGAGACAACAATTTCCTCGCCTTCTCTGTGTTTGCACAAACCGACTCTCTCATCTGGGCCGGCACAGCGGGAGGTATCAATAGATCCACTGATGCCGGGTCAAGCTGGTCGAAGTTTACAACTCTCAATCAGCAGGCGCACATCCTTGGTAATTGGGTTATTGCCATCAAGGGACAACAGATCGGGTCGACGTACCGTGTATGGTGTACCAATTGGAAGGCAGACATCGATCCCAACGAACAGTACGGCATCAGTTATTCGGAGGATGACGGAAGGATATGGAAGAACCACCTCCACGGCATCAAGGCTTACGACTTTGCATTCAAGGATTCGATTGCTTACATCGCGACGGATGAAGGCGTTTACCGGACCGACGACGGTGGAAGGTCATGGAATACATCTGGCACCATCATTGACAAGACTACCGGTCAGCGGATCACTTCTACAGCATTCTTCTCTGTGGGTGTAGTTGGTGATACAGTATACTGCGGTTCGAACGATGGACTTGTGAAGACCATCGACAACGCTACTCATCCATTTGGTGAAACGTGGGAAATAATGCGCTCCTACCGACCAATTGGTGGAACAACCATGACATATTCCTACCCCAACCCATTTTCTCCGGCCCAGGAAAACGTGCGCTTCCACTACAGTACAGGTGGCGTTCAAGGCTCTGTAACGATTGAAGTGTTCGATTTCGGAATGAACCGGGTTCGTACTGTTATCAAAGATGCACAGCGATCCGGTATTCAGGAGTTCGACGAGATCTGGGATGGCAGGGATGATGGAAGAAAGCAGGTCACCAACGGCGTGTACTTCTATCGGGTTGTTGTCAACGACGACGATTCGGTATGGGGAAAGGTGATGGTGCTTGAATAGAATGCGGAACTTTCTGAACAAGGCCGTTCTCTTTACTCTTCTCATGCTCTCGCATGAAGGAGAATCGCTGGCTCAACTCGGCGGAACTGCGGGCGCGTTCAGTAGAATGGGATTTGGTGCGCGTGGCATGGGAATGGGAAATGCCGTCACCGCCGTGACAACCGGCGACGTCGTAGGCTATTACAATCCCGCCCTTCTCTCCTGGGCGGAGTATCGCCATGCATCAGCGTCGTTCGGGATTCTTTCTCTCGATCGTCGATTGAATTTCCTGAGCTACTCACAATCACTTCCTCCCAGCGCAGGAATCTCGGCAGGTATCATCAATGCAGGCGTAAGTGATATCGATGGCCGGGATGCAGACGGAGAACCCACAGGTCTTCTCAAGACTTCCGAGAATGAGGTCTTCCTCAGTTTCTCAAACAGGTTTAAGAGCGGGTTCACTCTCGGACTCACCATCAAACTGCTATACTATCATTTGTACACGGATGTTTCCACAACAACTGTCGGAATCGATATCGGCATGCTTGTGCCTGTTGGCGATGCCCTCACGATTGGGGCAACGGCAAGAGATCTGAATTCAAAATATCGATGGGACACCTCAGAACTATACGGTCAACAAGGAAGCTCAAAGACATGGGAGTTTCCGCAACTGTACACCATCGGAGCAGCCTACAAATTACCCGACAGCCTCGGGCTTGTCGCCGTTGATTTCGAGATGTCCAACAAGAAAACACTGACGGCACGGTTTGGCGTCGAGGTGCCCCTCATCCCGCAGCTATCAGTTCGAGCGGGCATCGACCGCATCGACCTCAAGGAACAAGGGAATGGCATCAAGCCAACGTTCGGTTTCACGGCCAGGACAAGCCTCGACACCTGGACCCCTGCAATCAACTATGCCGTTGTTGTGGAGCCGTTTTCTCCATCGCCCATGCACATCATTTCATTGTCTGTTATTTTTTGAATAAGGATCGAGAGATGAATCACGTGCTGAAGACTTCAACTGCAATACTGCTCCTTGTATTCACAATGTCATATACCGGTTATGCCCAAGCGGGAAAGTCCGGACTTGCCTTTCTGAAACTCGGGGTCTCCGGTCGCGGGCTGGCAATGGGTGATGCGATGAGCGCAACCGTATCAGGCGCTGCGGCGACATATTACAACCCGGCTGGAATGTTGACAACTTCGGGGGCAAGCACCGCCCAACTCATGTTCATGCACAAGGAGTGGATCCAGGATACACGTGTAGAGTTCCTTGGTGCAAGTATCATCCTCGACAAAGAGAATGCCGTGGGTTTCTCTCTGAACTCAACGACCGTATCAGATATCGAGATCAGAACGAGGCCAGGCACTGCCGAGGGAATATTCACGGCACGTAATTTTTCGCTTGGAGCGAGCTATGCTCACTCATTCTCCGATGAGCTTCAGGTTGGTATCACAGGCAAATTTCTCTATCAGAAAATACTCATCGATGAGAGCTCAGGGTTCGGAATGGATCTTGGAGCACAATACAAAACTTCAATCGAAAACCTCTCGGTGGGCGCCGTCCTTGCAAACCTGGGCAGCATGAAAGGATTGCGAAGCGAAAAGGTAAAACTCCCGTCACTATTACGAATCGGCCCTGCATATTCCTTTGAGATTGAGAGCATCAATTCAACGTTGTCCACAGCGTCCGATCTCTTGTACATCTTCCCTGAAAGCAAGTCGTACCTGAACGCAGGCGGAGAATTGATGTTCAACAGGACTGTCGCTGCACGGATCGGGTATCAGTTTGGCTCTGAAGGACGCGGGCTTGCGGGCGGTCTCGGCGTCACGTATGGAATATTCATCCTCGATTACGCATACTCTCATCTCTCCTTCAACCTCGGCAACACTCATGCGATTTCACTGGCACTGAACTTCTAGATCAATCCAATGAGAACATTCCTGATATCGCTTCTTTTGATGGTTGCTCTCCTTTCATCGGAGACCTCCGCAGGTGAACAGAGCCGACTCAAATGGATGGGCTTCAACGAAGGAGTGTCCGAGGCAAGGAAGAGTGGCAAGAAGGTGATGATTGATGTGTATACCGATTGGTGCGGATGGTGCAAAAAGATGGATAAGGACACATACTCGGAAGAAACCGTCGTGGACTATCTCAACAACAAATATGTCGCTATCAAGATCAATGCAGAGTCGGCGACAACGTTGCAGTATCAGGGCAAATCATATACTGAACGGGAATTGGCAGCTGCATTCGGGGTCAGCGGATATCCAAGCATAATCTTCCTTGGACAAGACGGCGAAGCGATCACTGTTTATCCCGGCTACGCAGATGCCGGTAAGTTCAAAGTCGTGCTCTCCTACATAGCAGAAGATCACTACAAGACAAAGAAATTCGAGGACTATACTGGGGCGAAACCATAGCCCACCAACTGGGTTCGCACGCAAGTCCATATTGATTATTTTATGAAGTTCCCGTCCGTGTATCCCCTCTTTCGTTTCGCTCTTTTCTTTCCCACCATTATCGTTCTAAGTGTCTGCCATGTTGCCGCAGAAGGATTGAGGACCGAATTCTTCCCACACCGCGTCCTCTTCCCAAGGTTTCTCGCCGATGGGACAGCGCAACAAATGTCATTTAACAAGGATCTTCACACGCGACTGTTGCTGGGAAGCATTGGCGGGCTTGAGCGCATTCTGCAACTTCAGAACGAGGATGTTACACTGCAATTTGGTATCGGGGCAAGCGTGAAAGGAACGTTTGTCAAGACTCCCTCCGTGCTTCAAGTGGTAACGGCGGATTTTTTTGTCGATCTGCCCATCGAATGTCAGGTTTCGAACAATCTGTTGTTCCGCACCGGATGGGGACATCACAGCGGACATTTTGCAGACGATGGGATTGAGATGCTCAAACTGTCTTCAGTGAATTATGCGAAGGACTATATTCCTCTCTTCGGTGCATACAAAGTGGATGCAATAGGAGGTTTCTTCTACGGCGGTGCGCGACTTGACTACTATACCATCCCGGAAAAAGGGGAAAACTGGATATTGCAATGGGGTGCCGAGGGTGGGAATTGGGAGATATACAACGGCGTTCGGTTGTATGGCACGTTCGATATCAAGGCTCGCTCGGAAGTGGCATGGGCAACAACGCAAAGTTATCAGATTGGAGTGAAGTTTCTGGAACACGAATTGAATGCAGTCCGGATTGCCTACACATTCCGCACCGGTATCGCTGACCAGGGACAATTCTATACAGAGCGGGTTGACCTGAGTTTGCTGGGAATGTACCTTGATTTTTGAAGAGGCCCTGCAATGAGATCCCTTCGTAGCCATACGCTCACCATACTCCTCGTAATTTTGCTCACGTGCAAGGCCGAGGCCCAACAGCCAACGATATCTGATTCAACCGTCAGCCAGCACACATTCTGGTCCCGCTACAACATATCAACGATGGCAACGGTCGGACTTGTAGGTGGCATGTTTGCGTACGGCTGGGGTGTCTGGTGGAAGAACGATTATCGCTCGTTCCGATTCTGGAACGATCCCAACAGCTTTCTTGATGCCCATCTTACAATTGACAAGGCCGGGCACATGTACACCGGCTATTACATATTCCACGTGACCAATGATCTCTTGACATGGGGCGGTCACGATAAGCATGCAGCATTCTGGTGGGCAACAGGTGTATCCACATTTCACGCGTTCATTGTGGAAGTTGGAGATGGATTCAGTGAATACGGCTTTGATTATCAGGATATGCTTTCGAACTGGGCAGGCGTTGGATTCAGCATATTCCAACAAAAAGTTCCTGTCTTCAGCAACTTTGAAATCAAATGGAGCCTCTACTATCCTCTTAACCGCCATTCATTCAAGATCAACGATCTCTATGATTACCACATCTATTGGCTTTCGGTAAAAGTGAACAACCTCTTGCCGGAGAGTGTGGAACCCTTGTGGCCGGACTGGCTTCAGCTTGCTTTCGGGTATAGCGGGGCTGACAATGTTACGAGGAGGGAGTATGTTGTTGGATTTGACTACAACCTTGAAATGATTCCGATCGAAGGAACAGACATCAATCTTGTCAAAAAACTTCTGAACCTGTTCCACCTGCCCGCCCCGGGCGTGAAATTCTCTCCGGGTCGCAGCCCTGAGTTCCGACTCCTGCTCTTGCACTAGGCCAGACCGTCGTGACTACGGCGGCACATCACTTTCAGTTTCGGTGAAACAGATAGTACCTCGGGACTTTTTGTTCCGTGAACTTGATTGCCGGAGCCGGAAGATGCAACATATCCACCGTCCGTATCACCAACAAGAGGTCCGCCTGCTTGGGACTGAAAAGTTCCAGAAGGTTAAGGTCGAGACCGACTATGAATTCCCTCTTTGTCACGAGGTTATCTACGCCGTACCCAACAGCGATCTGTATGAAGTCCGGCCAGTAAGGCTCAATACTCGCCGGTAGTAGTTTATTGATGTCACAGGTCAGCCAGTACGTATGCGCGTCGTAGTCATCCGTGAAACGGACTGGAAACCTGTAGCCTGTACCAGGGACAAAGCTCCATTTGAAGTTGAAGTTATTCAACATCGGAACCCGATGCTGAAGCCAGCCATATCCCACACCGAGCAAATTGAAAGTCACATCCTGGTAGTCAAAGCCGTATGTTGTCGCAAAGCCATCTCCAATCTCCACGGATAGTGCAAAGAATGCCGCACCTCCAACCGCCCACCACTCCGCCGTTGTACGGTCATATCCACCCCACAACATGATGTTGCGGAACAAATTGTAGTAGAAATAAGAAGTATAGAAATGTCCAATCTTGTCAATACCCAGAGTAGAACTGTTCAGCCAGTTTTCTGATTTGAGATGGAAAGGGGCCGACGTTCCCTTCCACCACGCATCATACGACCACACAAGCGAAGTCACCATCCACGCGCCTAAAATGCCTGTCGCGACGATCTTCTTTCCTGTGAATTCCGGTTTTGTCAAGAACCCATCATTCACACGTACCGGTTCCGCTACACTCGACATTGAATCAGATGGGATCGACTTCAGAACGGAAGTTGAATCTTGAGCGTTACAACGGCCCATGATGAGAAGGAGAAGGGCAAGCCCGGCTCGATTGAGTTTCATAAACGATCTTAAGGAACCTGACAGCAATCCAATCAACGCTGCCATAAGATTAGAAATCAATGAACATTCCATACGTGCTTCTTGTTGCCTCATTTAGGTAGAACTGTCCCCGATCTTCATATCCCATCCGAAGCGTATATGCCATGCGCAATCTGTACCTCAGATGCGGGAACAACTTAACGCCTATCTGGAAACTTCGCGTGCTTCCCCATCCCACCTCCTCCTTTGTTTTCACGTCGATTGCGCCGTAGAGTGAGACTTCCTTGTAGAGGTCGATGTTGCCAAATTCCACTCCTACCTGGATGAGCCATGGCCTGTTCTGAACCGGTTGCGTGCCGTAGCTGTAGTTGAACCCGGTATAGACGTACCCCTGAATCGCTGCGACCTCATAGGCGGCGGCAAATGTCACATAATCATTCGCGTACTGGATTGATCTCTGCCCGAGGAGTTCAATTCCATCATCAGCAAAGTGGCAGCTCATGTGTCCCATGGCGGCACGAAACGAGAGGTCAGAGAAATGAATGTCAATGGGGACATCGACTTTGTAGTCAATGGTATAGACAGTGATGTGACCTGGCGTCTTGATCAATCTGTTAAAGATTGTGACTGCCACGCCAGCCTGCATCTGAGTGTTGCCCAAGTCAAGCTGAACGGCAGGAATGGACGCCCCAATTGCAGCAATCCAATCTTTGTTCTCGGTGACGCGAGAGAGCGAGAGCTGGTGCGAAAGGCCGTCGGCTGTGAAAAGTGGAAAGATTTTTGTCCCGGGAAAGAGCTGGACAAGGGCAGAGGAATCCTGGGCATTGGCGTAATGCGAGACAACAAGAAAGAAGACAATAATAGCAGGCCTCACCTTGTACCACATTGCTTTCTCCGTAGTCAGGGATCTAATCTGGAAGGCTACCGAAGTAGGGAATGGTGATCGCGTCATTCGGAAGGAACATATCTGCGACGGTACTGTCTTATCTGGTCAACAATCGCATCAAGATCAATCATCTGAATACACTCGAGGTTGTACGGACACGCTCGTTTCCAGCAGGGTGAGCATTCCAGTCCCTCGGGAATCAGCTTAATGCCACGATCATACAAATCAATCTCCGTCCAGCAACTCACACCGAACCACACAACGATGTGCTTTTTCAAGCCGATCGCAGCGTGCATACCGAACGAATCGCCCGAGATGATAACATCGCAGATGTTGATGTAACAGAGGCCTCGGCGCACTCCTTCCGTGCTGGGAGTACTCAGTCCATTCTTCCCGACCGACCTCATGATCTCTGCATTCCGTTGTGTATCCTCCGGACCGCCGACAAGGACAAGCCTGATACCCGGTATTTGTGAAAGTTTATTGATGAGAACAATATGTTGATCCACAGTCATTTTCTTGTTGGGGAATAACTCAGAGCAACCCGTATTGAACCCCACAACGAGATCCTCTCCATCCAATCCATGCTTGCGTTTGAGCTCCTTGCAATATTCCATTTCTTCGCTCGAGAGCGTCAGCGTATACTCATCCCGCTTGTATTTCAACTTGAACTGCTCACACTGAATCTGCTGGACGGTCTTCTGGTTCAGCCGGAACTTCAACTCGTCATCCAGTCCAAGCCGGAAATTGTAGTGCGCCTCCTTGTTGAGGGGGATGATCTGACCGTGTGTGTTCAATCCAAAGCCGAGTTTCTCTTTCGCCTGAAGAGTATTGGTGAACGCACATGAACGCTGGGATTTGTCGACGTTCAGCACGAGATCAAACTTCATCTGTTGCAATACAAGCCAGCTTTCTGGCTCCCAGACATACACCCTGTCAAGGTGCGGAATATTCCGAAGAAGTGGCGCCGCGTTCTTGAGTGTAATCCAGTAGATCGAACTGGTGGGATACTTGCGCTTGATGGCAGGTAAGAGACTCGTTGTAACAAGCACGTTTCCCATTGCGTCAAGGTTCACGATGAGAATCTTTTTGCCGATCGCATCAAAGTCTGCACACTCTTCATGGCAATGTGCGCCCGGAAAGCAAGGCTTGTATCCATTGAAATGCTTGCACGCCGGAATCGTTATTCGGTGTGATAACTTTGACGCTTTCTTTGCAGTTCGTTTCTTCATTGAACGATCATATTCTTCTTAAACAATTGCCTCACACCTTCCATCACCGCATCAACCGACAAGTCGAGCATGCATGGGTGGCCGATAGGGCATTTTGTATAATTGCAACCGAGACAGTTCAATCCTTCCTTCGCTATCGTCACATGCTGACCGCCGAATGGCCCTTGCAGAACCGGACTTGTCGGACCGTAGATACCAAGCACGGGCGTCCCGACGGCAGCAGCGATGTGCATGGGTCCTGAATCATTGCTAATCACACAAGTACAGCGTTTCAGTAACGCGCCGAGTTGCTTCAGTGTGGTTGCCGGCGGGATGAATGCGTTCTGCTTCATCAAGGACTGAATCTTCTCAACATCCTGCAATTGTCCCGGCCCCCAGGTCAGCACGATTGATGTACCGTATTGCTGCACCAATCGATCCGCTAGTTCGGCATACCGATCAAGTCCCCATCGTTTTGTATACCATCCCCCCCCAGTGTTGACTCCGATCAAAAGCCTGTCATCCACATGAGCATCGAAGAGAAATGCATCAACATACCGGGAATCGTCGGGCGTGAATTGAAAATAGATATTGCGATCTTGAATAGCAACACCGATTGCCTCAAGTGCATCAAGATTGAATTGAGTGTTATGGACACGATTGCCACGTGGCTCGGCGATGATGTTGTACGCATATGTCCGGCTTCTGAATCGATACCCGACACGGTATCTCGCTCCGCTCAACCGCGTAATCAGCGCCGTTCTCGGATTGCCAAAGAGATCAATCACAAGATCGTAGCGTTGACTACGGATACGACGCAGCAGGCGTACGCCTGTCATACTCACTCTATCGTGAACATGCACATGATTGAGGAAAGGATTGCCAGCCAATACATCAATGCTCGGTGGTTCAGTGAGATAGTCGATCTGTGCATCCGGGAATGCAAGTCGCAGGTTCTTCGTGACAATCGTTGAGAGCAACACATCGCCCACAGCGCGGAGCTTGATGACAAGAATCCTGCGTACCGGGGATCGATCGACAGTCACCGGATAACCTGCACGTTGTCAAGCAACATGAAATCATGATCTGCATTCGACGCTGCCCTCTTCGTATGACGTTGGCGCTTCCTTGCTGGGAATGTACATTCATCATACAGCGGACAAAGGTCGCACGCTGGATTATTCGAACGACATACACGTCTGCCGAAACGAATGAGGTTGGTATGGAAGGAGTAGCCCTTCCCTTTCGGGATCAGTTTCTGCATAAAATGAAACACCTTCTCCGGTGTTGTACAGCCGGGAGCAAGCCCCAACCGTCCGCAGATTCTATGAACATGTGTATCCACCGGAAACACATCCCTCCTCATCGAAAAAAGCAACACGCAGGAAGCAGTCTTTACTCCAACACCGTTGATGGATGTCAGCTCTTCGATGACCTCCTGGTTGCTCATTGGCTCCAATGCAGAAAGATCGTACTTACCAAAACGGTCTTTCAATTCAGCAAGCGTTTCCTTGATGCGAACGGACTTCTGGTTCGCCATGCCTCCAATACGAATGGCTGACAAGATACCCCGAAGCGGAGCTTCCGCAACATGCTGCCAACGCCGGTACTTCTTCCTGAGTTGTGTGTATGCGCGGTGACTGTTCTTATCGTTTGTGTTTTGTGAGAGGATGGTCGCGATGAGCATATCCAGCGGACGGGGAAGCGTTGCCGCTTGTACGGGTGTGCCTAATGAGGACTCAAGGATCCTGGCAACGCGGGATGTCTTTAGTCCAAGGTCCCTCAGCGTCCCGGTGGTGGTGTTGGGATGAAGTGTGCCGTTACCGGGCGATGGTTTCAAACGTATCACTCAGTGTGGCAGTATCAAAGAATTCCTTGTGCAGACTGCTCAACGCATGAGGCAATTGATCGTCATCGATCAAGAACATGAGGTTCAGATCAGAGGCACCAAAGGAGACCATATGGATCCGACAACCGGACAGCGGCCCGAAGATACGATCTGCAACGCCTGTCCTTCCCCGCAACCCTTTCCCGACCAGGCATACACTTGTCTTGTCTGATGAGATGTTGACACGTCCGAATTCCTCGAGCTGGCCTTTCAATGCATGTGTGTCAACCTGGCCATCAACAGTGAATGCCACGCTGTATTCGGAAGTCGCCATCATTCCGGTTGCAATGCCCATTTGTGTGAGTACATTGAAAATGCCTTGCCAAAAGATATACTGATTGAATCTCTTGTGAGGAGTAATCGAGATGAGCGAGAGGCTCTTCTTGTACGCAATGGACTTGAGTATGTCCTTCTCGCTCCCCCCGGAGTTCATATCAACCAGCGTTCCCGTTCCCTCCCGCTTCGAGTTAAGAATTTGCACGGGAATCTTCTTCTCGATCACTGGCAGCATTGTTGCAGGATGCAGTACCTTCGCTCCAAAATAGGACAGCTCAAACGCCTCTTCGAACGTCAGGTGCTTGAGCTTTCTCGTTGTCTGCACAATGCGGGGATCGGCGGTCAGGATGCCATCCACATCCGTCCAGATTTGTACTTTGGCTGCGTTCATCGCAGCACCTATGATCGAAGCGGAATAGTCCGAGCTTTCTCTTCCCATCGTCGTGTAGGCACCGGAGGAGGTCACACCGATGAAGCCTTGTGTCACAGGGGTTTTTCCTTCCTTCAACAGCGGCCTTACCTTGGCTTCCAGGTTCTTGGCCACCTCATCCGTCACGGGTTGGGCTCCCCCGAAGGTATCGTCCGTAAGCATGAAATCTTTTGCATCCACCCAGACCGAGTCGATGCCGGCTTCTTTCAGTCCGGCCGCAATGATGCGAGAAGAAAGACGTTCGCCATACGAGCAGATTGCATCAAGCGTGCGAGGCGTCAGTTCCCGAAGAATGGCAATGCCTTTAACCAAGGCTTTGATCTCGGTGAGATGATTGTAAAACGTAGCTTCAAGCTCACCTGCGACCTGTCGGGACTGGATGAGGTTATCGATAATACCGTTGTGACGCTCGAACAGTCTCGTGACAATCGAGTTGGCAACTTCCTCGTTGCCCCGTGCAGCGGCACACGCTGTTTCTTCCAGCTCATTCGTTGCCTTTGCGATTGCCGAGATGACGACAACGGGTTGGTCTGTAAGATGGGCTTTGACAATGCGGATAACGTTGGACATTGCGACAGCATCCTGGTTGGATGTGCCGCCGAATTTCATGACAATCATAGGAGAGGGGCGCTAAGATACGCTATTGAATTTGGTTTGAATATATCAAAACGGGAAGGAACAAACAACCTTAGCATTTTTATCCCGAACCTCCTACCAGCATGCCGCTACTTGTTGGTTTCCCATCAGGATAAGGTAAAATCAAGCCAGGATGAAGCCAGGAAGAGTGAAGGAAGACGTTAGGGTGAACATGCTCAACACAAAATCTCATCTTCGTTGCTTCTCGTTCGAATACTGCCACAGGGCGCGGTCCAGTGTACGGACTGAAACGCCACACTTACGCGCGAGTGTGCGGCAGCAGTCAACGTAGTCTGCCCAAAAAGAATAGTCATACTTTGGCGGCTTGGCGTATCCCAAGGACCACACAGCGCGAAAGTCGAGAATGGGATATTCTTCGTTGTGGAGCCAGAACAAAAGCGTGCTTGCCGTAGGCCAGTCCACGCCGTTCAGTAGTCTCCAAATCTCGATTCGCAACTGCTCGTCAGGAGTCGAGAGTGCTATTGTGCTGATCGAATCAATGAACTCAGGCGAGTTTGTCGTACAATGTTTCTGCGAGCGTGGGGTCTTCCATTTGCAGATAGTCAGGAAATCGGGTTTGGTTAAGTAGCCTGCCTTACTAACGCGAGGCACGATTTGATCTTCAATAGTCGGATTGGGTGTGTAGTTATAGCGAGAAGACCATTTCGTAATGTCACGTTCGGGAAATCTGAGTCTGAAGCTGTTCATAACTGGCCTTGAATAAACGAATGATAGGGGTTCAATTCCTACGGAGTTGGGTGGGCCCTGTTGGAATTCATGTTCTACAAACGTCTGACCCTACGGGTCATTTCATTGCAAGAGAAAACGTGTCGCAACAACTCCATTAGGAGTTGAATGTTTGTAGAACGGACAACCAAACACACAACCCAAACCCCGTAGGGGTTCAACATCTAATCAAGTCAATTCAAAGGGAAGCATACGCTCGAACTACATCGGCAGACACGAAGTACAGTAGCGGAAATACGGGAGAAGAGCAATGAGGAGTTTTGGGGGTAGGTTGCAAAGGACTAGAACCTTGTCAAATAATCCCCAAAGGTAAGTCCAAACAAGATTACCAGCCAGAACAATCCACCGATGGCAAACACCCATATAAGGCGTGGACTATACTTGACATGCATAAAGTAAAGAACAATGATCGTTGCTTTGAATGTTGCAATAGTAAGGGCGACATACATATTGAGCCACCCAAAATTGTAAAACGCCACATCCACAGTGATGAGTGTAAGGCAGAGCAACGTGCCGAAAACAAGCAGATAGATTTTTTGAGGAATGACATGATGAGACATAGCGTACTCAAGCTCGACTGATGAGATACAACAACGGGAACAAAAACACCCAGACGATATCAACAAAGTGCCAGTAGAGTCCAGCCATCTCGACTGGAGCATGATATTCAGACGAGAACCGGCCACGCTGCGCCTTCACAATCAGCCACACCATCAAGCCAATCCCGATAACCATGTGTAAGGCGTGGAGGCCTGTCATTGCGAAGTAGAATGAAAAGAAAAGCTCCGCCCCACCACTGTGCGGTCCTTCGAATACGAATGACGCACCGGGAACGTGGTGCTCGTGAATCTTGTGTGAATACTCAACTGCCTTTATTCCGAGGAATGCTGAACCGAGGATGATCGTCAGGATGAGAAAGCCAACGAGCCGTTTACGTTGATTCAATTGTGCACTGCGTACTGCAAACGCCATCGTCAAGCTGCTGCAAATCAGCACGGCGGTGTTTGTTGCCCCAAGAACAACACTCAGCGTCTTGCTGGCTTCACCAAACGCCTCCGGATACATATGGTGATAGATCGCGTACGCCGCAAAGACACCACCAAAGAACATGATCTCGGTAACCAGGAACGCCCACATCCCCAGTGTTCCAGCCTCACGCTGCTGGTCCATGTCTTCAAAATGATGGGCGACCGTCGACTGAGGTTTATCCAACTTTTGCCTCCTCATCATTGTACAGATACGGCCCCTCGGCGGTCACGACAGGCACTTGGTCAAAGTTATGAGTAGTCGGAGGCGAGGAAGTTGTCCATTCGAGCCCGGTAGCGTTCCAGGGGTTTGGCCCGACATCCTTTGGTTTTCTGAGCGACCATAGCAAATAGATCATCGGGATAAGATATCCCAGCCCGAGAATCGATGCGCCGGCCGTGGACATGACGTTGAGAACCTGGAACTCCGGCGGATACACATAGTAACGTCTCGGCATTCCCAAATACCCGAGAATGAATTGCGGGAAGAAGGTCAGGTTGAATCCGACAAACAGAATCAATGCCGAGAACTTCGCCCACGCTTCATTATACATGCGGCCGGTAATCTTCGGCCACCAGAAGTGCAATCCTGCAAGATACCCCATCACCGCTCCACCAACCATAATATAATGGAAGTGAGCAACAATGAAATATGTGTCAGTGAGATGAACATCCGTGGCAAGCGATGCGAGGAACAATCCTGTTAATCCACCGATCGTAAACAACCCGATGAACCCGAAGGCGTACAACACCGGGGTCTTGAATTCAATTGTTCCTTTGTACAGGGTCGCCGTCCAGTTAAACACCTTGATTGCCGAGGGAATTGCCACGAGAAAACTCAAAGCTGAGAACACCATTCCGGCGTACACTGATTGCCCGCTGACGAACATGTGATGTCCCCACACCAGAAAGCTGAGCGCAGCAATCCCCATGATTGCATACGCCATCGAGCGATAGCCAAAAATCTGCTTTCGTGCAAAGCACGTCACCACCTCGCTGATAACCCCCATGGATGGCAACACCATAATGTACACTGCCGGATGCGAGTAGAACCAGAAGAGATGCTGGAACAAAATTGGATCGCCGCCCAGAGCAGGGTCGAAAATCCCAGCGCCCATCACCCGCTCGAAACCAAGAAGCAGCAGCGTGATTGCAACGACCGGCGTTCCAAGAATCGTTATGATGGCAGTGGCGTACATTGCCCAAATGAACAACGGCAGCTTGAACCAGGTAAGTCCCGGCGCCCGCATTTTGTGAATCGTTGCAATGAAATTAATTGCCGTGAGGATTGATGAGAATCCAAGAATAAAGACACCAATGACGACAGGAACGACGTTGCCGAGTGCATACGAGGAACTGTACGGAGCGTAGAACGTCCAGCCGGTGTCCACTCCCCCATTAATCATCGCGTACAGGGTAAACAACCCGCCAAAGTTGTAGAGATACCAACTCAGGAGATTCAGCCGCGGGAACGCAAGGTCACGTGCGCCGATCATCATGGGCACAAGGAAATTACCAAGCACAGCGGGAATGGAAGGGATAAGAAAGAAAAACACCATCGCAATCCCGTGCATCGTAAACAATTTGTTGTACGTTTCAGCAGTGACGATGTCGCCCTGTGGCGTCATGAGCTCAAGCCGCAACAGAACGGCGAAGAACCCGCCAACAAAGAAAAAGAGAGTGATCGAGATAAGGTAGAGTAATGCAATACGCTTGTGGTCAACAGTTAGAAACCATGACTTCACGCCGTAGCCGGCATGAATGTAATCCTTCTGATGCTGCACTGCAGGGTTGCTCATCCTTCTTTCCTCTTGGTTGTGCCCAGCGATTTCACATACTCGACAAGCTGGTTGAGCTGCTCTTGAGTGAGTTGCGTGCGATACATCGGCATCAGTACTTGAAACCCTGCCACGACCTTTGCTGACGGGTTCAATATCGATTCGCGAATATAGTCCTGATCTGCCAACACCGTCTGACCGTTAGCCAATTTCACCTGGGTGCCGAACAAGCCCTCAAGGGACGGCCCTCGTTGTCCAGCTTCCTGCTTGTGACATGTTTGGCAGCCGAACTGCTGGAATACCTGCTGTCCACTCGTTGTCATTGCCAACCCTCCTCCACTTCCGGCAAGCCACTGTTCGTATTCTGCAGGCTCCATCACAACCACTTTCCCGATCATTCCCGAATGAGATGTTCCGCAATACTCCGCACAGAAGAGATGATACTCGCCGGGCGTTGTTGCTTCAAACCATTGCGTGGTGTAACGCCCCGGCAACACATCCTGCTTGATGCGAAATGCAGGGATGTAGAAGCTGTGAATGACATCCTGCGATGTCATGATCAGCTTTACCGGTTTACCGACAGGCACGTGCAACGTGTTGATCTCACGGTTGCCTTGTGGATGTTGAATCTTCCACATCCATTGCTTCCCAACGACATAGATCTCCATCGCATCCTTCGGCGCAACGTGCATGTTGATGAACACTCTCGACGACCAGACGAAAATGCCGATGGATATGGCGAGCGGAATCAGCGACCACGCAAGTTCCAGGCCCAGATGATCGTGGACCGCATTCGCACGACTGCTCTTCGAAGCCTTGCGGTACCGAATTGCTGAATAGAGAAGTCCGATGACAATAATCCCGCCGAAAAAGAGGCTGATGAAAGTCAGGAAGTAGTAGATTGCGTCCACTTCTCCCGCAATAGTCGATGCCCGGTCAGGTATGAGAGGAAAATTCCACATAGTCGGTTGTCTTGTTACGATTTCACAGTATGCAACGTCCTACGCCGATCCCGGAGGAAGTTCACCAGCATGTATCCTCCGAGTATCAACAGGCAGAGTGCCCCGCCGCCCTTCAACAGATTTGTCACAACAATACCATACTTGCCGGTTGTTGGATCGTAATGGTAGCACAACATAAGAATCTTATCCACGGTTGATCCCACCCTGTTCTCCGCCGCCTCCATCAACGCAAACTTGAGATCCCTCGCTCCATACTCAATACCGTAAAGGTATCGGGCAACTTTGCCTTGCGGAGTCGCAACCATGATTCCCGCACCATGAGCGAACTGTTTGCTGTTTGGATCGTACACATATCGAAAACCGACAGCCTTGGCAAGCCGTTCAATCGAAGCCTGTTCTCCAGTAAGGAAGTGCCAACCCTGCGCAACTCCTTCACGCCCGTATTCCTCAACGTACTGTTGCTTTTTCTCGGCGGCAAGCTCCGGCTTTTCATTCGGATCGATACTCACAGTGATGATGTCGAATTCCTTGCCGGTCGTAAACGTCATGGTCCTGAATGTCTCGACCATCCCATTTAATACCTGCGTACAAAGCATCGGACAGCGATAGTACACAAGCGATATGATCACCGGCTTTGAGTGGAAATACTCCGCGAGCGTAACACTCTTCCCAGTCTCGTCTCTGAATGTGAGGTCGAGAGGGATCTGCTCGTTCAGCCTTTGGTCAATCCCCACATCCATCACCACATTGGGTGGAGGCGTAGGGGTTGCCATTTGTGCAACACCTTTGACAGCAGAGCAAGAAATAAGACCAGTAAACAATAATGATAGCATGCTTTTCACTTCAATACCTCCGCTTCCCGATACGGCAAACCCTTCTTCACCAATAATTTCATTGCTCGATCAACAGGAACACGAACAATACCGGAATCTCTGCTGATCCAGGCGTAGCTTGTAAGAACAGAATCCTCCGAACGTCTCATCGCAACAAGAGCCGCATGTGGATCGGGTTGCAGGTTTGGCCCGGATGGCTGCTTGCTAAGATCTGGGTTCGTTACCGTTTCTGCATGTGAGCCGGGCGCAGCGGTGTAGCGATTGAACAACGCGTACACACCCCACGAAAGCAGCAAGCCCAGTACCATGATCACCAGAAAGCCAAATCCCGACAGCAGGACGCTTTTGAAGTGAACATCAGAAGTCTCGTGCCGTCGAGCCAGCGAGTCGTTCGGATCGATATTGGGTAAATGCGTCATTCGCTAATGCGTGTGGATATTTTCCGCTTTCTCATTGAAACGCGGATCGTGCAGCGGTAACAGAGAATGATCCTTCAGTTGCCAAACGAAAAGGGCAATCCAGATGCCGCCTATGCCGATAGGGGCAACAATGTTCAGCCAATGGATTTGTAACTCATGGTTATTGAACGCTGGCATAATCAGCCAGAAAAGATCGACGAGCCTCATCAGCAGAATCCCACAGGCAATGAACGAGAGCGTACGGACGACCCGTTTTGACTTGCGGGACAACAAGAGAAAGAACGGGACGAAGAAATGTCCGATGATAAGAACAAGAGAAATCGCCTGCCACCCCATCCCGAATCGCCGTGTGTAGTAGAAATTGTCCTCGGGCAAATTCCCGGACCAGATAATCAGATACTGTGAGAATGCCATGTACGCCCACAGAATTGTGAACGCAAACAGGAGATTGCCAAGATGGTGATAGTGCCGTGTTGTAAGTATATCCGAGAACGGTTTATGATCTGACAGGAGCCGTATTCCGATGATGCACAACGCCAGCGTAGAAAGACAAGCGCCGACAATAAAGTGCATTCCGTAAATAGTTGAGTACCATTCCGGTTCGAGTGACATCATCCAATCCACAGCCGCAAGTGTCATTGATAGTACGAACACAACAAGCGCCGGCCCTGAGATCACCCTCATCTTTCGCGTGAATGTCGGGTCCCCTGTCTCATCCTGTTTGCGAGACCAGTTGCTTAGCGCGTATGCAATCCCACTCCATACCACAAAGAACAACGCAGCACGCGCCAAAAAGAATGGAACATTGAGGTAGCCTTCCTTCTTGTGGAGAATGTGGCTCGCTTCCACGACATCATGGTTTGACCACGGGAAGAGGCTATGCATGCCGAAAATGATCGGGATGAAAAGAACGGCCATGAACGGCAATGTACGGGCACCGGACTCTGCGAGTCGTTGTATTACATGTCCCCATGCGCCTGACACAAGGTGGTGAAGCAACAGGATACCCAGACAACCGAGCGAACACAACATCCAAAAAAGAAATCCATACAGATACGATTGATAGAACTGGTGTATGGATGTCAACGCTCCCATAACCAACAGCAACGCGCCAACGCCACCGACAATCAGGGCGCGTGATTGCAGGCGATCCATCTGCGGTCGAAGACCCTGAGAAGGAATCATCGTACCTGCTCCGCCAATTGTTGACGTTCTGCCTCTGTCAAATCACTGACGGACGCATGCCGGCTCAACTGTAATGCCCGGATGTATGCTATGATTGCCCATCGGTCTTCGACCGGCACGCTTGCAGCGTAGCTGTACATTCTTCCAAAGCCATTCGTGATAACATCAAAGTAGTAGCCAGCCGGTTTGGACCGAACACTGTCCGCAAGAAATGAGTTGGGTTTCGGGAAACCCCGTTGAACTATCATACCTGCTCCGTCGCCAAGGCCGCCATGACAGGGTGAACAAAACGTGTTGAAACGGTTTTGTCCTCTGTACAGCACCGAGTCTGTCGCTGGAAATGGAAACACGTCTGCCAGCACACCTTGGATTCTTCCAGTGTACAGAAGCTCATCGGTTCGAGCCTGGCCTCGTGCAACGGTTCCTTCAATAAGAGACCTTGATGAACCATCGGCGTACATCTTGCTGGCGCGCAGAGGCCTGTACTTGGGCTGATCGTACATGTCGTTGCATGCAGAGAGACACACAAGGATGCCCATGAATCCAATTCTCACTGTGCGATATGTCAGCGTTCTCTTCACTTCTCGACGTCATCCACTACAGTACAATGTGATGGGTTCAAGCCCCTGAGAAATTTCTCTGTTTCTGTTCGATCAAACTTTGGATCGATAGCCTCAATACAGAGAAAGAACTTGTCGCGTGTTGCCAGTTCAAACCGGTCGACATTAAATAGCGGATGCACCGGACGCGGAAGGCCATTCCGGAAAATCATCCCCACAACCGCCCCAATGGCGGCAAACAATACGGTCAGTTCGAACATGATCGGAATCCAATGCGGCCAGCTATTCAACGGGCGCCCACCAATATTCAGAGGATAATCATACACCGAAGCAAAGTATGGCAGGAAGAATCCCGTAAGTCCACCGGCGATACCGCAGCACAGAACAAACAACGAGAGCTTCGAATGTTTCACGCCCAATGCGTCCGTGAGTTCCTCCATAGGAAACGGGGTAAACGCATCCATGTTCTTGTAACCGGCATCTCTGGCAAGTTCTGCAGCGGCGAGGATTTTTTCCGGCGCATCGAACTCGGCAAGTAGTCCGTATATCGGTCGTTGTGTGCTCATTCTCTATTCCGCGTCAGCGCTTGTACCTATCCTTCTTCCCTTCCACGGCAACAGATGCTTGATCTCAAACATGGAGATCATCGGCATCACGCGTAGGAAGAGGAACATCAGGCATCCGAACAAACCAAGGGTTCCCGCATACGTCGCCCAATCCCAGACTGTCGGGTGAAACATTCCCCATGATGCCGGAAGGAAATCACGATGTAGGCTCGTGACAATAATGACAAAGCGTTCCAGCCACATCCCGACATTGACAACGATGGAGATGAGGAAAAGGATAAGCGTGCTCGATCGAACCTTCTTAAACCACAGGAACTGAGGGATCACACCGTTGCAAAGAATCAATGCCGCGTACGACCACCAATAAGGCCCGGTAATCCGGTTCCACATCATGAAGCCCTCATACTCACTGCCACTGTAGTAGGCAAAGAAGAGCTCCGTCATGTAGCCGTAGAGGACGATCAGCCCCGTTGCGAGCATCACCTTTGCCATGTAGTCAAGGTGCCGGTCGGTGATATACGCTTCCATGTGATACATCTTGCGCACCGGGATGACAAGAGAGAGAACCATGGCAAAGCCGGAATAGATCGCTCCCGCAACAAAGTATGGCGGGAAAATCGTGGCGTGCCAACCGGGAATCACGCTTGCTGCAAAATCGAAACTAACGACACTATGCACCGACACAACAAGCGGCGTCGCTAAACCACCGAGGAGAAGATATGCCAACTCATAGCGATGCCAATGGTGCGCCGACCCGCGCCAGCCCATGGCGAGAATTCCGTAGATCACCTTTTGCCACTTCTTCTTTGCGCGGTCTCTCATGCTTGCAAGGTCGGGAATGAGTCCCACGAACCAAAACATGAACGAGACTGTCAGGTACGTCGAGATGGCAAACAAATCCCACACAAGCGGACTGCGGAAGTTCGGCCACATCGACATCGTATTGGGATATGGGCCGAGCCAGTATGCAAGCCACGGGCGGCCAAGATGGAGAATCGGAAACATACCCGCACACGCAACAGCGAACAGTGTCATCGCTTCCGCAAAGCGATTGATGGCGTTGCGCCAGTGTTGATGCAACAGAAGAAGTACAGCAGAGATCAACGTGCCCGCATGGCCGATACCAATCCACCACACAAAATTCGTAATGTCGAACGCCCATCCTACAGGGTTGTTGTTGCCCCAGATTCCTACACCGGTGGAAAACAGTTTCCACACTGCAACGATGAACACGATCAGAAGCACCGTCGTCACGGTGAGCGTGATCTTCACCCCCTTCGGCGTCTTCTTCTCGATCACCGTCGCGGTGATATTCTCGGTGATGGAACCATAGGTTTCACCGTGCGCCACGAGCGGCAACGGAGCATCAACGCCTGCGATATGGTGGTGTTCTGACATTATCCTACTTCGAGATGTTCAATCTCTGGATTCGGGTTCTTGAGCTTTGCGAGATATGAAGTGCGGGGCTTCGTATTCAATTCAGCGAGAAGGCCGTAGTTGCGTGGATCGGATTTCAGTTTGGCTACTTTACTCTTCTCATCGTTGATGTCTCCAAACGTAATCGCTTGCGACGGGCATGCCGATTGGCAGGCCGTTGTGACTTCTCCATCTCTAATGGAGCGGCCCTCGGTCTTTGCGTCAATACGCGCATGACTGATGCGCTGCACGCAGTAGGTACACTTCTCCATCACGCCACGGTTCCTGACGGTCACATCAGGGTTGCGCATCATCTTGTACGTCTCAGTCTCGACGTCGGAAAACTGCAGGAAGTTGAAGCGGCGCACTTTATACGGACAGTTATTCGCACAGTACCGCGTGCCGACGCAACGGTTGTACGTCATAACATTCAACCCTTCCGAGTCGTGCGTTGTTGCAGCAACCGGGCAGACAACTTCGCACGGAGCGTTCTCGCAATGCATACATGTTACAGGCTGGGTGTGCATCTCGGGTTCATCCAGGCTTCCCTCGAAATACCGGTCGATGCGAATCCACTGCATCTCACGTCCACGGTGTACCTGTTCCTTCCCGACAATGGGAATATTGTTCTCGGATTGACACGCCACGACACACGCGCTGCATCCCGTACAGGAATTGAGATCAATCGTCATTCCCCAGGCATAGCCATCATATTCATGTTGAGGATAGAGCGATTGGTCGGGGGTTGGATTGTGTTCAAGCTTTTGCGCAAATGTTGGATCAGCAAGGAATGTCTCCACCGTTGATTGACGCACAATCTCGCGTCCTTCCATGCTGAAATGATCCTGAGTGCAGGCAAGAGTGTACTGCTTGCCGGTCTTGCGAACTTCAAGACCTTGACGAGCACACCCACTTCCGGATGACCGCAGAAGATACGCGTTCACGCCAACCCCACTCCCCACCCTTCCAGCATGAGTACGACCGTAGCCAAGGTGAAGCGTCATGGAATCATCCGGATGCCCGGGAGAAATCCAAACAGGCGCTTCAACCATGCTGCCATCGCACTTCAATTCAACAACATCCTCATTGTGAACGCCAAGCTTCTCCGCAGTTGCCGGACTTATATGCGCGGCGTTATCCCATGTGAGTTTTGTCGTCGGCTTCGGCAGTTCCTGCAGCCATCCGTTGTTGGCGAATCTTCCATCCCACACGTTCGGGTCGGGACGCAGGATGAGCTCCATTCCCTGATCGGAAGTCGTAGAGGGTTTCCACGCATCAGTTGCCGCTTGAAGCGCTACAGACTTCGTTGGAAGTACAGTATCGGCAACGACTCCATTGTTCAACGTCGTTCGCCAGAACTCATCAAAAGGAAGACTCAGCTTTTGATTCTTCCAGTACTCAGTGATGACCTCGTAACCCTTTCGTCCTGATTTGCCGGTCAACTCATCAAGAAGTTCGTGAGCCGACTTTGTATTGTACAGCGGAGCTATGAGCGGCTGCATGATCGTGGTTGTACCGTCAAATGCTCTTGCATCACTCCATGCTTCAAGGTAATGAGATTCAGGAATATGCCATGTACACTTCGCGGAAGTCTCATCTTCATACAGTCCGAGCCTGACGTTCAACTTTACTTTGGAAAGCGCTTCCTCAAATTTCAGATCAGCAGGTGCATCGTATACAGGATTATTGCCAAGCATAATCAACATATCCACACTGCCGGACTGCATATCCTTCACAAGCGACTGCAGAGATTCAGATTGATTCACTGATGACACTTCGGGTGAGTCGGTATACGTTACCGTCTCACCGTTATTTTCAAGAGCGTGATTGATTGCATGGACTATCGCATGAACAACTGCCGGCTGGCCATCGCCAGCAACAACGATGCTCGCTCCCTTATGTTTCTGCAAATCACGGACGACGGCACTCACCCACTTCGCTTGTTTGTCCGTGATCGATGGTGCATTGATACCGGCAATACCAAGTCCTGCGGCGACAGCCCGAGCAATTGATTCCACATGGCTTGCTTTCGCTCGCATGCGATGATCAGCCATTCCGCCAGTGATGGACGGCGTGCTTTCGGCAACGTAAAGGCGATTCATGAGTGCAGACCTACCTTCTACGCGACGGCGTGAAGCAAAGTCACGGGAATGCCGAACATGAGCAGCGCCTGTACCAAGGAAGTCAGCATCAAGCGAAAGTACGACGTCAGCCATATCGAAATGATAATGCGTCTGAACGTTCTCGCCGAATGCCATCATCGAGCCTTCGCGTACCTCATCAAGATTCACAGGCTCGTACTGATGCCACTTTGCCTGCGGGAACATCTCCAGCAGCGCTTTCAATTGAGCGCCAAGAGTCGGTGATGTTATTGTCTCGGTAAGAATGCGAAGGCCTGAACCCTTCAGTGAGCGCTGAATCTCAAGCGGAAGTTGTATTGCATCGAGGAATTTCCCCCACGTGCTGATCGAGCCTTTGTTCAACACAACCTGTGAACGATCAGGATCATAGAGCGTCAGGAGTGATGCTTGTGTTATCGCATCTGTTGAGCCGAGGCTGTACGGATGATCGGGATTGCCTTCGATCTTCGTCGGGCGACCCATGTTGCTGGTGGCGAGGATGCCTGTTGCATAGCCCCCGAGAGTAAACGCCGTCGCAAAGGACAACGGTCTGCCCGGCACCATGATTTCCGGCTGCTTCACATACGGAATGATCTTCTCGTCCGGAGCCTTTACGCACGCACTCAGTCCAGCCAACGAGAGCGACGCACCCATGATCTTCATGAAGCTCCGACGGCTTACGCCATCCTCCCACACCGAAGCCTCACGTGGAAATTCACGGTGTAAGAATTCACGAAACTCTTCCGTCTCCGCAACCTGTTCAAGGCTGCGCCAGTACTGCTGGCCGTTACTCCCGGAGAGCCGTTGGCGGATCGTTGCTATATCAAGAGGCTGCTTCTCGTCCATGGCTATCGGTGACAAATGGAACAATCGGAAAGTTGTTTTGTCTTCACATCATATTCCTTGACGAGCTTCAAGCCGAATGCAATTTGATCATCGGGCGGCGTGTACGCGAAATTGTATATCTCTTCCTTTGGCCTGATAAAATTCTCCGGCGCACGATGACACTCCAGGCACCATCGCATTTGGAGTGATTTTGTTCTCCAGACAAGGGGCATCACATTCACATCACCATGACATACCTGACAGGCCATCCCTTTGGAAACATGAATGCTATGATTGAAATAGGCAAAGTCGGGAAGATCGTGGACGCGTACCCATTCAAGCGACTTGCCTGTTTGATAACTTGTTCGAACAGGCTGAAGCATCCCGGCATTCGTCCAAATCTGGGAGTGGCACGTCATACAGGTGTGTGTAGGCGGAATGCCGGCGAACGATGATTTCTCAACCGAGGTGTGACAGTATCCGCACTGGATGCCGAGCCCGTTGTAGTGATGCTCATGGCTGAAGGGAACAGGCTGCTCGCGAGGGATATCCTGGTTGGTCATGTAGCCCGACCGGTACATTTCAGCAGCGGCATAGCCTACCAGCGCAAGGACAATGGCAACAACGATAATACTTGCCCTTGATATGACTTTGAAGCTGGGATGAAATATCTGGGCCATCTATCGAGACAGTCCTTTCAGCTCCAGAATTGCCTCAATAAGAACGGGATGAACCATATTGAACGGAACCGAGCTGCCTGGTATCAATGACAATGCTATCAAGAAATGGTACTGCAGGATTGGTCGAACAGACCGGAAACGGAAACAATATGCACAAAGAGAGAGACTATTTCAAGACGTTGAGGTCTGAAATAGAGGATTCTCTTTCAGTCTTCTTGATTGTTGTTGGATTATTCAACAGGGAACATTCCACTGTTCAAAGGTAGGAGAAAACTGGACGGCTATGATTCATCACCACGGAAGAAACCTCGGCAGGCACGTCGTAAAGTAGGGGATATTCCGCTGAAGCGCAAACAGAGGATCGTTGCCCTTTCTCTTTAGAAGAGAAAGGGCGAAAGAGAACTTGCCGAATCGCAACCCTGCAGTCGGTTATAGTCGGACCAACTGGGGAGTAGGAGTTGGACTTCCTCCCCACACAGCCAGCGATTCGGCGTGCTCTGCGCGATGGTTGACCTTTGCAAAAGAAGGAATCGTAACGGTTTGCTCTGTTCTCCCACCCACAACGGCTGTCGGTTTCGGGATCCGCAGATGGGTTTGTCCGTCTTTTCCCGAGGGCTCGGAACTGCAAGGATGTGTGCGTCGGAATGCCAACTACACTCTTACAGTTCTCCGACTATGAACGACTGAAGCGTTTGCAGTTCCGAAAGTTTTCCCGCAACCAATTATCAATACAACCGGGCGGGATCCCGTAGAGCGGGACTTGCCCACTTCTTTTCAAAAAGAAGTGGGACAAAGATCCATAGGGCTTGATTCGGACGTCCTTTTCCTTTGGACGGGCAAAAGAAAATGGACGCCAAAGATACTTCTCACATCCACTTGTTGCGTCTGAACACCCAGAGCATTCCGACACCAACTGCAATCATAAAGACCGCCGCCGCTGCAACACCGTACTCCCATTCCGCGCCGGGAAGAAACCTGAAGTTCATTCCAAAAAATCCCGTAATGAAACTCAATGGAAGAAAGATCGTGGAAATGATCGTGAGGACCTTCATGACCTGGTTGAGATTGTTGGACGTGACGGAAAGGTACGCGTCCAGCAAGCCACTCACAATATCCCTGTACGACTCGGCAAGGTCGGTCATCCGCACAAGGTGATCATACACATTTCTGTAATACGCCATCTCATCCCGCGAGATGAGGCCGAACTCCCCCCGCGACAATCTATTCAACATCTCGCGCTGGTAGACCGCTACACGCCGGATGGTCAGGATGTTTTTCTTCAACTGCAGGATGCGCACCATGCACCGCTGACTCGGCTTCTTGAACACTTCATCTTCCATCGAATCGACTTCCTCATCCATGGCATCAAGGATGGGTGTGTAATTGTCAACCACGTCATCGATGATCAAGTGGAACATGAAATCCGGACCGCGTCCAAGCGTTTGCGCGTTCTTCGCGCACATCTGCATTGCGTACGCAATGGAGCGAAGCGGCTTGTAGTGGTGCGTCACAAGCATGTTCTTGAACAGGAAGGCGCTGAGCTGCGAGGTACGGATATCGAGCTTCTCCCCTGCACGCTCTCCCGTGCCGGTCTTTCGTTCGATGGGATTGAAGATGATAAGAAGATAATCGGCGAAGTCTTCGACCTTCGGAAGGTGTCCTTCTTCATCCTTTCCGCGCTGTACATCTTCTATTGCCAGAGGATGGATATCAAGCAAGGAAACAAGCAGTGTCTCTTCTTCCGCTTCCGAGGGATCATCAAGATCCAACCAGAATACCCCTTCGGGTTTCTTGCAGAGCTGGCTGAACTCCTTGATGGAGAGCTTCTTGATTTCGCCGTTCAAGAAATGGAGAATCGATACCATGGATCAGCTTGGAGAAAGAAGTTTATGTCCTTTTGCTCATAACGGTATAATCGCGCTCGTCGTTGCCAAGATAGATTTGCCGTGGGCGTGCGATTTTTTGTTCAGGGTCGTTCAGCATCTCCTCCCACTGGGCAATCCATCCAACCGTCCGAGGGATGGAAAACAACACGGGAAACATCTCAACCGGAAATCCCATCGCCTGATAGATGAGTCCGGAATAGAAATCGACATTCGGATAGAGTTTGCGTTTGACAAAATACTCGTCTTCAAGCGCGATGCGTTCGAGTTCGAGCGCAATCTCAAGCTTCGGATTCCGTCCCGTCACTTCAAATACTTCGTCGGCGAGGCGCTTGATCACCGTTGCGCGGGGATCGTAGTTCTTGTATACACGATGGCCGAACCCCATGAGACGGCCTTTGCCGTTCTTCACCTCGTTGATGAAGGCGGGGACTTTCTCTTTTGTGCCGATGGCATCGAGCATGCGAAGCACTTCTTCGTTGGCGCCTCCGTGCAACGGTCCATAGAGTGCCGCTGCTGCTCCTGCAATAGCGGAATACGGATCGACGTGTGAGCTCCCTATGCCTCGCATGGCGTTCGCACTGCAGTTCTGTTCATGATCTGCATGAAGAATGAAGAGTACGTCGAGCGCCTTCGCAAGCACAGGGTTCGCCTGATACTCAAGCTCCGTCATCTTCCATAACATGCTCATGAAGTTGGCAGTGTAACCCAAGTTGTTATCCGGGTAGACGTAGGGACGGCCAACACTGTGTCGATAAGCGAACGCGGCAAGCGTCGGCATTTTGGCGATGAGCCTGTAGGTTTGCTTCCGCCGCGACTCAGGATCGTGGATGTGTTTTGCATCGGTATAAAACGTCGACAATGATCCGACAGTGCTGATCAACATTCCCATCGGGTGGGCGTCATAATGGAAACCATCCATCAGCTTCTTGATGTTTTCATGAATCATCGTGTGCAATGTGATATCATAGATCCACTTGTCGTATTGACTCTTCGTGGGAAGCTCTCCATAGAGCAGGAGATATGCTGTCTCAAGAAAATTACTCTTCTCGGCAAGTTGCTCAATCGGATATCCCCGGTAGCGCAGTATGCCCTTATCCCCGTCGATGAATGTGATCTTGCTTTTGCAAAGAGCCGTGTTCATAAACGCCGGATCATACGTCATTAATCCGAAGTCGTCATCGTTTACTTTGATCTGGCGCAGGTCGAGTGCCTTGATTGTGCCATCTGCAATTGGCAGTTCATATTTCTTGCCGGTGCGATTGTCAACAACTGTCAGCGAATCAGACATGATATTCTCCTGAGATCAGCTTCGAATGAGTGATGGGGTAAACCCTTGCAAATATAGGGATTTGTGGAGAGAAAGGAAACAACGCCGCATTATGTTTTCGGAAAGAAATCGTCGTGCAATGCTTGGCCAACTCTGGCACATGTGCTTCGACAACGAATGTCCCGTGATTTCCAATCCACCAAGAGAGACCATGCCGACAGGAACCGAATTCTCTTGAAGAGTTGAGAATATCCGGGACAAAGTACTCTGAATTTCCTCAAGCCGTCCCTGACAACACAAAAGATTGCCTTGCCGGGTGAAAACTCGACGCCGGCGATAAGCTTCAGGTCATCAATGATGGGGTCAAGGCTTGTTTCGTCGTCAACTGTCGACGAAATGCTGACTTGCTGCAGAGTAGTCCGAACCGGCGTGGCCGATGGCCGTCGGAATGCCATCATCAAGAAGAAACCACCTGGAAAAAGCAAAGGAGCATTCATCCAAGACCCTTCCACCCGTTTGAAGTCTTTCTCAAACATCGTATATTGAGATCAGATTCTCTCTTGTAACGAGTAGTCCCACACTCGACATTTCAGCGTGAAATCCCTTCAACACAAGGCAAAAGAAAAGGACATCGCACTCACTCCTGCAAAACGTCGTGCCTTCCTTCTCATCACAATCAGTTTCCCTGTTATCCTTTTCGTTGTGTTGGAAGTAGGACTGAGAGCGTTTCACTACGGCCCGAACCTTTCACTGTTCACCAAAGAAACCGCTGGCGGCAAAGCTGTTTACATTCAAAACAATGAAGTAAAAGCCAGGTATTTCTCGCGATTCCTGTTCAATCCCACTACCTCTCCCGATGTGTTTCTTGCAACAAAGCCTGCTGGCACCTATAGAATCTTTTGTTTGGGTGGATCCACTACTGTGGGCTATCCCTACTGGTATAATGGGGCGTTCTCAACATTCTTGCGCGACCGCCTCAAGGCAATATTCCCCGAAAAGCAGTTTGAGATCATTAACGTCGGGATGACAGCAACCAACAGCTTCACTGTTCTGGATATGGCGGAAGATCTTATTGATTACGAACCTGACCTCTTCATTGTCTATGATGGCCATAATGAGTTCTACGGTGCACTCGGGGTCGCTTCAAACGAATCGTTTGCGCGAGCCCGTTGGCTCACGCTTGCATATCTGAAACTGGTCCACTGCCGCACATTCCTCCTCCTGCGCGATGTGTATCAAGAGATCGCAATCATGTTTCGAGGGGCATCAGCTCCGGACGCTGGTGGCACAATGATGGAGAAGCTTGCCCGTGGCCAATACATCACGTATGGAAGCAAGCTCTATTATGATGGCATTGAAGTCTTTAAGGCAAATCTTGAAGACCTTACCTCGCTCTGCATACAGCACAACATTCCACTCATCCTTTCCTCTCAGGTTTCGAACTTGCGTGGTCAGCCTCCCTTCATCTCTGATGATCCGGATAATATGGACGCTGAACAGAAACTGGCCTTTGCTGCCACCTTTGACAAGGCATCGAAGCAACAGGCGAACGGATCTCCCGACTCTGCTCTGCAGGGGTTTCGCTCAGCCATAGCGATTGATTCGCTCCACGCCAATGCCCACTATCGGGCGGCACAGTGCCTTGAATCGCTTGGCCGTAACGATGAAGCACGCACTGAGTACATCAAGGCTCGCGACTATGACCGGCTGAGATTTCGTACAAGCACCGACTTCAACCTTACAATACAACAATCATGCAACAACCAAAGCATCATGTTTGTCGACATGGAACACCGATTCCAGGAACGATCACCCGGCGGCATTATCGGCAACGAACTGATTGTGGAACACTTGCATCCGAATTCTCGCGGATACTTCCTGATGGCAAAGGAGTACGTACATACCTTGAGGGAACACCAGCGCATTGCCTCGTCCAGTGAGTGGGAAACCCGCGACACTCTCAACGAGGATGTGCTCTGGGATGATCGTCACCTTACCGAGATCGATGAGATTATCGCGAGGCGGCGCACTGATATCCTGACATCAGGCTGGCCCTTTCAAGCACAGACTCCCATTGTTGAAGCGGTCGCGGCAAACGATACGCTCGGGCATATTGCCGAGCAGGTGACGCGTGCACGCTGGACGTGGAAGCAGGCACACATGGAAGCTGCTGACTATTACTTTTCGCGGGGTGAAATCAGCAACGCCATCAAAGAATATCGGACATTGATAAACATGATTCCGGTAAGTGTCGATATCCATTTGAAACTGGCCGAACTCTACCTGCAACAGAAGGACTATGAAGCAACACGCCTCCAATTGCTGGCGTCGCTCAACGTCGAGAAAACTATCCTTGCCTATCGAGCACTCGGTGACATTTACCTAAACCGGAATCAGCCAAAAGAAGCTGCCGGGTTCTACGAAAAGACCTTCACGTTCGAGCAAACTCCCCCTGAGCGTGTGGACAATGGCTATTTGTTGGCACTCGCTTACGCCCGCGCCAATATGGCTGACCGAGCAACAAATCAACTGCTCCAGGTCCTGAACATCAAACCGGATTATCAGCCTGCGGTCAAGTTGTTGAGCGAGCTCAAATCCTCCACACATTAATCTTACTGTTGTTGGCGAACAATGCGTTCACGTAAAGCCATGGCATCTCTGTATCCTGGCTGGAATCTCAACGCAGCATCCGCCTGCTCCAAAGCTCTGGCAAATTCACCCTTGTTGGCATACACCGCAGAGAGTCCATAGTGGATGTTCGCCTTCAGTTGCGGAGATGTTTGACTCGTTGCAGCATCAAGCGCCGCGGACAAATCCTTGAGCGCTCCTTCGAAATCTCCCCTGTTAATCTGCATCAGCCCGACGTCCAGACGCGAATTCGGGAAACGTGAGTTCAACTCGATGGATTTTCGATAGTGCATAAGCGCAGACGGTACATCGCCTTGTTGATTCAGCAGACTGCCAAACAGATAGTGAGTGTAGAAGCTGTATGGGTATTCTTCGAGCATTGCTTCGTAGATAGTTCGTGCCTCACCGGTTCTTTGCTGCTGCCAGCAATATGCGGCAAGTTTGTAGCATGCCTCATCCCAGTTGACCTTCCGCGAGTATGCCTCAACTGCAATTTGCCGCATTGACGCGTCGCCAGAGTCAAACACTTTCGGCACCCTGTGGTAGCCTGCAAAAGGCCACCTTCCTGTGAGATGCTGAACGGACAGATCACCATACGCCTCATCGAGCCAGCAGATGCTCAGACTATCGGTATCAAACGGGAGGAGTCGACTGTGGGATGTACCTGATCGTTCACTCTTGAGCACGTTTAATCTCACTATCTCTTGAACAAACAATGTTGCAATGGAATAGTACCCAAGAGCCGTGGGATGCAAGTGCTCCCAGAACAGGTCGTCACCGGCAATTCCCGTGTTGCTGAGTGACGAGAAGAGCGAATCTGAAGAAACAAATGGAACGCTCTCTTCGAGCGCTACCTGTCTTGTGATGTGATTGATCCGTGAAGGAGCGCGAAACTTCAGAAGATCATTGTCTCTCGCCTGCACCATGTGACGCCTTGCCTCATGGAATTGACCCAGGGCCAGTTCCGATTTTCCCAGCCAGAAATTCACGGCGGCATTCGTCGAATCAAGAGCCTGAACGCGCTGCAGAGTATCTAAAGCCTCCTGATATCTACCAGCCATATATGCGGATGTGCCTCTGGAAAGCCATCGCTGCCCACCCGAAAGCGGATCTGCAATGAAAGGTTGAAATGTTAGATTCGAACTTACATCACTAACGATAATCGGAACTCCGGACGCCTTGAAGGTCTCAACGATAGTCTTCAGATTTAATGTGTAGAGTCTGAACACACGTTCGGCTGCTTCGGAATTCAAGCGGACGGCGTTTCCCTGAAACACTTGCTCCATAAGGTTAAGATTCGCAGGAACCTTGTCTGTGCTCTCTTTGAAGAGAGCATTGTATATCACCGTAACGAGGCGAAGATCCCGAAGATAATACTTCAGAGGAATAGTGAAAGGAAGATACTTTCCAATGAATGACGCCCCGACCCCATCAGGGCCGTAGAACTCATTGTGCCCGGTGTAGACAAGCACGAGATCGGGCTGAAAGCGGACGAGCTCCGCCGAGAGGTCAGCAATAACATTCGTGTTGATCGCAGAAGCTCCCCAGTTCACAACTTCAATTTCTTTTTCGGGATGGAGATGTCGGAGTTGCTTCCGCACAATGCCCGGAATATTGCACGTCATTTGATACGGTGTACCGAACATTGACGACTCACCCAGACAGAATATCCGGAGCGTGTTTGCCCCCTTATGCTTCTTGAAAAGGGAAGTTTTGAATTCGGGAATGAGAGGCGTATCGGCAGGGAAATACTTTTTCAGATACGAGCGATTGATTTGGTACCATTCGATACCGTCGTATGTCACTTCATTGACGAGCGGGTTATCCAATGAAGGGGCGAAATACCGAAGCACGCACTCAACCGTTACAAGAAGCAGCAGGATGATGATGTACGGGAGGAGTGCAAGAAAGATTTTTTTTCTTCGAGAAGGCATCGGTCGTAAACCAGTCGAATCGAAAAGTTATGGCAGTATCTTTTCTTGGGGAGGATCAATACCCAGCCAATCAAGCTGCTTCTGAACGAACGGAACGGCAAACATGCGTCCGCCAAACCCGAGCAATCGAAACGTCATCATCGGAATAGGTGAGGCCTCAACCTTCTTCAATCGATCTTCAAACACCATAAACCCACGCTCCTGCCCGATCTGAGCAAGAAAGAGATCGAGGGTTCTCTTCTGCTTCATTCGCAGCAAGTCTTCTCTCGCAGAAGTTTTCCGTTCTTCAAGCGTGGTATCCGTCGGTTGTCCAGCAACCGGTTGCCGGGCCAGGAGCTCGAAATAGAGAACTCCTTGAGGTACTTGAACCGGACCGTATCGCTGCCCGATCTCCATCTGCGAAGCAATTTCTCCTATAGGCGATCGATCAGTAATCGGGAACAAATCAGATACTCCCTCGTTCGTCCTCACAAGAGTATCGTTTGACCATCTTTGAATTGTCTGCTTCAATGACATGCCTCCCTCAAGATCGGAGAGAGCCTCATTCATTTCCGAAATGGAACCCGTCCGCAATTCCCTTATCTGCACACGCGGTACGATGCTTGCCGTATCTTTGAGCTTCAAATATGCATACACTTCTGCATCCGATATCTTGACGTTCCGTCCCACATAGCTTTTCATCATATCTGCAAGATAGGCATTGTGCCACATCTCCAGTTGTTGCCGAACGCCCTGGGCATTGTCTAGCCCTCTCTTCAACGCCTCCTGACCGAGCAATTCCTGTTGCACCATCAATTTGATTTCTGCATTCAGTCTGGACGGTAAACGACGGAGATCTGTTCCGGCAATGGAAAACTGTTTAGAAAGAAGTCTTTCGATAATTTCATCGATCGTCCAACGGGTATCTCCAACTTCGACAAGTATATCCGCAACCGCTTGCCCGATCCGCCCTTTGAGCTCGTTCGCCAGGTCATGTGTCAACGTAATGAGAGAATCGCGCATGTGTCCCTGAAACACATCCGCCATTGATTTCCCTAGAAGCTTGAAGGGTCCCGACAGTGACCGTCCGGTTTTATCGTTGAGAACTTCGTCGACAAATACGGCAGCGCGGGACTGCTCTTTCCTTGTTCTGATTTTTGTTGTCACTCGTTCCCGTAAGATATTCGGCTGCATCGATGCATACAATCCGCTCGGGGTTGCGTTGAGACGTTTGAGAATGTAGAAACCTTGTCCGGCTTCAACAACCGGGGAGATCTCTCCCTGCTTAAGCTTGTACGCCGCCGCTTCAATATCCGGGTCAGCATCGCTCCAGATCACCGTCGCAGTATCTCTCATCGCTCCCATCGATGAATCAATCTGCAGCAAATCGAAGTCACTCACATTCTTCATTCGCTCCCGAACAAATCTCGCGTCATCTTCACGATCAAAGAAGATGAATGCTACAAGCACCTGTAACTGAGCGCGTGCCATCTCCTTCGTGATTTCAGCGGGAGTGATGTAAACTTTATTGCTTACTTCCTGCCGGTACAACTCATCGCGTGCGAGCAGGCGCCTCACCTCGGTAAATGCCAGTTGAACAATGGAATCCTGATCGAACCTTCTTGCGAGAGCCTCCTGAGCCAGCAGCTTCTCTGCAATGATGGAATACAGCAATTCAAGTTTGGCTCCGTCAAGATGCGAAGTGCGGTGCCGGTACAGTGACGGGAGCATTTCAAATCGCTGAATAAATTCCTGCTCCGAAATAAATACGTCTCCCGCTTTGCCCACATACGTGTCAAGGCCACCATGAGACTGGGCGTTGGTTGAATGCCACACGCCGATCAATAACGGAAGGACAATCAGTGCAGTAACTGCACGCCTGTTTCTGCTATTTGATGGTTTCGATTTGCTCATGAATACAAAGTATGAGACGTTTACAAACAAGTCAAGGCGAGAATTTCTCCTCGCCTTGGCCTGATAGGATGTATTTCATTTGCCTCCCGCATGACGGAAGGCTTGTATTACTTCAGCAACAGCAGTTTCTTTGTGGAAACAAAGTTACCTGCCTGAAGTTTGTAGAAGTACACTCCGCTGGCAAGCCGCTTGGCATCGAACGTTGCAACATAGTTTGCGGCTCGTTGCACTTCATTGACCAGAGTTACAACCTCCTGGCCGATGACGTTGTAGACCTTCAACGAAACGAACGACTGTGTTGGAACAGAGTAGCTGATGTTCGTCGTCGGGTTGAATGGATTTGGATAGTTCTGTGACAGTTCAAACGCAACCGGCGTACCGGGAGTTTCCCTCACGGCCGTGATTGGCGTACGGGTGTCGAAATTCCACCGGTTATAGAATGAAGGATTGATGCTGCCCCACTGGGAAGCGAGCGTATACGAATTCGTGGCATCAACGATGTTCTCGGTATGATTGTTTCCAAAACCACCGCGGCCGCCTTCGTTATCTCCGCCACGGATTCCAAACTTGAAGACCTGACCAACCTGGAACTTCGAACCAATGTTGAGGCTATCCGGTGATGCCAGAATGATTCTGGTGTAAATCGAGTCATTCGAGATTCGGTCGCCATGGGTTCCATCGTCCCACATCTTACGAGTTGTGTCAGTCTCAAGCGTGCTGCCCCATGTTTGCCACGTTCCTGTCGCGGGACCATTAATGTACGCACCGTATTGGAACACTTGACCGGGCGTGGTAATACTATAGGTTCCCTGTATATCGAACAATGTGTCGTGACCGATAAGGATCTGGTAATACGCAGGCCGCATATCTACTTCCCATTTCACAGTCACGTTGCGCAACAACCGTCTTGAATTCGCGAAGTCAGGACGTCGTCGTGGTTGAGTTCCGCTGACTGCGGTATCAGGAACCGACATTGCCCCGGCCGCTGGCACGATGATTTGCCTTCGCTCGGCTTCGGCCTGAATATCTCCGGCGTATGTATAGTTATAGTAGTTTTCACGAGTACGCACGCCATTCTTGTTGACGTAGTACTGGTAGTCAAGAAGGAATCCTCTCGCTGTGGTAATCGTATCAACTGCTCGGTACAGCGTCGAGAGCCCTTGTCTGGCCATTTGTTTTACCCTCAAGGCCCCGGCCACTGTCCCGAAGTGTCCCGCTTCAACCTCGATGGTATCCCCAATAATGAAGCCACCCGAGGAAATCGCTCTCGACAGATCCGTCAGATACGTAACGACCACGACATCCGAGTTGATACGCCCGCTCGGCCTGATGTTATCAAACCACTTCCAAGTAATCGTGGTGTCTTTCTTGCCTATCGGGATCCGGAAGTTGCGATTCGGCTGTCCCTGCAACTCATCACGCCCCCAATCAAAGCCAATAAGATATTTGTAGTCAATTGCATCACCTTCGTTGACAGCGTTCTTTCGAATGCGCAACCGGCCGGACTTGAACCACTTTGCCGCATAGCTGAACCCGCCGTTGCTTGCAGGCTGCTCCTTGGTAAGGTAGAATGTTGGCGACCAATTCAGATCGGGGCCTGGCCCACCACCGCGTACGCCCACTGAGTCCCCAAGAACCGAATCAGCATATCCAAATCGACTTGCCTGGTCTGCGCCCTGCATGTTGACACGGAAATAGACATTGATAAACGAATCGGGAACGGTCGTCCATGGTCGGAAATATTGCGGCCGGCCGCTGGCCCCGTTGTTGAAAAACTGGACCGGCAGAACCGTGTCCCTGTTGGCAATGATATATGCTCGATCGCCACCGCCAAGAGCGGCAGGTTCCGGAGTAAGATTCTGCTCCCATCCGTCGGTGCCGGCAAAGAGTTTAAATCTCAAAGTGTCACCGACATTGAACGCAAGTGTCTTTGACCAGTAGTCGCCGCCGATGCTGACGAGTTGACCACCGGTATCATTCCCCCATGTCAATGGGGGTTTGCTCCCCCGCACCTGCATAGTGTAACCCGGGTATACGGTGTCTGGCACCGTCGCCGAGTTCACGATGAAGGTAACATTTCTTGTTTGGGCATATCCCTCTGAGGGAAGTGTGCCTGCAAACAAGAATGCTCCTATCGCAACAAGTAGTACTTGTTTCATTCGAGCCTCCGTTAGTGTGAATTGTGAATTATAGTGTGAAGACAACGACATTCTCTTTGATTGAATTGTGAAAAACGATAACCATTCTTACGTTGAGCTGCCTCCTTCCATCGCTCTTGTTCAACTGTTGTAATTGATCTCGAACTTTTGTCGTTACAATGCTACGCCAACAGTAATGGTGTTGAGGTTACCGAAGAGCCCGAATTTCGTAAACGCATAGTTCACTTCAAGAGTCGCTATACCCTCGGCCCGGTACTTCAAACCCGCTCCGAGAGAAAGCCCTTCCTGCAAATCCTCTCTTTGGAACACCTGTGACTTCGTCCGCAATAGCGATTTATATCCTCCTCTGACGAAAATCATATCATTCCAACCAAGTTCTCCCCCCAAGTTCAGTGACTCTTCATTGTCACCCGGCCGCAGTGCATCCGCAGCAACCGTAAGCTTAAGTTCGTCGCTCTTCACAACGTCCATTGCCACCCCAACTCGAAACAGTATGGGCATTGGCCATGCCTCGGTTTTCAGATTGCCGACAAGGGACGTATTGATGTCTATCCGGGTAAGAAGATCTTTACCGTCCAATTTCAGGTCGCCACCGAAATTCGACATCGACATACCGAGACGCAGGCCATTGAAGTCCGTCACGAACAGCAGCCCGAGATCGAATGCGAAGGCAGACGCACTTTCGTTCCATAGCGTTTGACTCACATATTTGACAGTTCCTCCGAGGGAGAAGCGATCCGTGAGAAGCCGGGAATACGAAATACCAATAGCAAGATCCTTTGCCGACCACTTTTCCCCTGTCCCTTCGGGAAATTCCACGGTCGTGACGTCCTCATCGCCATAATCAAGGCTCGTAAGGCTGACCCCGATAAAATTTTCTCCGTCAATATTGTACGCGAGTCCGAACCACTGGAACTTTGTGCCAACGAGCCACTCCGTATTCGTGAATGCAAACTGTGTTTTTCCTGATTGCGCAAAGGCTCCAGGATTCCAATACAACGAAGAGACATCCTCGGATGATGCAACGTACGCACCACCCATCCCGATGGGCCTGGCGCCGACCGATATGCCAAGGAATTGGGCTGCGGTCGTTCCAACCTTGGATTGTGCAACCGCCGGCTCGTGCATGAATGTAATCGTGAGGAAGGCAGCAACGAGCTGCACGCTCCGAAGAATGATGTTGGTCTGCATGGTCGTCATCATTTTATGATTGCAATCTTTCCGGTTTTGTTGCCGACGGGAGATTCGACAACATAGAAATAAACGCCGTATGCGATGTCCAGGTTTTCTTTCGTCTTCAAATTCCACGACACGGTTCCGTCTTCGATATTTCCATCGTGGTACAACGTCACGAGATGGTCACCGCGTGATGTGAATATCTTGATCGAAGCTCCGACCGGAAGGTGAATAAAGTCTATTTTGCGTGTGCCTCGTCCCGCTGTTCTTCCGGGGGGCAATGGAGGTTCAAAGGAAGAAGCTGTGATATAGGGGTTCGGAACAACTTTCACACGTTCGAGCGTATTCTTTGCTGCAGCATTGTCAATCTTTGGGAGAACTGTCGCAAATTCAAAGATATCCCCTTGGCGGAAGGGCTTCGTCGTTTTGATTGTGAGTTTGTCGCCGATACCCAACTCATAGAGTGTATCAACGGGATCGGTCGGTATTCTGGTGAAGTTGATATTCCATGTAAGAGAGTAGGACCCTCTGGGATTTGTTTCGAGCAAAACAATATCATCACCCGGAGATATCTTACCAGTACTACCGGGCAACGTCGGAATCTCCGCGAATATGAACTTCATGTACGTGCTGTCGGTGAGATTCAGTATTCTAAAATTCACAGGAACAGCCGGGAGAAACAATACCGGATCCTCCTGGGAAGTGTCAACAACAGTGTTTGAGAATTGAATCTCGTAGTCATTCGGACTCCGGTATCCACGGAGAGTTCCCCCACCCACTTCGACGTTAATAGGAGAGAAACTGAACTGATACGGCGGATCACGATTCCATCCGAGGCTGTCAAGATTGATCTGGGTAATCGACCAGTTGTTCGTGAAACTGAGTTGGACACCGTCAAAGATTTCGGCGTCTTTGCTCTCAGTCAGATAAGGGGTTCCCTGCATTCTGGGGCTCTTGAACACCGGATAATAACGGTAGGTAATTGTGTACCTGGCATTATTTGCGATCGGCAAACTCCCCGGGCCAGCACCACGAATGGTACCGAGCAACACATTGACGATGTACCTCGAAGATTGAACGGGTGCCCCCTGTGGATCAACAACCGATATCGATGACGGAACTATGTTCTTCCGGGTGAGGTAGGCGAGATTTGTATCTTTGCTTGCAAATTGCTCGGTATATTCACTCAAGTCCTTCACTGAGTAGGAAGTAGTGTATCGTTCCCACTCAGTTGAATCTGCCGCATCAATCAAACCGTTGCCGTTGTTGTCAATACCATCCACCTGTGTGTCGAGAAACTCCACCATGTATCTATGGGCGTTGACGTTCGTTTCGTCAATCACGTTGTAACTTATGCTGCCTGTTCCGTAGACTGAATTGTGCGCGAGTGACACCGCATTGGGGGGCAGGACATATCCGCCCGCTTTTGCATTCGGCCTCACTACGGCGACGTTGATATCGCGTGTCACTTCTCCCGACACGGCAACGGAGATTTGTTTTGTATTCTCTGACGGGAAGATTTGCAGACTGTCGAATCCTCGATCGTAAGCCACGACAGCGTAGTAGTACGTCTTGCCATTGTCAATGTCACCGCTATCAACGTACGAGTGTTGCAAACCATTATCGCTTCCGAGGTAGATGTTGTATCCCTGGGCAGCCTCAAAGAGATCGCCGGTTGCATGGAAAAATCCGGTGATGCTGTCCCTCGTGTCGAATTGGGCCAGGGGCTGATAACCCTGGGGTGTTCCGTTCCCGTCGGTGATGGTGAAGATGTCGCTGAAGTTCGGATCAGTGGAACGATACAACTTGTAGCCTTCAAAGTCATTAACGTTGAGGACTGGATCGTCGGTCAACTCTGCTCCATTATCCCAATAGAGCGTCACCTTCTTATCGGCAGGTACTGCTCTCAGCGTCGGCTTTTCCGGTGGTGTCGGGAATTGATAGTTGGCATCGTAGATCTTCTGCACTGTCCTCTTGTTCCGCAAGAGGTCGGCAATGTCGTTGTCTATCGTGCCACCTTTGCCTCCTCCATATACAAGAGCGATTGAAAATCGTTCGGTTTCTCCAGCCAACAATGGGAAGTACCCGGAACCATAGACGAAATCTCCATCCTGGCCGAACTGAGGTCTGTTGTTTTGAATGCCTATGGGAACATCAAAGAATCCCGGAGAAAGAGCACGCCATAAAATCTCATCGTCAAACATACTGAGATCCCCAGCTGGAGTGAAATAGAAAAAACTCGACAGCCCAACCTGATCGGATTCGGAAACATCAGTCTTGTCGATGCTTCGTTCCCCGGGAAGGTTTGTATCATTCCCTTGGGCGTCATACCCTGATGTGGGTTGTCCATCACGTTCCCCGAAATCATTGGTTCCCCTGAGCCCATCTCGCCCGACGTCATCAACGAGGTTCCCATCCCGATCAAACCGTAGTTGTCCTGTCCTCTTGTCACGACTCCAATCATTGTCGTTGTCAATCCCATCGTTTCGCCTCTCGTCAATCATGCTCAACGGACTCGCCCCCGATCCTGTCAGGTAATTCACATTTCGGACTGGCCGTAGAATGTCAATAAGCGTGATTACCGGCGGAGGAGTCCTTTTGATCTGACGATAGTGCAGGAAAAAGTTCTCGTCAATCAGTCCATCGAAGTCGTTGTCTACTCCGTCGTAAACATTGGGGTTGATAATGGTATTGTTGGAGAAATCTGTGAGAACGTTTCCTTCGGCCACTACAGTTCTGCCTGGATAAATCCAAATGGAATCGCGCATGCCTCGAGTTTTCACACGAATTGAGTCAACGAAGGGGATCGTCAAAAGGACGCGTGCGAAGTCATCTCTTATGAGAACAATCCGTTCACCCACCCGGATGGTATCGGGGTTGAAGCTAGTAGAATTGAACTGCGGTGCCGTCCGACCAACCGATGAGGAATCTGCATCCCCATCATTGTCCAGGCCGTCGTATGGATTACCGGGGCTTTCGAGGAATGCATAACCCACCATCCCAACAGGGAATCGTTGGTTCCAACGTGGGTTCAGCGTGGTATTGCGATTAAAGTCACCTGTATAGGTGATGTTTTCGCGGACATCATAAAACGACCAATCGTCATTAAACTCACCGGCATTCTCCGTCGAGGTCACTCCAACATACGTTCCGACAATCATGCCGAATGAAACTTTGTCGTAGTTGGCTTTGCCAGTATTCGTTACCTCATACAGCCAGAAGATGTTATCTTTTGCAACAAACTGTGCCCATTGCAAACCCCTCACACGCATCTCCAACCCGAGTCCATTGCGGTTTGGGTTTGATGGATCAGGCTTGAAAGCAATCCCCCTGGTATTGTTTGAGGCTACACTATAATGCTCATCATTGTTGTCATCCATGGCAAAGTATGTTTCAAGATCGGCACTGACGCGCTTGCCAAAATATCCGTTCCACGATCCCACCCAGCCGGGATCATTCGGGTCATTGAGCTTATCGGGCCAACCCGGACTCGTCGGCCAGGAACTCTTGTTGTTGCTGATGGCAATGTTCTGATTGGGCTCAGGGGCAAAGTACCCACCAAGAGGTTCCCATGTCCACGGTTTTCCCGATACCGGATCTTCATCACGCCTCGTTGTTGGGCGTGCAGTCGGTGGCGTAACAACACTATGAAACGTCGTGTCCAACCACTTTGCCTCGACTCCAACCAGCGGACTGACATCGCCAAGATACCCGTTGTTGTCATCCTTCCATGCCCCCCTCTTGCCGACTTCGGCCGGTTGCCCGATGACTCCCCAGTTGCCAAACACGGTGCGCACCTGGTTGCCATTCAATACTCCTGTTCGTCGATATTGCCGGTCGCCATTCTGTCCCAATGTAGTAGAGTACACAAGGACGAAAAAAAACAGAGTTGCACACCGTAAAGAGAGTGTAGTCATGTCAAAACTCCAGGTTCATGCCAAATTCAATTCGACGCGGCTCGGAATAATTCGTCGGCCTGCGGAAGAACTCTTCGAACGTGTTGACGAGTTGCGGCGGATTTTCATTCCTCGCTTTTGCAAGATCCGTGGTGAATCCCGCCCGTCCGGTATCATCGAAGACACCGGTCTCGTTTTGGATGTCGAACAGATTAAACACACGTATGAATGCAACAATCCGTACCGGATCAAGAGGGATTTCGTAGTATGCTCTTGCATCAGCGTTGAAAAACTGGGGCTTGATCTCACTGTTTGTGAGAAGCGTCGAAATGTCGGCCGACCTTCGTGGAGTATACGGCTGGCCGCTCCCATACTGCGTAATGCAACTCGCACCCCACTGCGACCCGCTGTAGCTGAGAGTGACATTCAGTGTGTGGCGCTGGTCCCACCCGAGAGCAGAGAGCTGTACTTCAGGCAACACCCCGCCGGCAAGTGCATTGCGTGCCTCGGCAGGATCTGACGCCGTGCCACGCGCAATCTGGTACGTATAGTCGAGTGTTGCTGTTAGGCCCTGGGAGAACCTCTTATTGACGGTGAGGATGATTCCCCTTACGTACCCAAAATCCTTGTTCGTATACTTGCTGTATTTTGCCGAGCCACCGAATAGTGTTATCTCATCACCGCTGGTGCTGGTCAGGTTTCTGATGTCCCGGATATACGCCGTGAGGTCCGCCGAAATGTCGTCCGTGAGTTGCTGCTGAATTCCTATTTCCCCATTGATGGTTTGCTCAGGCTTGAGGTCAGCATTGCCTGCGATGCCCAGGTTGCCGGTGCCGCTTCCGAATTTGAAGTCCGGGTTTTCGTACAGACGTTCAAACCGCGGGATCTGGAAAAAGTGCCCATAGGAAAAATGCACAACCCCACGTTCAGTGATGGGAAACGATGCACCAATGCGTGGACTGAATTGGGATTTTGAACTGGCTTTCCTGTACCAATGCGTTAACCGTTGCTCAACAGTCTCGGCCACGTTCGACGACTTGATGGGATTGTATAAGCTGGGGTCGCTCTCGTCAATCAACACAAGACCATCAGGTTGGAAGTAATCAAACCGGAGACCGATGTTGAGAATGAAATTCTTGAACTCCATCTTGTCCTGGATGTACGCTGACAGTTCATAGGGGCGATGCGTGTAGGCGTGATAGGAGGTTGATGCGATACCGGGAATTTCTGTTTGGATAAAGGGGTTGCCTGTGGCGGGGTTAAACGCTTGTTGCGATTGAATAGGTTGGAGCGTGTAGTTTTCGTATTGCATCTTGTGCTTGCGAAACTCAACCCCGACCTTTATAAGATTGGCATCATCAACCTGGCTTGAAAGATCAAGTTTTCCGAGCAGCGTCTTTGTCGAGCGATCGGTCCGGTTAAGGTCGGTTCCCCCGAACTTGAAACTATACGAACTGAGGGCAGTCAGAAGGTCGGGGTGAACGTAACGCGGATCGTGCGGGTTTTCATACACATAATATTTGAAGGATTTGTCAAAGTACGAAGCACCGAGAGTATAAAATGTTGTTCCGCTAATGGAATGAGAGATCTGGAGGATAGCAGTTTTGCTCTTGTTGTAATTAGTGCCAAGACCATCAGGGTTATAGTAGTAAGCATTGTCATAACCCTTCGAACTATTATCATCATAAATGAAGTTCAGATTTGCTTTTATGACCGAGGTGACGTGCCACGTCAGTTTGGCTTGACCGTACGTCCTTTCGCTCCAGTCCATCGGAACTCGATCACTATCTCCTCGTCCTGCCGCATCGCGATTTAAACGGAAGCTTCCTGTCGAGTCTATTGTAGGGAGATTCTGCGGGTTGAATCGTCGATATCCGCTGAGATGCCCATCAAAGTATATGTATCGTCCGTTGGCAAAGAATGTTAAATCTTCTCCAATTACGGGCCCACTTATGCTGCCTTCAAAGTTACGAATCGCGGTCGGGCTCACTTTATCGATACCCGGAAAAATCTCGGTGTGCGAACTGGCGTAGTCACCAACATAGGCGCCCACGGTTCCCGTGTATTTCTGCCCCCCCTCTTTCGTCGCAATGTTCACGATGCCGGACAAAGCCTGACCATACTCCGCGTTGTAGGCTCCTGAGATAACCTGGAGTTCTTGTACAAGGTTCTTGTTCACCTCCACAACCTGCGACCCGTTGTATGCATCCGTAAGGGGTACACCATCAATCCAGTAGGCAACTTCACCACTTCGTCCGCCACGTAAATTCCCACCAACGAAACCCGCCTGAAGGGAAAGTACCTGTCCCACCTCGGTCACAGGTAATTCACGGATTTCATCGCCTCCAACAACCGCAGTCTTCGCTGTGAGATCCTTTTGTATCAGCGGACGCTGCGCGGTGACGATGATCTCTTCTCCCGACTCCAGAACAGTTGATGATAGTAGGAAATCAATCGTCGTCGTGAGGTCGATCGACACTGCAACACTTGAAATGGATTTTTTTGTGTACCCTATGCCCGAGGCTGAAAGGGTGTATTTCCCCGGCGGGATATTGAGGATAACGTAGTATCCATCGAGATTTGTGGCGGCACCCTGCGTCGTTCCTTCAATGATGATATTGGCGCCAACAAGCGTCTCACCTGTCTGACTATCCTTGATGACCCCCGCAATTTTGCCCGTGTTGCCGGCAAACGCAATAACTGAGATGCAGGCTATCAAGCTTGAAAGAAGTTGTAAGCGAAGGCGCATAAGCGGACGACTCCTATTCCATTTCTTGTTCTGAACTTCAGATGAACTGTGCAGAAACATTTACGCTTGAAACAAATCGTCGTTGAGTTTTCAGAATGTGATTATGCAGGACGTATCAAAGGCTCTTCCAATTCGATTGTGCCGGAGCGTTCCGGTGACGGTGTGACGGCGGAGCGCGCACCGCACGTCTGGCGAACGATAAGCTCAGGGAGAAACGTCGTCAATGTTGGTGGCGTCCCCGGTGTCTTCATTCTTGCACGGAGTTTCTCAAGCGCGAGGTTTCCCATTTCATGCATCGGCTGTCGCATGGTTGAAAGTTGAGCATGTTGCGCAAGCTCAATATCATCAAAGCTGACGATGGCAATGTCTTCGGGGATCCGCACGCTTAGTTCGCGCGCAGCCTCAAGAGCCCCGATTGCTTGAACATCACTGGAAACAAACACTGCTGTGATGGGATTCCGTAACGAGCTCCGCTTGATAAGTTCTTTCATCGAAGCAAACCCGGCCTCGCGGTTGAACCCATCCTGTTTATCAATAGTTGCAGTGAAAACATGGTTCGTGTTAAATGGAACGCCAGCCAGATCAAGAGCGGCCCTGTATCCATCCAACCGCTCACGGGCAGGCTCATTCTCAAGTGTTGCATTGATCATCGCAATATTCTGATGACCAAGGGAAAGAAGATGCTGAGTCGCCCGCATTGCACCTTCCTTGTTCTTCACTCGCAGGGAGTCGAAGTGTTCGTGGTAGGTATCAACGAGAACGACCGGCAGGTTCATCTGTTGGAATTTGGCAACGAAAGAATCGGGGAATTTCATCGAGAAGAACATAACTCCATCGACATGTCCACGGTGCAACGACCGGCGAAGATAGTACTCTACCTGGGCAGGGTTGTTTACGCCGTACAGAATCAAGTCGAATCCCAGTTCGGCGGCTTTGTCCTGCACACCTTGGAGGACTTCAATAAAAAAATAATTTGTGAAGAATGGGATGATTGTAGAAATGGTATTCGTCTTCTTCGAAGCAAGCCGCTGGGCGTATGCGTGCGGTTGATAACTCAGACGTTTCGCCACCGCAAGAACTTTCGCTCTCGTCTCAGGGGAAACGCTCGGATGGCTGTTGAGGCATCTGGAAACAGTTCCAATTCCAACGCCTGCCTCGCGCGCTAGGTCGTAGATTGTAACGCCCATAATGCGGAGATTGACCTAATAATGAAACAATTCGTTGATGAAAATTTTGGAAGCGCTTCCACAAATATATACGTTTTAGTCTTAATGTCAAGAAGTTTTTTTGAAGTAACTTCTTCTGAACCCTGGGAAAAGCAAGGATTCTCGAGTCGGCCCCAGTTGAACGTACCGAGCTGAAGGGATTTCTTCCATAACCTCTCTTCCATTCAACTATTGATTTGGAGTCATGCTATATCCGCGCGTGTGAGTTGTGCTCTCTTTTGATTCCTTGTGTTTGATTCAAGGCGTGGCTATATTTTCTCATTGTTCTGGTATCAACCCACCACGATTTTCATAAGGCTCCCACCATGGCGGAAGTTAAGCTCAACAATATCTTTAAGATTTATGACGGTAACGTCACCGCCGTTCGCGATGTCACGGTTCGAATCAATGACAAGGAATTCGTTGTCCTCGTTGGACCATCGGGCTGTGGCAAGTCGACCGTCCTGAGAATGATCGCCGGACTCGAAGAAATTTCCAAAGGCACAATCAGTATTGATTCCACAGTGGTGAATGACGTGCCGCCGAAAGACCGCGACATCGCAATGGTCTTTCAGAATTATGCCCTCTACCCACACATGAGTGTGTACGACAATCTCGCTTTCGGATTGAAGCTGAGAAAGTATGATAAAGAAGAGATCGACCGCCGTGTACAACACGCAGCAAAGATTCTCGGCATTGACAAACTCCTCGACCGAAAACCAAAGGCCCTTTCCGGCGGACAGCGGCAACGTGTAGCCCTTGGCCGCGCAATCGTTCGGCAACCGAAAGTGTTCCTGTTCGACGAGCCTCTCAGTAATCTTGATGCCAATCTCCGTGTACAGATGCGCACTGAAATTTCACGGCTGCACCACCAGCTTCAAACCACGATGATCTACGTGACACACGACCAGATCGAAGCAATGTCGATGGGTGACCGAATCGTCGTTATGAAAGACGGGGTCGTTCAACAGGTTGACACTCCGCTCAATATCTATCACCATCCTGTCAATAGATTCGTCGCAGGCTTCATCGGAAGTCCAACAATGAATTTCATGAGTGGCTCAATCACAACGAATGGCAAGACGGTGTTCCAACAGGACGATACATCGTTCAATGTCCCGTTGCCAATACCCTTGCAGGAAAAAATCAACACCCAACCCAGGAAGCAAGTCACGCTCGGTATTCGCCCCGAGCACATCTATGCCCATAAGCCGGCAGAGGTTGAGACCGTCGCACCATTCACTGCCAACGTTGAGGTCGTTGAACCTGTCGGCAATGAAGTGTTCGTGTACTTCTCCACCGGGTCCGATTCGAATTATGTTGCAAGGATCGCAACTGACACGCCGCCTATAGTTGGCAAACCCTTCCAACTACTCTTTGACACTTCAAAGGTCCATTTCTTCGATAAGGAAACGGAACAAACGATCTGAGTTGCCGGCAGCTGTGTTTGATGGTTTATGACGCTCCTGTATAATTTCCTTCTCACCAATTCCCCATATCATAGCATGCAAATCGGTATAGTTGCGTTTATCTTTGCCCTTCTCTCGTCTACAGCAACAGCTCAGTGGCAGACAATCGGCAACGCTGATTCTGTGGCCGTTAACGGGGGCGACATAATCATTCGATCCGGCAGCGCCATTCTGAAAGCGAGCTTCCTTGCTTCTGACCTTGTGCGAATCCGCCTTGCTCAAAGTGGCGTTTTTGCGCCCGAAATGTCATGGGCGGCGATCAAAACTGACTGGAAAAAGATAACTGTCAATGTAAAAGAAAGTGACAACGAAATCGTTGCGACAACGGATGAACTCTCTCTTACCATCAAGAAACAACCCTTGCGATTCCGCTTTGCAGATCGTACAGGCATGACGATAAATGAAGATGATCCTTCCAAAGGGATGTCATGGAATGGTACCGAAATAAGAGTGTGGAAGAATATGTCACAGGATGAACATTACTACGGCCTTGGAGAAAAGGCAGGCCGTCTCGAACGAAAATTCACGCACACCACAATGTGGAATTCAGACATCCCCGCCTACGCTGCCGATACCGACCCGCTCTATCAGACCATTCCATTCTTTTACGGCATCAACAAGGGAAACACATACGGAATATTCTTTGACAATTCATTCTGGTCATCCTTTGACTTCGGGAAGGAATCGCGCGATACGTATTCATTCGGAGCAGAAAATGGAGAGATGAATTACTATTTTTTCCATGGACCTTCTCCTGAGAAAGTGCTCACGCGGTTCACGGAACTCACAGGAAGGATGCCGCTCCCTCCCCGCTGGTCTCTTGGATACCAGCAATGCAGATGGAGCTACTCTCCCGAATCCCGATTACGCGAAATCGCTAATGGCTTCCGAAGCAGGAGCATTCCGTGTGACGTGCTTTATCTTGATATCGACTACATGGAAGGCTACCGCATCTTCACGTGGAATCAGAAGAACTTTCCCAATCCCAAAAAGATGATCTCCGATCTTTCACATGAAGGGTTCAGGATTGCCGTCATCGTTGATCCAGGCATTAAGGCTGATACGACGTATCACGCGTACACATCCGGCCTCGCGGGAGATCATTTTCTCAAGTATCCCGACGGCAAGACATTCATAGGGAAAGTCTGGCCAGGCGAATGCGCGTTCCCGGACTTCACCAGCACGTCGGCGCGACATTGGTGGGGAGAGAATTTCTCGGTACTCACGCATGCCGGTGTGCGCGGCTGGTGGAACGACATGAACGAACCCTCTGTGTTCGACGTATCGACAAAAACCGTTGATCTCGCTGTTATCCATAACGACAATGGCTTAATGACAACACACGCAAAGAACCACAACATCTACGGAATGCAGATGACACGGGCAACGTACGATGGCGTCCGAAAGCTTCTGCCCGGCGAGCGACCATTCGTTCTCACGCGCGCTTCATACGCTGGTGGACAACGGTACTCTGCGGCATGGACAGGTGATAACGTTGCATCGTGGGAACATCTTCGCATGGCAATCTCAATGTGCCTGAGTATGAGTATCTCAGGCCAGCCGTTCGTCGGCTCGGACATTGGTGGATTTATCGGATATCCTTCGGGAGAGTTGTTCGCACGATGGCTTCAATTCGGAGTGTTCTCACCCCTCATGCGTGCTCATTCCGTCATCAATGAAAAGAACAAGGAGCCATGGGAGTACGGCGATGAATTCACAAACATCAATCGTGAGACGATTAATCTTCGTTATCGACTTCTCCCCTACATATACAATGCCATGTACCAGGCTTCCACAACGGGCATCCCTCCATTGCGCCCGATGATCTTCTCTTTTCCCGAAGAAAGCGTGTTCATCGGGAACGATGATCAGTTTATGTTTGGGGATGATCTTCTTGTCGCCCCGGTGCTTTCTGAGGGATCCAGAACAAGAGAGCTGCGCCTGCCTAAGGGGATCTGGTATGATTACTGGAACGCAACCCGCTACGAAGGCGGCAGAAACATTACCGTTGATGCGCCGTTGGATCGTATCCCGCTCTTCGCGAGAGCAGGAGCAATCATCCCGACACAACAGACTGTGCAATACACAAGCCAAGCCCCGATCGATCCGCTCACCTTCACCATTTACCCAACTGACCTTCAATCAAGTGTAACCTGGTACGAGGATGATGGGTTGTCATTCGATTACGCGCATGGAGTATTTTTGAAGCGCACATTGAATCAGTGGAACTCTGAGAATGCTGTCACACTGACTATCTCAAAAGCCGAGGGTTCATTTATCCCATCAAAGAGATCCGTAGTTCTGAAGTTTGCAGGCTTCGGCTTCACACCGAAGCGCATTGAACTTGGGAACAGGGCTTTGAAGTCGATTCCGACCGAAGAATTCCGTGGCAGCTATGAAGGATGGTGGTATACAAGAGAAACGAAGACTGTATTTGTACGACTCCTCGATGCAAAGATTGAGCAGCGTGTAGTTATCCAGCGCTAGGTCAATTCTCCATTTCTGCGCACCCAATCGGTTATTTCTCCCCACCGAGGGGTTCCTTTTTGCTTCCTCGTTTTCAACTATCCTCATAAACACCCGATTTTTCAAACCTCCTATTCTGGCGTTCGGTTTGTTCAATTGATGGGTAAGAATAGTTTAAGAATCCCCTTTAACGTCATTTGCAAAATGATGAGAATCTTACTTGTCGACGATGATCGGAGCTATCTTGGCCTCCTGTCAAAACTCTTACGCACGCGAGGGCACGAGGTATTTTGTGCAGAGGAAGGAAAGGAAGCGCGCGAGTTGCTGGATATCGAGCAGATCGATCTGATTATATCAGATGTCTATATGCCAACATTGGATGGCGTCTGGTTTCAGAGCTATGTCAGGGAGTTTTCGACCATCCCTGATGTGCCGTTCATTTTCATTTCAGGAAGCGACGACGACCATACCCGCAACCTCATCGTCAATCCAAGTTTGGATTATTTTCTCAGCAAGGGCCTTCCGCCCGAGAAACTGGTCGCTCAAATTGAAGGCTTCGTAAAGAAATCCATGGTTGACGCGGCACGAGCAAAGACGTAGAGAGCTCGTGCGATCTGGTGTTCATGAGGAGTAGCAATGTCGCTCAAGCAGGCAGATAAATTTGTAAAGGAGGGTGATTACCAGGCCGCTCTTGAGGCAATTGCCGCGGCGCGCAAACTCGATCCGACAAATCCTTATGCCATCGCATACGAAGAGCGTGTGAGGACCCTGGTACACGTTCAGCAACAGAATAATGGGAACCTGCCGCAGGATGTGAAGGACAACGCTCTCTCGCCTCCCCACCTTGAACAAATCTCCAAGCTCGCAATACAACAAGAGCAGACAAGCGCTGCCGCAATCTCGATCCATGAACACGATATCACGGTGCGCAAACTCAAGGAGGAAGACCGCCACAAGCAGGAGGAACTTCGCCGGGCCGCAATCCAGACAAAAACCGCAACACTTCTCGCCCGGGCACAACAGTATCTGGAACGAAACGAGTTTGGACGCGCTCTAGATGAGATCTCGCGTGCCTTGTTGCTCGATCCGGTAAACAGTGATGTCCATACTCTCGAACAGAAGGTCCGTTCTGCATACGAAGACGCGAACAAGCGGAAAGAAGCGGAGCGCATTCAAAAAACACAGGATGCCGAACGACAACGTCAGGAACAACAGCAAGCCGAGCGTGAACGTATTCAGCGTGAACGGGAAGAACAACACACCAGAGAAGAAGAAGCGCGGCGCCTGGCCCAAAAGCAAAAGGTCGATCAATATCTTCAACGTTCCCGTGAGTTTCTTGGTGAATCCCGGATCCAGGAGGCACAGAATGAACTCGCATTTGTTCTCGTCATCGATCCCTTGAATGCCGAAGCGGCTGAGCTCTCACAACAGATGCAGGCAAAGCAGCAACAACTCCGGGAAGCAGAACTCGATTTGCGTCGTAAAAAAGAGGAAGAGGATCAAAAGAAAAGCGAGGCAATCGAGGCGGCTGTTCGCAAACACGTCGAGAACGCAAATCACCTTGCTACTGCAGGAGCATTCAGCGATGCCCTCCATGTCATTACCCGCGCATACGTGTTGGACCCGATGAGCGAAGAGCTTCAGAAATGTGAAACGGAGTTGATCTCGTTACAGGAAGAATCAATGCGTTCTGCGGAAGCCCGACGAATTACCGAGGAGGAACAGCGGCATTTGGCTGAAGAGGAATCGCATCGCCAGCAAGACCAGGCAGAGCGTGACCGTTTGCATCATGATACTTCGGTTGAGAATGAAACACGCCATCGAGAATACCATGAACGAATCATCCTTCACCTTGCACGTGCGAGAGAGCATCTCTCCCAACGGCGGTTTGAAGGCGCTCTTTCGGAAGTTGCTCTCGCGTTTCTCATCGATCCGTTTCACGATGACGTGAAGAGAATGGAACAGCAAGTGCTCGCTGAACGGGCAGAAGCCCATCGTCAGACAATTGCCGAGGATGCGGCACCTTCCTCGGAAACGCAGGTGCAAGCGGACTGTTCGACCGCCATTGCAGACCGGGTTATGAAGGCAAATCAGTTCCGGGACCAGCACGAATACGCAAAGGCACTCGATGAACTGGCAAAGGCATTCATCCTCGATCCGCTGGATGAATCAATTCAACAGTGTGAAGCTGAGATCCAAAAAGAGTTCATTCAATTCCAATTGCAACGGCAGAACGCCGAACCCAAGGGAAACATTCCGGCCCAACATTCCCCTAACGAGCACGTTCAACACGCTAACCGGTTTATCGCAAGTCAATCATATGATGAAGCACTTGCAGAAGTGGCCCTCGGATTGGCACTCCATCCGGACGATCCGGGCTTGCGTAAACTTGAACAGGCGATATGGAAGCTAAAGTCACAAGACGTTCCGTTGGAGAACCAGATCCATGTACGAGAGAGTGTTGATGAAGACGCACCACACATCGAGCGTCTCATCAAGATTCGTCTCCTCGCGGCGGAGGAGCTTGTCAAAAACGATGATTTCGAAAGAGCACTTGACGAGCTTGCCAAGGCATTTCTTATCGACCCTCTGCACAACGACGCGAGGAAGATGGAGCATCGCATACGCCTTCAACAGCGACGCCACCAGCAGGGCCCTTCGCAACCGCTGAAGTTGGTATATCGTGGCGACAAGGCAGCAGAGGGTTAAACGGATGCTTGCTGCTTTCCAGATCGATAATACATATGGAACATGAACACATCAAATGATCCGTACATAGAATCGGTTCTTAGAAAACAGGTCCTTGATGTCAGCACTCTTGTGAGCGCTGGAGAGTACTCGAAGGCGCTGAGTACCATGAGAAGAGCCAAGGCGATCCACCCGAAGAATATTTTTATCATCGCCATCGAAAAGCAGCTGGAAAAACTGCTCGCCCTCTCACAGAGTTCCCCTCTCTCAGATCCGAACCGCATCAAGGAGCTCCTTGACTCGTTGCCCACGTTGATTCAACACGCCGTTGAAGGAATGAAGACCGAGGAGCCATTGCCTCCTTCCGTGATTCATGAAGAACGCGAAGTTGCCTTTGCGAAGCTGAAAGATGAGTACTTCCAGCTTGCAGATGGCTATATCATGAATGGGGAATACAACCAGGCGTTACTGGAAATCAAGCGGGTGCTTATTCTCGAACCTGAAAGCATTCCCGCAAGAGAGTATCAACAGAAAATCCAGGATCTGCTGCATCTGAAGGAACAATCCGAGGCGAAGCGCTCCGCCGCCCCAGGCGAAAAAGTCAGGCCGGATATGCAACCAATCCGTTATGCACAGGAAAAGGCTCCTGAAGCAAAGCGGCCTGTTCGCAAGGTGAGTCCACAGGTTCCGCCCACAGGAAGCACAAGAACAAAGCCGGATGTGCGGGTACACGTTTTCAGGTCAAAGACATTCACGATAGGAGTCATACCGATCTTTGTAGCGTTGTTGATCGCGACATATTTCCTGGCAAGGCAAAGTAACACAGAGCAGAATTCCGCGATAGACTCTTCACCGGCAACCAACACCATTGCCACGAATGCTACTGAAAACAATGTTCCAAAACCCAACCCGGTTCAGGCAGCACCAATACCGACAACAATCGAAGCGCAACCGTCTGCCGATACGATAACGAATGGCGCCCAACCTTCAGCGACTCGTATGGACACAATTACAGCAGAGAAACTACAAAACCGTTCGGGCACAATTGCTGACGCTTCATCTCCAGCAACAGTCACAGGGCCCAGACCTATCGCAGAACTGCCAAAGAGTGGAAAGGAAACCTCAACTACTCCTTTGAGATCAGAAGAACCAAAGAGCGAGACAAAAAAAACGTCGTCGAAAAATTTGGAGCCCCAAGAACCAAAGACTCAAGAACCAAAAGCCGCAACGTCAAACAATTTGCAACTGACGAAGCTTACTGTGAAGCCAGGAACGACTGGCACACGCACAAACATAGAAACGCCTGCAATAGTTGATCCGTTGGAACGCAAAGCGCAGATTATTCACCTGGTCAATCCAAAATTTCCAGAGGCGGCGCAACGAACTGGATTGCAAGGAGAGGTGTTAGTGGGAGTACAGATCGGGCCGGATGGCAAACCCATCCAGGCAAAGATTCTGAGAAGTAGCAGCGCAGTGTTCAACAATGCCGTGATTGAAGCGGTAATGCGTTCGACGTATTCTGCAGGAGTCATGTCAAACGGACCTGTTACTTCATGGATCACATTTCCCTTTTCGTTCAAGATCAAGAAGAACTAATTTACAGAACGAAAGGCTGAGGGGTCAGCGGCCTGATCCACCCCCCAGCCTTCCGGAGTCAACACTTATTTCTTTTTCTGCGTTCTGTAATTATCGTATTGGATTGACTTCTTCGTCATCCGCGCATCATTGCTCTTATCCTTCAGGATGTTTGAATACCCTTCCAGTTTTGATGTTTGTTCAGTGATCGCCGTTGCGCCAGCGCCTGACATGGCGGCCGCAGGAGAAGCTGAGAGAATTTCTTTCGCTTCGCTCAATGCCTGTTCTGCTTCCTCTTGCCGTCCTTCATCCAAGGCCTTCATCGCCTTTTCCACAGTACGAGTTGACACAGCGATGTCTGCTTTCGCCTGAGTATTCCAATCTTTATTTCTATCAACCTCGGCAACGTCACGTGTATAACGAACATGTGCCGTAAACCGTGGCGTAGATTCACGTCGCGTCCGTTCGGATTCATATCTCAGGCTACCGGTTGCCACGGTAAATGTGCCGGTCCCTTCCGGAATCTGAAGCGCCACAGTGAACTCCCGCCGATCATTGGCGTACAGATCGCCCATGACAATGACATACGCGCTACCCTCTGCGCGATGTTCACATCCGATCACATCAGTAACCTTCACATTGCGGCCAAGCGTCAGTTCAATGGAGGCATTCTGCGCAACCACACATGACAGCGTATTCAGTTCCTTGCTCATGATTCCGGCAAGACTGTGCGGGCTCTCGATGAAATAATAATTCCCGCCCCCTGCCTCCGAAAGGCCAACCATCAGGTTCTCGTTATATTCCAACCCAACACCCATCGTCGTAAGCGAGACAGATTTGGTTCGATATTTCCGTGCAATACGATCAAGCTCATCCGGATCTGTTATTCCCTGATTGGCAAGGCCGTCCGAGAGAAGAATCACTCTGTTCACGTATTCCTTCCCGAGATTCCGTTCGGCCTGTCTGAATCCTTCCACCATTCCTCCTCCGAGATTTGTTGCACCGCGTGGGTAGATATCTTCAACAAGTCTGCGCAGTGCTGCTTTACTCTCGACACGACGTGACGGAGAAAGAACCTCAACGACATTATCATAAACCACAAGGGAGAAGATATCTTCGTTCCCCAATTGGTCAATCAGCTTCAGGAGCGCCTGCTTTGCGTAGTCAATCTTCCCGGCTTCGGCCATGGAGCCACTACGATCAAGAACAACGGCAAGGTTCATTGGCCTTCGGTCAGGCTTTACAATATCAGACGCTGAAAGTGAGATCTGGAGATACGCTATCCCTCCGTATGTTGAGATGTATGGAGAGTTTAACTTTCCGTCGAGCGTTATCTGCGGTGCGCCGGGTGGAAACGACATGGCCACTGCAAAAGGGTTGAGTGAGAGTACCACAACCACGAGAGCGAGTACAATCTGTGATGCTTTCATGACGACCTCCATTAGTTTTGGTTTGTATAGTTAGAACTTCAGTGTCACATCCTTACCACGAATACCGGATCGTATACGACACGACCTTTTCTTGATCCTTGCCAATCTTCACCGGGAACTTCAGTGTTGATTGGTCCACCTTTTCCCATTCAGCATTGGCTTTCACAATCTCCCACTGGCTCCACCGCCAGGGATGTTCATACACCAGCACTTCCGCCGATTCGTTCTTATGATTGCGCACCTTGATTTCAATGGTCTCCTCAACAATCCGTCCTGCCGCAATCGACTTGAAGTCCTTCTGCACTCGTTCACCAACAAGGTCGAACGCATTGCCGAGGTAGAGTTTTACCTCTTCATCCTTTGCGGTGTGGTCGATCTCATCTTCGCCGACAAACTGTTCCTTCCCCTCATCGTCGCGCTTGTACACACGCACTTTCCCCTTCGGCAGCGGCATTCCGAGATTCGATTTGTCATCATTCCTGAACGTCACGAACACACCCACTTTCGGATTAGACTGCTGCCCGAAGTTTCCCTGTGACCGGTAGGAGTAGTTGTTGTAGTACATTCTCCATTGGTCGGCAAAACCGTCGTAGATGAAGACCTTCTTCGCAGTAACGTTCCTCGCAGATGTCAGTTCAATCTGTTTTGTCTCGTTATTATTGATATCCGTGCGACGTTGCAGCGAATAGAGCTTGTACTCGAACAAATCAGTTTGCTTGAATTGTTTCTGCGAGGCTTCATCAGCCGCCATACTTCGCGCCAACATCATTCCATCAAAACGGTTCTGAACAATGTTCACATCGCCAGCAACGAGTTTCAGCCCGGCATTCTTGAAAACCGTCCCGGAATTGTTTGTCACTGTCACCCAACCGGTCAGGTCAAGCTTCGTGTCATTCTTGTCCAGCAGCGCAACATAGTTGCATGTCCACGAGAGCTGACTGGCAAGGTAGCTGATCTCTGTCTTGTGCTGACCCTCCTTGTTATTTGCCACCAGCCATTCGAGCTGTGGTTTGAGAATCAGGCCTTCAGGCAAACTTGGCAGGACGAGCCGTCCGGCGGGATTCAACTCGATCTTGCCGTTGATCTCGGCAATCATGCCACCGGTATTCATGAAACTTGGCATTGCATTGCCGTAGACAGGTTGAGGAGCGTAACCGGTTGCGAGCAAGCGCCCGAACACCGAGTACTCCTTCTTTGCAGCCTCATCGTATCGCACAAACTCCACCTGCTTCCCGATGTATTTCTCAAGAAGCTTTGCCTGATGGACAAGATCATATTGATAGTTCTGTTCGAGTACCTTCACACCATTCGGGTCTGTCAGACTCAGGAAATGGACCGACGTACCATCAATCGTCGAAGGAATATCAGGAATGATGACACGGTTCATACCCTTCGTGAGATTGAGAAAGCGTTCTTCCCGGATAAGCGAGAGGTTTTGGTTATAGATCGTAAGATCAACAGACGTTCGATCACCAACATTTCCCTTTTCTTGCCCTGATACCGACACCACAGTGGTGAGTACCAGGCATATCAACATCCGATGGATATTTTTCATAACGCCCTCCTTGTGTTGTTTATGAAGCTTGAAATCAGTCATTTAGCTGTTGTTTGCTCTCTTCTGAATTCTTCTTATCTTCAGCCATTCACCTATTGCTTGTTAATGACATTAACTCTTGAAAGGTAAATGAACCTTTTCTTTTTGAATGAAGATGCCAGGATTCTTGACCAAATCGGCAAGGGAGATGAGGAAGCATTGGTGAAGCTCTATCAGGCAAACGAACGCCAGGTGTCCGCATTTATTACGCGGAACAATGGCACCCAGGATGATGCAGACGACATGCTGCAGGAAGCATTGGTGGTAATGTGGGAGAGAGTTCGCGCCGGTCGTTATGAACACAAGGCGAAGATCAGCACATTCATCTTTGCAATAGTCAAGAACATGTGGCTGCGGAGACTTGCGCGAACACGGCGCGAGATTGCAACGGATATGGCAAACGATCCGACGCCCAGCGACGACAGTTCCGGCTTGGAACAGTTGATTGAAACTGAGGAAGCAGGACAGGTTGCCTCGGCACTCACGAGTCTCGGCGACCCATGCAGGAAACTCCTATTGCTTTACTACTGGGAGGAACTTGCAATGGATGAAATTGCTGTGCAGATGGGCTTCGCTAATGCCGACACAGTGAAGTCAAAAAAGTATCAATGCAAGAAAGCACTGGAAAAGCTTCTGAAGGGATTTCAATAGGGTCATGACAGAGAACAGCAACATACACTGGACTGACGACGACGAACTTCTCTCGAAGTACGTTCTGCATCTTCTCGATTCGGCTGAAGAAGCACGGCTCGCCACACATTTGAAAGCATGCGAGGCCTGTCGTATTGCAGTGACAAACGAACAACGGATCATTGCCGGAACAAGGATGGCCGGCCGTACAGCGCTGAAAGAACGCCTGAATGCACGCCTCGAATTGAACCAGCGTGCAATTGCTGGCGTTACGCCAGCGAGAAGCAATATCCCCTGGATGCGAGTTGCCAGCCTTGCCGCCGTATTCCTCGTCCTTGTCACGGTGGGAGTGTACAACAACTGGTTTGATGCAAACACCTGGAACAAGTCTGAGATTCCCGAACAGGCTGTGCATGAGCAACCGCAGCAACCCATTGAGACAGAGAGTAAAGAAAACGCTGGTCCATCTCCTGATACTCGAACGAGAGACGATCTGGCTGCTTTGAAGAGCTCCGTTGAAAAGGATCATTCCGACAAAAACAAACTTCGTAAGACGGAACAATCAACAGAGAAGGGAGCACTCGACAAGAGTGATGACCGATTTGCAGAGTCGCCTTCTGCTGCCCCAGCCGCCGCCGGCGCAGAACTTAGCGCTGGCGAAGAGCGAAAGATGGAAAACGAGATCCTTCTTACCGACCAGGCCACGGTAGCTTCGCCACAAACGTTCTGGGTCGAAGGACGTATCATCTCAACTGAAACGAGTCAACGCGATGAGAAACGTGTCCAGCCATTGGCTGAGTCGCAAGGCCAAACAAATGTCTTCCGGCAGGATCCATCCAGACTGAAGAAGGACGCAGGTCAACCACAACAATCACGCATGAATACTACTGCGAATATCTCTCTCCGCCAAATGCCATCATTCGCCCTCCCGGCTGCGCTCCAGCGTAAGCAGAGCCAGTTGGGAACAGTGCAGGCATTCATTCAGAGCCAGGCCAATAACATCCAGATGACAATTTACCTGGATTCCCCGATGCCTGATTCTGAATTGCAAGCTGCCGGGGTCGAGACCATAGGCGAGGACTCCCTCATCCTGAACCTCCCTAATCAACGGATAGGTTACAAGCTGCCCCCGGCACTCCAAAGTCAGGTAAATACGAAAGCCAAGAGGTAAAATTGCATCCATGCTCCTCGACAAATGAACACCAGACTTTCCTCACAAGAAAATCGATGAACAAACCGTTGTAACTTGCCGTCCACCTATCTATATTGCCGCATGAAACCCGACGTTGCGGGGCGGGTTTCTCACAGTATTCTAAGAGGTGATATCATGGTCAGCCTATTCTGGAGAATATGGAATCCCACACGGGATTTCCTGGAAAAGTACTTCATCCTTGTTGCCGCGGTTGTTATCTACGGCTACTATCTGCTCACGTCCATCAACTTGATGGAACATAGCACCACCAAGAGAGGCTTCCTGGACTATGTGCTGCAATTCGACTCTCTGATTTTGATGTGGGTGATTGCCGCCGTGTTTATTCAGTTGCAGAAGTACAGAAGGGAAAAGAAGAACGAAGAATCCTACCGGGTCAAGGTACAATCCGAATTTGAACGCCAGCGCATTCATCTTCAGTTGCTCGATGAAATAACAGCATTGCTACAGGATAACGTAAACAACCCGCTTGCCGTTATCTCTATTACGTCTCACACCATTCGTCGGAAGTTTGAAAATGACGACGAGATTCTCGGATGGTTGGACCGCATCGATGCTTCACTTCAGCGCGTGCACGCCACGATCAACGACATCAAGGCATATCAAACGCAGAAGATCGTACAGCATACTACAAAACAGGCAGATGCAGCAATGAAGTTCTAACTAGGCTCGTGACCTCCACCCTTGAGCATGTCAAACGCATGCAGCAGCCACGGGAAGAGGACATCCAGAGCGTCACGTACACCACTGACGGAACCTGGAAGGTTCACAATAATCGTACTACCGCGAACACCCGCAACACCACGACCCAGCATTGAATACCTTGTCCGTTCCTGACCATACGCTCGAATGCACTCCTCAACCCCTGGAAGTCCGCGCTGCACGATAGCAGATGTTGCTTCAGGAGTTACGTCACGTGGACCCACACCAGTTCCACCGGTTGTGATCACCAGGTCGAGAGCAACACCGTCACTCAATCTGATCAACTCACTCTCAATCAACATGAGTTCATCCGGGAGGATCTTGTACTCGACAACAGTACATCCCAATCTCTCAAGCCGCTCTTTGATTACTGTTCCGGAGAGATCCTCCCTCTGACCCTTCGAGGCTTTGTCTGAAAGGACGATGACGCCCACCCTGAGTGTGCCAGCATCTTTCATCTTGAAGTCTGACTTTCCCCCCTTTTTCTCCATCAACTTGACCGAACCAACCTCCATCGTGTCATCAATGATCTTGAGCATGTCGTAGAGGGTTAGTGCAGCTGCAGAGGCTGCAACAAGAGCTTCCATCTCAACGCCAGTTTTCCATACTGCCTTTATCTCGACAACAAAACGAATCTCCGTCTCACGTATCTCCGCTTCAACGCCAACAAAATCAAGCGGCACCTGATGGCAATACGGAATGAGGAGGCTGGTGTTTTTTGCAGCCTGGATCGCTGCCACTTTTGACACACCAATCGGATCAGCTTTGGGAACGTTGCCGGAACGGATTGCAGAAATGGTTTCGGGAAGGCAACGGATTGAGCTTGTTGCTTTTGCAGACCGGAACGTGTTCGGTTTATTTGATACGTCTCGCATCTTTTTTTGAAAAGGAATTTGTTCTACAACAATTCGATCTCGACCGGATCGCCTTTACAGAGCATGGTCACTTCTTCGGGAACCATGATCAGACAATTCGCTTTTGAGAGCGAGCTCATCACGCCTGAGCTTTGCGTACCGGTTGTAACAACATGAAGAATGCCGTCCCGCCTGTCAGCGATGCCGCGGAGGTAGTGCCGTTTGCCATCAGATTTTTTGAATTCCTGGTCCATCACAGCGCTATGCCTCATCGGCACAACGTCTTCCCTCCCGCACATCTTGAGCAACGCCGGTTTCACAAACTGAAGGAACGTTACTCCCGACGAAACGGGATTTCCGGGGAGTCCGAACACAAGTGTCTCTTCATAGGTCCCGAATACCAGCGGCATGCCGGGCTTGATATTCACTTTCCTAAAGTGGATCTCCACGCTTAGCTCAGCAAGGATATCCTTCACAAAGTCATACCTCCCTACTGAAACGCCGCCGGTTATCAATACGACTTCCGCGTCAAGCGCTTCCTTGATCTCTTTCCGAAGCCGTTTTCGCTTATCAGGGACAATGCCACGGATGTGTGGAACTCCACCGGCTTGGACAACACCCGCGGCAAGCGCGTAGGAACTGCTGTTTCGGATTTGTCCGTCCCCGGGTTCTTCGTCAACGTCAACGAGTTCATCGCCCGTCGCGACAATGTTCACGTCCGGTCGTTTGTATACGCGCACACGTTTGTACCCCATCGACGCAAGCATGCCAATTGCACCGGGAGTAAGAAGTTGACCGGAGTGCAGCGCAATATCTCCCTTGGCGATATCCTCACCGCGCTTTCGTATATGCTGCCCTGATCGAATTGCCTCCGTGAACTGCACGTGTTCTTCATCCAATTGGGTCGCGTGTTCTATGGGAACGACAGCATCCGCACCGTCAGGTATCATCCCACCGGTCATAACGCGCACCGTCTGACCGGACTTAATCCCTTCACTAAATACATTTCCCGCACTGGACTCACCGACAATCTCCAGGATACAAAGATGTTCGCCAGTCGCACTTTGTAGATCGGAAGCTGCAACCGCATATCCATCCATTGAACTGTTATCAAACGGCGGGATATCTTCCTTGACAATAATGCCCTGCCCAATCGATCTTCCGAGGGCAGCAAGCAGCGGCACTTTCTCGGTAGAGAGAAGAGACGTATGGTCCAGAATAATCTGAAGAGCTTCTGCTGCGTTGATCATGGAGATGGCTCAGAAAAGAATTGCGACGGGACTGCCATTAAATTTCAGGAATCTCCTCCCAAATAGCAATTCCCTGGCATTGTCGTCATTGAGCAGGTTTTGAACGGAGTCGCGAGTCCGCTTCCCGGCCATAGCGTATCACAATCTCGGGCAGGTCATGCATGTCCTTGAGCGTCGTTCTGAAATTCACGATACACATTCTCAGAGTGAAGACTCCATTGATAATAGCGTTTGACAGGAATGCCTCTCCACCGCGCTGCATCTGATCGAGAAGTTCACTGTTCAGCGTATTCAAATACTCTTCCTCTTCTTTAAGTTTTGAGCGTAGGTCCACGGGAACATACCGAAAGGTTGTGATACTTAGACCGTGCGTAAACGCCTCAAGTTCTGCGTTTGAAGAAACCAATGAGAAGAGTTCTTTTGCAAGGCTGATGTCTGTACCGATGGATTGCTGATACCCTTTGCGTCCGGCCTGACGCAATGCAAGCCAGACTTTCAACGCACGAAAGCCCCGGGAGTTTTGCGGGCCATACTCATGGAGATTTACCGGCGGCTCTCCACCGGTTTCATCGAACCTGTAATATGAAGCATGGAAACTGAAAGTATCCTTGAGACGATTCGGGTCTCGCACCAATGCGCATCCGGCTTCAAGCGGAGCGTACAGCCACTTGTGGGGATCAACAGCAACAGAATCGGCAAGAGAGAGAGCCTTGAGATCAGATGGAGAGTCAGGATGGGCTGCAGCAAATCCGCCGTAGGCGCCATCGACATGAAACCACAGCTTATGTTCACGGCAGATCTTCGACAGTTCAGGTAACGGATCGATGGCACCAGTGCTTACTGAACCTGCGGTTCCAATGACCAACAACGGCAACACACCATGTGCTTTGTCTTCAACAATCTTCTCGCGCAACACGTCTGTTCTCATGCGAAGCCGATCGTCAGTTGGAATCCATCGTACAGATGAAGTTCCAAGGCCGAACATGTCGGCAGCTTTTTGCAGCCAGCCGTGTGTTTCCGCTGATGCATAGACGGCAACGCGTGGCCTTCCATTCCAACCCTCTGCACGCAAGTCCCACGGCACTTGAGCATGACAGGCCACCATGAACGGAACAAAGTTCGCCATGTTCCCTCCGCTCACGAGGATGCCTCCACAGTCAGCAGGATACCCGATCAATTCAGCTATCCAACGAACGGTTTGACGCTCAATTTCTGTTGCCACAGGAGAAAGGTTGTACGCTCCAACGTTCGGGTTGATTGCGGAGGCCAGCAGATCGCCCAGCATCCCGATTGGAGCGGGAGACGAGGTGATGTATCCCCAGAATCTCGGATGACCGTTGAAGAGCGAATGCTCCACGAGAAGCGGAGCTACTTCGTCGATGAGCTGCTGTGGATCTGTTCCGTCTTCGGGGAGTGAGCCGCTGCCCAACAGAGAGCGGATAACTTCAGGAGGTTCGCCTTTCGTTATCGGTCGGGATGGTAATGATGAAAGAAGGCCGGTCGTGTAATCCACAACCTTGTGTCCGAGCCTCCGGAAGTCCTCCGGGTGCATTTCAAGAGGAGAGTTCCGACTATGCTCAAGAGGTTTCACTGGGTCTGGCATCTAAACTCCTTTTTTCTTCTTGTCAGGAAGAAAAGTACTTCCATCGCACTACAAAATCAAGGAGTAACAACGCGGGCGTTTCAAATGCAGGTCTCTTCGGATCTCTGCCGGGACGGGATACTCGTACCTCTCAACCTAGATCACCTCCTTCCGATTGCAACAAGAGCTTGCTGCCCCAATAGTCCGACGGTGATAGCAAGATTTCCTTTGAAAGCTATCCTTCCCAACGCACCATTTGCAAATGGTATCTCGTTACGATAGTTGTACCAGGAAAAGCCGTTGAAGTGCACGACCTCACAAAAACTCCCTGCTACCAGAACGTCATTCACACCATTTCCCCGAACA
>JANNSJ010000014.1:0-22496 GCA_031402435.1 Bacteroidota bacterium | reverse complement strand
CTGTAAACTGCGGGTAACTCTCGATGCTCAGAATTGCGCTGGACACGTTGAAGTGCGTCGCAACCATCGCCTGAAAGGCGTTGTCCCACAACCACTGCGAGTTGGAGTACTTGGTGAAGTTCGCGCCGCCGCTCGGGCGATAGAAGTAGGTGTTCGGCGGAATTTTGCCTCAGGTTGTTCCGCTCATGTTCGAGTTGGAGGGAACCGGAGTCATATCCGAGGCTATAGTTGCAAGACTCAGCCCGCCTGCAGGAGACGCAGCATTGTGACATGAAATGCAACGTTGGTCAAATATCGCCTGTACGGTATTCGTTCTCCCGGTTCTATTCCGGTCAAAGAAATCCACGGTATCCGTTCGCGCTGCCGGATGGTTCATGACATTATCCGCATTGTTAAACCCTGCGTTGAATGTCGTTCCGCGCGCATTGTTCCTCACTTCCAATGTGGAAAGGATCTGCAGGTCATTGATAACCCTGTCACGGTCATGAGAGTCATGGCAGCCTGTACACAATCGCCGTTCGCCCGGCATCACCTGCACCCAGGTTAACTGGTTCACCAACATCATCCCATACTGGTCGAGTGTCTGCATATGGAGTGAACGATTTGCGGGGACCTCAACCGCAAATGATCCATCAGAACGGACGGGCGCGTACCCGACGACCCGCTGCTTCTCGAAATTCGTCTGACCGATCGGTCCACCACGTCGGTTACCATCGCGCGGAAGCGGTACTGCTTCAAGAATTCTGACGTGCTTCACCTGCCCTGCTGAACCATCATCATTCACAAATGAGGCCGAGGGTCGGGTCTGTCCATCAGTTGTTGCACGATCGTAAACATTTCCGTCAAAGAACATTCCCGTCGTTTGTCCCGACGCGAGAGCAGCCGCAACATTAGGATCCGTGGGTATTACCTGGGGAACGCCGCTAGGGATTTTTTCACGCGGCAGAACAGGAACCGGATCATACTCATTGGAGCCGGGATCGTTATATATCAACTGTACGTTAGCGCCATCCTTATTCATAACATAGAGCCCGTAATCAACTTGAGCGTTCCCCATTCCATTTTGAAGTGGGATTGGAGACATGGCAAAAAGGATTTTCTCTGAATTGTTGTCAATGATGGGGAATGGAGTTTTATAGAGTGCGCTGGTCGGGCGATTGGTGTTGTTGAACGGCGCCGTTGCAGGTGTGATAAATGTCAGGTTATCGTCTGACTTGGAAATATCAATGATCGCGATTGCACCACCTTCGAACCGCGAGTCTCTCTCCATCACAGCGCAGACAAGGCCGCCATCGGAAAGTTCGCGCGGCTCCAGGAACACACGGCTGCCGCTTTGTTGCGGCGAATGGTTTCCGTACATGACAAATGGGCGCGTACCATCGGGGTTGATCACAAACATGGGAAACTTGTTTGGATCGCCAAGATGTTCCCACCGGCTGTAGATAACCTTGCCGCTCGAATGCACTATCGGGTTGGTGTCATGACTTTGGTTGAATGAGATGCGACGAATATTGGTCATCCTGCCATCCGGACCACGGTCTGCCACGTGGAGTAACGGTGAATTGTGACGTTCGTATTCATCAACAATTCCCGGTCTGGTGGACGCAAAGATGATTTGACCGTTGGGAAGATATGTCGGATCCATGTCATCGCCGGAGGTCTGATCCGTCAACTGGACCAACGCACTGCCATCGATATTCATTTCATACAGTTTCCAGAGCGAGTTCCTGTTTTCTTTCATGGAGAAGAGAATTTTCTTTCCATCAAAAGATACCTCTGGATCAACTGCTGCTCCGAAATTGTTCGGGTTGGTCTGATTGCGCCGAGTATATTGAGCGGTCAGATTTGCGAGTTCACCCTGACTGGAAATGGGAGACAGGAGGATGAGATCCGTCCCAGGATAGTACTCGTCAAAGTTGCTTCGCATTGCACCGCTGCGATTGCCTTGCTGGCTCGGCTCCTTCACAAATACAAGCGCTGCCTGGCCTGAGCGTTGGAGAATATCATCGGGGGGGGAAGCGCCGCAGGAGATGAGTGTTAACCCGAGCGGCACCAGAGATAGTCCGAGTGTGATACTTCGAAATGTGATCGATTGTGCTTTCATAGTACCCCGGCTATTGATGTTGTTGATGTCCTTGAAATCCCCACTTCACTAAAAATAGAACTGCAACCCAAACGTGAAAACCAAATTGTGCGAGATGAATGGATCGCTATCGTTGATCTTCTGCGAAAAAATCTGATCGCGCACATCGTATCGGACACCGAGTTGATTTGTACCAAAGAGCCCGACCAGAGGGATCCTTTTGCCAACACCGAGCACTCCCGCGAACTTCGATTGCCCGCCTTGGTTGATACCAGCAACTCCCAGCGCAAAGTATGGAAGGTAGCCCGATGGATTGTAGTCATACGCCCCGACAAATTCGTACGCGAGGAGCTTCTCGGTCTCGAACACCTGCGCTTTGGCAACATTCTCGAGTACCCGCGATCTCAGGCTCCCCATGCCGAGGGACGCCTCAACGAAGTAACGTCCCCCAAGAAAAAAGTAGTTGTACCGGAGCCCGATAAACTGGTTCGTGCCAAACCCGCTTGCCGCATATGCGCCCGCCGAGAGGCTGATACTGCTCTCATAGGGCAATTGGGCCCGGGCAGAAGGCTGCATCATCACGGCAACAAAGAGCAGAATACATACGATCTTGTAACGCTGAATCATCGTACACCTCACATTGTTATTTGTCAACGAAGCATAAATGTCACGCCGACACTGAATTCCTGAAAGAACAGCAATTCATTGTTGGACTCGCGTTCACTACGCACACTTGTGACGTACTGCTTCACTTCTACTCGAACACCGAATGATCTCGTTATGTAGTAGCGTGCACCACCTCCAAAATTCACTCCAAGTGTGGTGACTGTTTCATCGCCAAGCGAATTCGTCGGCACGGTCAGAAGCAGTCCCCCACCCACAATGCCATATGGTATGAGCCTTCCACGTGTCGTGAGATTCAACAGCGCATTAACCGAAAGAGGATACAAATTCGCTGTCTTACCGATGACCTGCTCACCGGCCAGTTCGAGGTTGAACGAACTATAGTTCATGGATACGCGCAAGCCAAACGTGCCACTCCCACCCATCATACCCGTGTGTGGAGAAATCTCAAAAGCTACGCCTTCGTTCAAATCAATCACGTTCCTCTGAATAGGAACCGGGTTGGTCTCTTGCGCTTGAGCAGGAACCGAATGCATGAGAAGGGCTATAAATAGGATTCCGCCGAACAGTCTAGAACATTCCAAGTGAAAGCCCTCCCCCAATTGAGTATCCCATTGAAGATATTTGTACTGGCGAGATCAAGGACAGTCCCGAGGAAACAAAGGCCGAAACACGTGAGAATAATTCCCTTGATGCAACCAGTCCCACGGAATAAATTGCTGCTCGTTCAGATCTGCCTGGAACTTTGATGAAACCGAATGCCCCAGCCGATACACTTTGTTCGTCAGTAGTTTGAATAGCAATGCCTATGCTGCCGGTAGCAGAAAGGTCGAAGGAGGCTAGCACATTTCCGATTCGATAAGATGCGAAAGCCTCATAGCTTGAAAGATGGATCTCTTGGCGTCCGATACTGTTGACCAAGTCATATTCGGGGAATGCGTTGGCAAAGCGGGTTGAAATCCCAATCTTCACTCCTTCAGTGGCAAAGAAAGCGACCGAAAAATCATATCCCATGTGTGCTTCCGTGTCGTACCTGTCCCCAAGATTTCCAATTGATATGCCGGATTCAAGCTCAAATGAATGATAATTGCCTTGCGCTTGCGACATCTGAGAGACAAATAGTAACGAAACAGCCATAAAGGCTGTTTTCGATATCTTATTTGGTTTACAGGCCGAACTCAAGAGTATTTCCTCCATATCAAAGAACAAACACGTAAATCACATAAATAGCGTAAAGTGATTCGGGCTACAATATATGCATTCGAACTACATTGTCAAGAAGAAAATTTGTAATGTTCAAAATCGGAATTCGTCTCGCTTGCCTGTGTCCTTGAAAATGTCTAAACTTTCCGAAGTTTGAGAAGTTTATTCCTTAATCTGATTTCTCTTTCACCTTTTTGGGGAAAGTATGACAAGGTTTTCACGAAGGGCTTTTACAAAACTGCTCGTTACGGCACCACCTTCCCTTTATCTCGCGGGCCTTGTCGAGAAGGCCGATCTATTACAAGCACAAAGCGAATGTGCTATCCCAAACAGAATTGCCGGATACACACTCACCGATGAGGACAAAATCCTCGCCTCAAAATTCCTCGCAGCGCAAGACAAATCGCTCTCCACACTGAGGGAGAGGGACCTCGCAAATGGGCTCGCTCCAAGTTTTGTTCCGGTGAGTCTTCGACTTGAAAAACGCGAGGGTAAGTCAAGATGATCCCAGTCGAGACCCTGTTCCTTTCACTCAGCCAACAGGCTAAGCTTATCAAGAGAAAGAAGCTCTCGCCCGTTGCAATCACAGAAGCGTACTTTAATCGAATTGAGAAGATCAATCCACGAGTTCACGCTTTTGCAATAGTCACAACTGAACTTGCAATTCAACAGGCGCAGCAAGCCGAGAAAGAAATCAATGCTGGCTTCTACCGCGGGCCGCTGCACGGTATACCGTTCGCTGCCAAAGATCTTTTTGCAGTGAAAGGTTACCCGACCACTTGGGGTGCTCGTCCGTACTCATACCAAGTGATTGATGACGATGCAGCCGTCATTGTTAGACTAAAAAATGCCGGGGCAATACTCCTTGGAAAATGTGCAATGAGCGAATTAGCAGGTGGACCTCCGAATGCGACTGCTACCGGTGCATGCAGAACCCCTTGGGATCTTTCCCGTTGGTCTGGTGGCTCTTCAAGCGGATCAGCCGCCGCTGTAGCGGCTGGACTTTGTTCGTTTGCGTTGGGCTCAGAAACGTGGGGATCAATAATGACGCCGGCATCTTTTTGCGGTGTCACAGGACTGCGACCAACCTTCGGACAAATCAGCCGTGCTGGAGTAATGTCGCTCTCCTGGACAATGGACAAAGTTGGTGTTCTTGCACGTGATGCAATTGACTGTTCAACTGTCTTTGACATTGTCCGCGGAAAGGATTCAGAAGATCCCTACTCCACCGACGCTATCTTCAAACCCAAATACACCAAGGCATCAGAACGTCTGTCAAAACTCAGGATTGGCTTCATGCGAGAAGATTATGACAAGTGGGGAGAACCGGATGTCGCAAGGGCATTCCAAGAAGGGCTCAGGGTGTTCAAACAGATGGGAACCGAACCCGTTGAACTGACATTGCCCGAACATCCTTATGAAGCAGCTGCAACAACAATTATCGCTGCCGAAGAGGCTTCCGCATTTGAGCCCCTCATTCGCTCGGGCAAGATCAGCGGCATCATTGACCCTGACAGACGAGGTGAACTGCTTGGTGGCCAACTGATCACCGCTGTTGATTATCTGCGTTGCCAGAGAATCAGGACGGCGATGGTGCAGGACTTTGCCGAACTATTTTCGAAGATCGATCTCATTCTCGGCTCGAGTACGCTCAAATGTGCTCCACCGATTGATGCCGATATGAACTCCATCTTCGAGGGGGGAAATATTATTGAGGCGGCCGAGAACCTTTTAGGCCTTCCTGCGGTTTCAATACCGTGCGGGTTCAATACCGTGCGGGTTCAATAAGCAAAGACTTCCAATCGGATTGAAAATCATCGGCCCTCAATTCGCCGAGGCTAACGTGCTGGAGGCGGCCCATGTCTTTCAATCAATTACAGATTGGCATACAAAACGGCCAAAACTCTGACATCATTACTCAGTATTGAATACTCCTATGAAGCGCCTCCACCTTTCCAATGACAAGAAACTCGCCGGCGTTTGCGGCGGGATTGCAGAATACATGGATGTCGATCCAACAATTGTGCGTCTCGTTGGCGTCGTGATCGCCCTGGTCACAGCAGTAATTCCCTTTTGCATTGCTTATGTGATTGCATGGGTGATCATTCCCGTAACTCCACATTAAACTCCTTTAATCCGGGAATCAACGTGTAAACAAACTCTTGCATCTTTTCCTCTGCTTTTTTAGATTTGTCACGCTTCGGAGCAACGCTCTCCAGCAAATTCCTGTTTTATAACTCTGGTGTGTTATGTCGATCGCTGTACACAATCTCACAAAGCTGTATGGTGAGCAAAAAGCTGTAGACAATATCTCGTTCGATGTAAAGACAGGTGAGATTCTTGGTTTTCTGGGTCCCAACGGCGCCGGAAAGACCACGACAATGAAAATGATCACCTGTTACATGCCGTCTACATCCGGCACTGTTGAGGTGGACGGACTGGATAACACTCAACACTCGCTGGAAGTACGGAGGAAGATCGGCTATCTTCCGGAAATGAACCCCCTTTATCTCGACATGAATGTTCTGGACTATCTTGAATACTCGGCACAATTGCATGGCTTGACGGGAAGCGCCATGCAGCATCGCCTGAAGGAAATGGTACACACGTGCGGCCTTGAGGATGTTCGACATAAAGACATCGGTGAGCTTTCCAAAGGATATCGCCAGCGTGTTGGCCTCGCACAGGCGATGATTCATGACCCGGAGGTACTGATCCTTGACGAGCCGACAAGCGGCCTTGATCCAAACCAGATTGTTGAGATCCGCAACCTCATAAAACAACTTGGCCGCGCAAAGACGGTCGTTCTCTCTACACACATACTCTCGGAAGTGCAAGCAACGTGCGACCGCGTGCTTATTATCAGTGAAGGAAAGATTGTTGCGGATGGCACTCCCGAGGCTCTCCAGCAACAATTCCAGGGTGCCGAATCGCTGACCATCGAACTGAAGACGAATGCCGTCAACCCGGTGGACCAAATTGCCCCGAAGCTCCGCACGGTTGGCTCGGTTGTTAGCGTCGAGGTCCTCTCCACAAGGGATTCGCTCTCTCGCTATACTCTTCACATTGAAAAGAATGCAGATGTTCGCGAGAATCTGTTCCGCCTGGCCGTAGTTGAAGGCTGGATAATCCTCGAAATGCAACGCAAGACCACAAGCCTCGAAGAGGTGTTCCATAAACTCACAACAACGTAGCCCGGTATTCGCAACCAATAGCAGTCAGAAACCATGAACTCATTATCCAGTATTTTTCCAATCTATAAGCGGGAGTTGCGGTCCTACTTTAACTCGCCGGTGGCGTATGTGTTTATCGTGGTATTTCTTGTCATCCTTGGCTGGTTTTTCACCAGCAACCTGTTCCTCATGAACGTTGCTTCCTTGCGGATCGTGTTCGAATTGGTACCGCTGATCTACTTGTTCTTTGTACCCGCGGTAACAATGAGGCTTCTCGCCGAGGAAAAAAAATCGGGTACGCTGGAATTGTTGACAACCAAGCCGGTGCGCGATATTGAGATCGTCCTTGGCAAATTCTTCGCTGCCTGGACGCTTCTCGCGGCGGCGCTGGCGCCGACACTTCTCTATCTTATCACCATCATGTCTCTCGGCAAGATCGATATTGGCCCGGTCATCTGCGGATATGTCGGGCTGTTGTTGATGGGTGGCGTATATATCTCGATCGGACTGCTGGCTTCGAGTCTTACCGAAAACCAGATCATCGCATTTATCCTCAGCTTCCTGATAGTGTTCGTGCTTTTCATGCTCGACAAGATTCTCATGTACGTGCCGGACGCATTTGCATCCACCCTCGAATTCCTATCGATGGACTTTCATTTCTCAAATATTGTTCGAGGCGTTCTTGATTCACGTAACCTGATCTATTTCGGATCACTGCTCGGCTTCTCGCTCTTCCTTGCAACTGTTTCACTTGAACGACGAAAGTGGTAAGATGAATACAAAATCTCCAAAGACACAAGCGCTCTTCCGCGTTGGCATTACACTCGCCATCCTGATTCTTCTCAATATCGTTTCCGTGCGTCTCTTCGGGCGGTTGGACATCACGAAGAATGGCGTCTATACCCTCTCGGATGCAAGCAAGCAATCGATGCGTACCCTCGACGACCGTATCACGATCAAGGCGTACTTCACTGAGGATCTTCCCGCCCCGTATAACATGAACCGCCGGTCGCTCCTCGATCAACTCAATGAGTACAAGGCATATTCGAAAGGGAACCTTCAGTTCGAGTTCATCGACCCGAGCGGAGAGAAAGGTGAACAGGACGCACAGCAGCAGGGCATTCAGCCTGTGCAGGTGCAGGTTGTGAAGGAAGATAAGTTCGAGGTAAAGCGCGCGTACATGGGAATGGTAATTTTATTTGAAGACAAGAAGGAAGTTATCCCGGTCATTCAGAATACATCGACGCTGGAATACGACATTACCAGCACAATCAAACGCTTAACAAGCAAGACTCAAAAGAAAATCGGATTTCTTAGCGGCCACGGAGAGCCGGAGTTGACCGAACTCAAGAACGTACAGCAAACACTTGCAAAACAGTATCAAGTCACGACCGTTGATATCAGCAAGGGAAAGCCTGTTCCGACAGATTTGGCCGCCCTGATCATCATGGCTCCCACGCAACGTTTTCCTGAGTCTGACAAGTACCAGATCGATCAGTTTATCATGAACGGAGGCAAGGTCGCGTTTTTGATCAACAAAATCGAAGCAAGCCTGCAGCAGCGTTTTGGAAAGGCGTCGGAGTTGAACCTCGATGATCTGCTGGAAAACTATGGCCTGCGCATCAATCCAGATCTCGTGCGGGACTCCCGGTGTGCAAGTGTAAGTATTGTTCAGCAGCAATTCGGATTCAATGTCCAATCACAGGTGCCGTTCCCTTATCTGCCGCTCGCCAGCACTTTCAGCAAAGAAAACATGATGGTAAAGGATTTGCAGGGGATTGTTCTCTTCTTTGCAAGTTCCGTTGATACCGCAAACCTTGCGACGAAAAATTTGCAAGGCGATATTATTATCCGAAGCTCAAATGAAAGCGGACGCCAAACCGGTTTCTTCATGTTCGATCCGTTGCAACAGTACAAGAAGGAGGACTTCGCAGAGAAGGAGATCCCGCTTGCAGTTCTCGTGTATGGACAATTCAAAAGTTTCTATGCAGGCAAAGAGGTACCACGTGATACCTCGGCCGGTGCAATACCTCCAAGTGGCAACACGATTCAAACGAGCCCGGCAAGCCGGATCGTATTGGTGGGTGATGGCGATTTTGGCCGCGACCAGTATTTGGGTAATCGGGACAATCTGACCTTCTTCGCCAACATGGTGGACTATATGGTTGACGATGCCGGTCTGATTACCATTCGCACCAAGGATGTCAGCATGCCACCACTTGAGCAGGTTTCAGATGGAACAAAGAAGTTATTGAAGTATGGCAACCTTGCCGTGCCGCCACTTCTCGTACTCGGCTATGGTCTGTTCCGATGGCGAATGCGCAAGGCCAGGAAGAGAATCATGAGCGCTGCATAAGATTCGGCATTGTGAGCAGGAACGAGCCCTCTCGACAATGTGCTCGATGTGAAGAAATTCAACAACACTGCAATACGGAATAGCACAGCCATGAAACGAAACACTCTTTACTCAATCATCATTCTCGTTGGCCTGTCCATAGCAACGTTCTTTGCTTTGCGTCAGGAAGGTGAAACCAGTGCCACTGGTCCGTCAGGAAAGATGCTTGTCGATTATGATTCCACCGCAGTTGACAGGATGGAGATCAGCTCATCAACGGGTGTTGTTGTGCTGGAGAAGCAAGCCGGAACATGGATGATTACTTCGCCCATTCAGTACAAGGCGGACGAGGCGTCTGTAACATCTGCGGTTGGAAAGGCGAGGAAGATCGAGCTAAGCAGTCTCGTGTCAACGAACCCGGAGAAACAACACCTCTTTCAGGTCGATTCGACCGGCACACTCGTGAAGGTATACGAGAAAGGAACACTGAAGGCTGCGGTTCGCGTTGGGAAACCAAGCACTTCCTTTACAGAAACCTACGTCAGACTTGATGGATCGAATGACGTACAACTTGCCAACGAGGTACTCACTTCCTTCTTTAGCAAACAGACGAAGGAATGGCGTGACAAGACAATCTTCAAGGTTGATGAAAGTGGGATAAAGAACGTGAAGTTCCAGTATGGCGACACAACATTTTCACTCTCATTGGCCGACAGCCTCTGGCGGATCAATGGGGATTCTGTTAACCAGACCGTTATAAAACCATTGCTCACCGCTCTAGCAAACATTCAAACAGACGAGTTTATCGATTCCACTCTTTCGTCACCTCCAAAGCTCTCTGCGATTGTTGAGGTGGAAGGAACCCAGATACGCTTCTTCAAGAAGGACGATACGAAGTATCTTGTCCAGTCTTCACAATCACCACAATGGTTTGAAGTACAGAACTGGAGATCTACCAGTTTACTGAAGCGAAAGAAGGATCTGTTACCAGCCAAAATCTGATTACTGCCAAGAAAAAAGCCCTGGCTCAGTGTTTTGGCCAGGGCTTCTCTTTGATTACCTGTTTTTACAAATTCTCTCTCAACCTTACCTCTTTCTTCCGCCACCTCGTGACCCGGAATCCGCGCCTCGCGTACCTTCTGAACGTGGTGCTGCCGTACGGCCAACACTGGAAGATTCCGAACGACGGGTTTTCACTTCGGGTGCTGCAGAACGCTCTCTTTCAGGACGTCTCTCCACCTCACGATCCTTGCGAACTTCACGTTGCTCGTCACTACGTCCGCGGCTGTTATCTATACCAGACTCACTGCGGCGTTGGCCATCCCGCTCACGACTACGTCCAACCCCTGGCTGTTGACCATCATCCCGCTGGCGGTCTCTGTCCAGATCGTGCGGTCCTTCACTGCGAGGTGATACCCTCTTGCGAAGATCCTCCGCACGGCGCGTATCGCGACCGGCTTCACGATCAACATTTCGTGAATTGACATCCATGCCCTTCATATCCAGAGCAATACCGTGGTCCGCTTCCCTGACTCGATCGGGGCGAGTGCGATCGGTGCCGGCACGGTCTTCGATCTTTGGCCGGTAGACTTCGACACGCTCCCGCCCGCCATCCCGCACAACTCTATCGACTGAACGATCTGCGACATCGCGAATCTCTGCCCGCTCAAGCCTGATATTACCACGTCGCTCCACGTATTCACGATCCGGTCCACGTGTAATGACACGACCGCCGGTATATCTCACGCTTCCCGCAGAACGAGTGCGACCGATATACCGGGTGTTGTTTTCAGGTCGATACACGTACCGATGAACGTACGGGTCGGCTATATATCTGCAATCAACAAACGACCACCAGGCATGCGGCGTAATCCAGTACGATCTATAATGAATTCCAAAGCCGACACTAAACACAGCGTATGGACTCAAAGGGGCCCAACCGACATAGTCGCCTCCATATCGCCATTCAACCCATGACGGTGCCCAGTCATACCCCGGGACCCATACCCATCCATAGGAATCATCGTTGTACCAGCGCCCATAGTGATACGTTGCCCATGACCATGGCTCGCTCGATGCCCAATACCAACCGTCGTCCGTCCAGCACCAACGGCCATCACCGTATGGTCGCCACCCAACCTCAACACCAACAGGTCGCCAGGCGTACGCGCCGCCATCGACCGCTATCCACTCACCATGAGGGCTCAGCGAAGAATAGAACACATCAAACGAAACACCCGGGTTCGCCAATGAACCGGATAGCCCGAACAGTAAAAGACCAAGTACCAACAGTGCACTCTTCATGATATCCCTCGTATTGAGTTTGTACATTCTTCCTCCCTACCTACTCCAACCTTCATGCCAGAGCGCAAGGGGCGAATTGTGCGGAATTTAGGACATGAGGAAGCCCGAAACGTCTACTGTGGTAGCCAATCAAAACCAGATCGGCCACAATTCACAACACATGGGGATGGTTCTGGAGAAGGTGTCCGATGATTCCTTTTTGCAGATGGAGCCTGTTCTCGGCCTGAAGAAGTATGATGGAATTTTTTCCGTCAAGTACCTCGCGCGTGATTTCTTCTCCCCTGTTGGCCGGAAGCCTGTGCATCACCAGGCAGTCAGGCTTTGCCCGCTTCAGCAACGAAGAATTCACTTGATACGGTTTGAATGCCTTTTGTATTCGTCCACTCTCCGGGGCTTCTCCACTCGCAGGCCATTTATCCGTATACACCACATCAGCATTCTTCACTGCTTCAACGGGGTCCTCGATGATTTCGATGCAACCGACTTTCGCTGAATGCGTCTGTTCGAGAATCTGGGGATGCGGCTCATACCCGGAAGGGCACGAGATCACAAGATGGAATGGAAATTTCTCTGCAATTTCGAGCCACGAATTGCTGATGTTATTCCCGTTACCTACATAGACGATCTTCGTATCCGGGGTAAACGCGTTCACCTCCTGCAACGTGAAGACGTCCGCAAGAATCTGACATGGATGGAGCAGGTCAGTCATTGCATTAATGACAGGGACAGACGCGCTCTCGGCAAGTTGTACAACTGTTTGATGACGTATCGTGCGGGCAATGATCAGTTCGTTATATTGCGAGAGCACGGAACCGATATCATGCACGGACTCCCTTGTTGCCATCCCGATTGTTTCCTGCTGGAGAAACACCGGATGCCCTCCCAGTTGTGCCACGCACACTTCAAACGAGACACGTGTGCGAAGAGACTCTTTCTCAAAAATAAGAGCTGCGCTCTTGTTGAGCAGCGGTGTGTACACTTCCGCCTCACCGAGCTTCAGGCGTCGGGCAAGCTGGAGAATTGCGGTCAACTCGTCTTTCGACCACATGGCAAACGAAATCAAGTCACGTTTCATACCGAGAAACAGAGATAGTGAAAAATTTGGGAGCTAGTTGGAATGGAATGTATACAACAACGCGGAAAAATCCAAGACTCTTCCCACAGGGCCAGACAGGCAATACTCTTACACGGGAAGAAGAGACCCTTCGTGCACTCTTACAACGCGGCTGTACACCTGTTCGCATCGTTCGCACATGCGACGTGTGGGGTCGGCGCCTATCAGCTCTGGAGCGATTTGTTGCTTGCAGCCCAGGCAGTGGCCAAAGGTGCCTTCTTCAAGACGCTCGAATGCAGCATGTAACTCATCCAGGTACGGGTCGCTCTTGAACGCAAGCAACGCATCAAGTTGATGGAGCGAAAACCGATCCTCGGAGGCAAGCGATTCCTGGAGATTGATCGAGTAGTGTTCCTGCAGGTGGGTACGTAATTTATCCAAAATGAAACGCCGCATATGTCTTCTGCTCTTCCTCATAATATCCTCCACACGGCAACTGAATCCTACCACCAAAGAGTTTGAAGGCTGAATACAAAATGCTTTCAATAGAAAGGTACGAAAGATTCAGGGAAAGTCAAGACCCTGTTCATTTGGAGAGAGAATATTATATCATGCCAGTGTGCTACAGGATGTGGTGTCAGCAAAAAAAAGAGGTCTTCGACATTGTCGAAGACCTCTCAAAAACCCTATCGCGTTACTCTAATACGACGCCAGTTTCTTTGCAGCATCGTATACATCAGACTCTTGAATCAGGATTGCTGCCTCCAGAATTTTGGAAAAAGGAACAGGCGTGTCTTTGGAACCCAGCCGGCTCACGGGCGCATCCAGATACTTAAAGGCATGCTCGGCAACGTAGCTTGCTACTTCGCCCCCAAATCCGCCAGTCAGTTTATCTTCATGAACAACGAGAAGGCGACCGGTTTTCTTCACGCTTGCCATTACGGTATCCTTATCCCATGGTGCAAGTGAGCGCAGGTCAATCACTTCCACGCTTACGCCGTCGTCGGCCAATTTGGATGCAGCGCGAAGACCCCAATGTACTGCAGTTCCATAACTTACGATAGTGAGGTCGTTTCCTTCGCGTCGAATCCGCGCCTTGCCAAACGGAACGTAGAAATTACTTCCAGGGTTCGGCGCCTTGACAAAGAACTGGTTATACAAGAACTTCGGCTCCAGGAAGAACGTCACGCCACGGTTACGGAATGCCGCCCGAAGCATCCCGACAGCATCATCAGCAAAGGCCGGAACAACGACCCGAAGTCCGGGAAGGCTCGTGAACACTGCTTCAAGGTTCTGTGAATGATACAGGCCGCCGCCGATGTAGCCCCCCGATGCAAGCCGGATGACGATGTTCGGAGCGAACTGACCATTCGAACGATAGTAATCATGGGAACATTCGATAATCTGCTCCATTGCCGGCCATACGTAGTCGGCAAACTGCGCAGCTTCGACGCACACCCAGATGTCTTTACGATAGCGTGAGAATCCATTGGCGGTTCCCACAATAAAGTCTTCGGCAATCGGTGCATTGAACACGCGCTTGCTGCCAAACTCCTGTTGCATGCCCTTCGTGACATTGAATACGCCACCCTTCTCCTTCGAAGCAACGTCCTGGCCCCAGAGAAACGTATGGGGATTTCGCCTGAATTCATTCTTTAATGTTTCGTTGATGGCCTCTCGCAATGTAAGCTGGTTGACCATTGAAGGGTTGGCAGGAAACTCGGTTGTCACATCTGCAGGAACAACTTCGTCCGGTAGAACATAGAGCGTTGCCGTACGTGGATCAGGATCTGGAGAGGCTTCAACCTTTTCACACACGGTGTCAAGTTCACGTTGGTTTGCTTCCTCAATCTCACGAAGCTCAACTTCAGAGAACACTTCTTCCTTGATCAGGTAGGCGCGGAAACGGACGAGAGGGTCGCGCAGCTTTGCTTCTTCAACTTCTTCTTTTGAACGGTAAAGATCCTGTCTGTCGGAATTGCTGTGGGAATTGATGCGGACGCAATCAGCATGAAGCAACGCCGGACCATCACCCTGGTGGACGTAGTCGAGGGCTGCCTGCATCCCGCGCCATGCATCGAAGACGTTGGTTCCGTCACATTTCACTACCTTCAAGTTTTGCAGACCGGAAAAATTATCTGCTACGCACAGACTGACTGAACCTTCAGAAAGGGGAACGGAGATACCGAACTTGTTATTCTGTATGACAAAAATTACAGGAAGACGCTCGCGAGCCGCACCCGCCATCGCCTCAAATACATATCCCTCCGAAGCGGAGGATTCGCCGAAGCTGGCAAATGCAATCTCATCGCCATCGTATCTCTTGATCGCACGCGCAACACCTGCGGCATGAAGAGAGTGGTTGGCAGTTGCCGACGAGACGTTCTGAATTCTGATGGAAGGTTTGGCAATGTGGTTACTCATGTGTCGACCGCCTGAAGCAATATCGCCGGCCTTTGAGATGCCATTCATGACGATCTCTTCAACCGAGATGCCTGCGGCATATCCGGTGAGAAGGTCGCGATAATAAGGGAAGAGAAAATCCTTGCCCTGTCTGAACGAGAGGCCGAGAATAAGCTGGATGCCGTCATGGCCAACAAACGAGGAATGATACGACCAGCCTTTGCCTTGCTTCACATAATTGCCGGCCTTTTGATCCAAAATGCGGCCCATGTGCATGATCTGGTACCACCGGTTCAGCGTGTTCTTGTGGACCGAGATACCAAAATCATCAAGACCCATTGCCGGTGTCATAACATCACTACCTGCCTCGACGCTTGAGTTTGCCTCCATCTCTTCCTGGATCTCCTGCATTATGAGAAAAGAACTGACTGTGTTGGGTCTAATATACGCCGTTTCAAATAGACAGTCAAGGAAGCGCTTCCACGCGTAAAGTTACTGGTGGAAGTTCCGGGATGCATTCATAACCACAAAAAAAGACGGGAGTTTCAAGCTCCCGTCTTCGATTGCATGACTATTTGCTTCTTTACTTCATGAGCACAAGTGCCGCCAAACAGCCGCGGCGTTGATGCGCGTTCATAGCGTTTATCTCATGAGCATCAACTTGTTGATCTTCGAGAAGGCAACCTTCCCCTCTGCGCTCGTGACGTTGAACCGCGCAAAGTACACGCCGCTGGCAACACTACTCGCATTCCATGTTGCAGAGTAATAGCCCGCCTCTTGGTAGCCTGTTGCTAAATCAGCAACCTGTCTTCCCAGCACATCATACACAACCAACGAGACATTCCCCGCATCCGGGAGATCAAACCGGATTTCGGTCGTTGGGTTGAAGGGATTGGGGTAGTTCTGGTGCAAAGAGAACTGAGTAGGAAGATTCAGTTGACCATCCTCAGGTGATGATGTTCTAAGTTGAATAACGCCGCTTCCTCGACGCGAGATCGTCATACTATTTGATTGAGACATGCTCGCCAACGGAGCAGATTTGCCAAGTCCACTGCCACTGTCTGGAGTGAATGAGTATGTGATTCCGTTTTCAGGATGAATATCCCAGTTAACTTCCACGGGATAAACAACATCACTCAAAGCAATCGAAACTGACGTGCTTCCACTATCAGGAAAGACGGTTCTCACGAAGTCACCAGAAACGAATCGAACATCAAACAGAGAATCTGGTGGTGGTGGCGGCATCTCAATGTTTTCTGCAGATTGAGCCAACGCTCCGTTCCTTACGTAAAGATCTTGCACTCTACCCCCAGCATCGGTGATCGTGAACTTGTCATAGGCTTGCAGCTCTAATTGCTCTCCTCCACCCCCTCCCGAAGCACCCTTGTTAAGGATGATTGTGCCTGCGGCGCTTGTTCTCACCCAAAAACCCCTTCCCGGTTCAAGAGTGGTGGTAGCAACGTAACCAGGAGCATATTTGAAAAACGGAAGGATGATAATACCAGGAGGATTGGATGTTACCTCGGCGGTACCTACTTGGACCGGATCGCTAATCGACCCAATAATGTTCCAACCATTGTTTGCAACCATCTCCATATGGTGAATCACGTCTCCTTCATAGGTGATACTCTGAGCACCACCAAACTTGATCCACCAACCCCGGTTGTTCGACAACGGATCAGTCACAACATAGCCATTGTTGTATGCAAAGGCGTTGGAGGTCGCTGTTGGATAGACCGCAGCTTTTGCAAAATCAAAAACCACCAAGGGGATGCCTGTCATGTTCCAACCATCTAAAACACTGCAAACAATCTGTGGCGTAGGAGGAAGAACAACCGAGGTCAGAGCGAATGGTGATGATGTTCCCTCCGTATAAAGAACCAAAGCTGAAGTTTGAGATCCATCTTCCAGCTTAGCGATGGTTGGGGCGTATGCGATGCCGGTCCCGACTCTGTATGCCCCCGCCCAACGGTCTGTGGCTGTAGTATAACGTGCTCCCCGAAGCGAATTATCGCTCACGCTCCAAACGAGGGCCATATCATAAAAATTGGGGGAAGTACCTCCCAATTTCATAACAACAGGATTGCTAAATGTAGGGGGAGGAGGAGTGGAAGGGAGGCCCGAGCCAAAGTACGTGAACATAGGGCTCCAATTGCCCGGCCATCCTCTTCTGACAATAATCTCACTCTGATTATTCAGGGGATTCATTCCCTGCCATGCAACATAAAGGCGCCCTTGCATGTTGGCGTCACTGGCAAGACTAGGGGCTGCGTTATTAGTTCGACCCGATCCATCACTCACCACAAATGTCGGGCCTGCCCAACTAAATGTTGTTAGATCAGAGCTCATGTGGCCTTCGTTGTAGAGAATCCGCCCAGATGAACTCTCCTCATAAGCGATATGACAGTCGTATCGATCACCAAGCACGACAGGCTTTGAGCCAGAAACAAAGACTATGCTATTTGACCAATTGTTGAAAGAAATCCTTTTTTTCAATTGAAATCTTGGGACGCTGCCATAGCAATCGGCCGCTACCCATCCCTGAGCGACGGCCGGTGAGGAGGCCACTCCGTAAGCACTGATGTTGGGATTTTCAATGGCATGCCAGCCGTCGAAGCTTGAGTACTCACGATAGACAACATTGTTGTCTTGCACCCAGGCGACCTCTGTGTAGGCATAGTTTGGATCTGCCCAACAATTCAGTGATGGGTTGCTACTCGTCCCTAGTCCATTGCTAATGCGGAATTCTGGTAACCAGTTGACAGCATTTGACGAGCTTGAGTACCAAATTTCCCCTCCGCTTGAATACACCAAATGGTACTTTCCATCGTACCCATTCATCATCTTTCGCTGGTTGCTGGGGCCGGTGGCCGTTGAAAGCGATGAGGCAAGATGGGCTTTCAAAACTGCTGTATATGCCAGGTGGCCATTAACCAAAACAACCCTCGGGTTGTCGGTTGAGCCATCGGACCATTTTGTAAAGACGTATGTGATTCCGTTGATGATTTGGTCAGGTACATGAATGGAAGCACTCGTGCCAGCACGATAATCGGTCGTTGTGCTGGGGATGGAGCCACCGTCGAATACTTGATAGTTCACTGTGACATTGCAGAGACGATCAAAGTTGGCAGTGAATGTCAAGGGATCTACATAGGTATTCCAAACCTCTGTTAAATTTTTCTTGCTGAAGAGCTGGGTCGTCCAATCAAATCCTGGATTTAGTGGATCTGTATGCTTGAATAATCGCTGGTATCCTCCGTACAACTGTTCCTTGGCCTGCAACCGCTTGTTGGACATCCAGAGTTGAGTCTGCGGAACGAGTCCATTTGTATAGTTCCCAGTTTGGATATCACTGTTGTCGATATTCACAACTCCCGCTTGAAAATCATTGGTAACGTACATTGTTGCGTTGCCATAGGAAGCAAGAGGATCCATTATCAAGGCACTCATGATTCCTATCGCAGCATTTCGCTGCTGATCAGATAGGAAGGGCTTGTGTGCAAAAACATTGAGATATTCAGGCATCACTGAATGTCGTTCACTAATAACAGTAAGGATGTTCTGAAATGAGGTTTGAAAGCCGTCAGCGTCCCCTCCAGTTGTCGGATCATAGAGGTCGAAGAAGGCGCGACCAATATACAATTCGTGACGGTAGCCATTGGTGGGTGGGGGCCAAGGGTGAGAAGAGCTTTCAAAAATATCCGACCAAACATAACCATCATTTAAGAACCTTCCGCTGTACGGACTCGCCGGACTGTAGAGCCAGCTCTCTACTGCACTTCCATAGAAGTTGGCCCATCCTTCAAGAAAGGCCAAAAGCTCGTTTTGGTTGGCATCAGACCAACTGTGCCCAAACGGAACATCGCCATTGATGTACTCTTGTAGAGTGACAGGCCAATTCCACCCTCTTGCTGCTGCCATGACAAAGTGCCCGTACTCATGGAATACTGTCGTTCTCCAATTGGGTTGTACAACACTTCCAGTTATGTAGACTGCGTGCTCAGTAACTTCTCCAGTATGCCCAAGGAAATCTAGGATATATCCACCTATGCCAAGAAAGTGGATTAGCCCTGTGGACACTGTCGAGAAGGGCCAATAGAAAGAGCTGACCGGTACTGAAATATCGGTCATGATACTTTGTTCGGCGGGATACTTCACAACACAACGCGGAGGGACAAATCCATTTGCGATTGCAAAATCTGCGGCGAAATTTGCCAGGGTGAATATCTTGGCATAGTTGGCATTGTTACTCCCGTTGATAAAATCCATGTTCATGTTTTCGAAGTCAGGTGGTGTCAGCCATGGGTAACAGGGGATTTCTGGATGCGGACAAGGAGGCCTAATCGTCTTCAAGTTGATCACCGACTCTGAATGGGTGGTGTAGACTTGTCGCAAGTCGATTTTTGAGTTTCTGAAAAATACGCGAACGGTAACCTGATCAGGATAGTGATATGTGTAGTAGCTATACTCGCCATTTGCATCCGTGTACAACACAGGAGTAGGATCTATAGTGGGATTGTATGTTTCGATGTGCGTTTCAGCGTTGACGAGCGGGCGATAGGCATTGGCTTCGTTATCCCAGTAGCGAATGCGCCCGGTAACAAACACACCCACTGCAAATACCTCCTGAATGCTGAAAAGAGTCGCTATCAATATGATCAAAGCAATGGAAGATTTTTTGTAGACTGAATGTCGTTTCATTGTTTCCTCCGGTGGGTTTCTTTTGGGCGAGAAAAGCACTAAGTTGGAGGTGCAGACAAAAAAGCCGCACGTTCTCCGTTTGGAGGGAGTGCAAAGGTGACGAGCCTTGTTTTCTTGTATGCGCCATATGGGGGCAGTGCTCGCAACACTGCCCTCAGTGCTTATTTGGTTTGGTCTGCTATATCTTGTCTTCAAACTCCGTTATTGTGCTGTTCCGTGTAGCATATATGTTTTCCCCAAGCTATGTAGACTAATGAATATCTCGGCACCGTTTGACCAGCCTCTACCGAATAGAAACGACCCGGGAAGTGGGAACTGCGAGAGAATTGGTACTTCAACAGGTTTCCACTCACTGCCGTCATTGTGCCAGATCGTATGGTCAACGTAGACCCAAAGATCATTCTCGGATACAAAGCACTCTCCTCCCAAGCCGTAGATCGTCAAGCTTAGTACCCAACTGTTTCCACTTTTTTCCCTGAGTCCTCGATTAGATGTAAACAGACGATCACCAACACTAAGCACACCAAGGGCAAATCCATTCCCGTCCTCGTAACCACCCGGTATGAACTTATCTTCTTTTAGTATCCAATCTCCACTATTCAATCGCTGGTACAATTTGGTTATCGAACCTTGAGGCAGTTCGCCGATGAGGCTGTCTCTCCGAGCATTTACATAGACTTCGCCATTGTCCAACGCCGCTATCTCACCAATGCCTATAGAGATGTTGTTGAACCGCGGTTCAGAACTTAAAAGGCCATTTTCATATTTGATGACGAGACCAGAGGCGCTTGCACACCAAAGCCTCATATTCGCGTCTTTGACAATCCAGCCAATGCCACCGGGGACTGCTCTTCCGCCAAGCCAAGGCACTTCAGACCAAATACTACCATTCCATTTCAACACTTGTGCGAAGCCGCTGTCAAGATAAGACTTATGTGCGGCCACAAATACATTTGTCGCATTGAACCCTATCACGGCGTATGGGTAGTTAATCCACCCTTCAACCCCACTTATCGGCCAACCCTGCGCTGGCTTCCACCTCACACCGTCGTAATGCCATAGCCGACCTTGAGGGATATCGCTATGTCCCACGGCCCAAACATCCACCGGGCTCGAACCCCAAACGGAATACATGTACACTTGATCTGGTGGTGGTATTCCCGGAATATCAAACAAGAGACTGTCGATCCTCCACGTGTAGGAGATGTTTTTTTCAGGAGGGCTTGTGTCCTTCTTGCAGGAAGAGAAACATACACACAATGCTAACGGGAACAAAAACCACATTGCACCCGCAAGCAGTGTCATCAACGGTTTCTTTGTCATCGTCAACCTCTCCATTGGAGTTAATCTCCAACAAGAAATCGAATCAATTCTTGAATTACAACCTGGAAGAAAGAACAGTGGCGAGAACGGAGAACGGAGAACGGAGAACGGAGAACGGAGAACGGAGAACGGAGAACGGAGAACGGAGAACCGCTTCACCTCTTCCTGTCGCCGATCCAATATACTATGCCGGACAGCGTTTGTCAAGCACTTTCGTTGAAGCGGAGGAAAACATTTGTGGCATTCCGCCATCGGGAAGCAGAAGTCCTTGCGGCATTGAGAGAAACGAGAGGTGAGATTGCGGACTGCGGAGTCCTTATAAGCTTATCCACGAAAGGCACGCCTGCGTGCCGAAAAACCCACTTCGTCGTGCAGGCACGAAGAGCACGAACTCGAAAAAGAAACGAGAAGACCAGTCTTCCTCAGTGATACTTCGTGTTCTTCGTGGAAAATATTGTTTGGTTGGATTTTCAACGGGGCCTATATCACTTCGGCATCGCTCTTCTCCATCCATCCCACCTTGCCGTCGGCGAGACGGATCTTCATCCATTCGTTCACGCTGTCCGTGATGGTGAGCTTGACGCCGCAGTGAAGAACAAATGCATCGCTGCTCTTTGCATCGGGAGAGTTTTTCACAGTGGTGATCTTTGCGGTAACGACCGCTGCATCAGCACGGTGCACCTCGCCAATCTTCCCTACCAACAAGATGATGAACAGAATGAGTATGGCTGTACTAGTGCTGCCTCCGAAGAGTCCAAGGCGTCTGAGCTGATAGGTGCGGGCGAGAACGATAACGCACACAGACCCGATGAGCAGAACAAACACGGCATAGCACATCCATGTGAGTGTGTTCAAAGAGAACGCTGCTTTGATGCTGTCCCAGTAGTCCCACAGAAACAACCGCGGCGTGGGGTCGATCTTGTCGGTAAGCATCAGGTTGGCAAGCTGGAGGTTGTGCTTCAAGTCGTCATCGTTCGGCATGAACCTGAGTGCGCGCTCGTAGTTGAGGATGGCTTTCCCTACATCGCCTATTTTGTAATATGCATTCGCCAGGTTGTAATACAGTTCACCACTGACGAAGCCGTTGCGCGCTACGGACTCATACGCGTCTCTCGCCTCAATAAATTTATTGCTCTGGTACAGTTGGTTGGCTTGCTCGAAGATTTGTTCGGGGGATTGCGCAAAAACATGCGGGAGGGCGAACAACAAGAGTGCCACACAAAGGATAACACGCACGAAGTTTGAGATTGCTTCGCCTTGAGAAACAGGCTCGCAATGACGTGCCCTGATTCG
>JANNSJ010000013.1:0-239424 GCA_031402435.1 Bacteroidota bacterium | reverse complement strand
GCCCTCGTCGCGACCTACGACCAGCCGGCGCGCCGCGATTTCGTGTCTCTGGACTCCCGTCTCACAGAGGCAGCGCGGCGAGAGGGGTTCCGGGTTCTGCCGTAGGGCGACTGCGGTGACGCGAGGGCGGACTTCTCCCCCACTGCGCTTCCGACTCATGCACACTTCCCCCGCCCTGAGCCCGTCGAAGCGCGGAGGCGGAAGACATTGCGCAGGCCCGTTCGAGTTCGCACTCGCCACGCCCGCCGCTCCCGTGGTTGCGCGCGATGGAATTTGCGCGCCGAAGCGCTTGTTCGCGCTGGATTTGCGACCGTCCCGGGGCGTAGAGTTTCGTTCGTGAAGCGTTCGCATCCTGTAAATCCCGCCGACCCGCCCGGGTCGCCCCCCGTGTGGCGATCGGATGAACAGGTCGCAACCGGCGCTGCGGACCTTCACAACCAGGCAAGGCAGAAACTTCTCCGTTGGGGATTCACTGAACAACAATTGAAGAAGCTGGACGAGACACGTGAGATTGCTCGTATCGTCACTATGCTTTCCCCAATCAGCGGAACGGTCATGAAGAAGAACGTCGATCCACAGCATTATGCTGCCATGGGAGAGGACATCTACGATATCGCTGACCTCTCAACTGTCTGGATTTATCTGGACATGTATGAGAAGGACATCCGGTTTGTCAAGATCGGACAGAATGTCCGGATAACTACTGAAGCCTATCCGAACGAGACATTTGCAGGGCAGGTGGCCTTCATCGATCCTGTTCTGAATGCTGACACAAGAACGGTGCGGGTAAGGACTGTGTTCGCGAATCATGCGGGCAAGCTGAAGCCGAACATGTATGTGAAAGCCTCAATTGCCGTGTCTTCGATTCATGCTCTTGTCGTTCCTGCATCATCCATCATGTCAACAGGGAAGAGAAGCATTGTGTGGGTGGAAGTTCGTGAGAACACCTTTGAGCCGCGGGATGTCGTGGTCGGAGCGTCAACGGAAACTTTTGCGGAAGTATCGAATGGGCTGAAAGAAGGAGAACGGGTCGCCGAAACAGGTGGCTTCCTGATTGATTCCGAGAGTGAATTGCGACGGCCTAGCGAATCGGTTCCCCAAACGCATGAACAGCAAATAGAGGAACCTTTTGCCCGGCCGTCCGAATACTTCAAACCTGCAGAGAAGAATGCTGCCAACAACGAAGTTACAATCCTGGTGAAGGGAAGGTACAGCCCGGAGATCATACATGTGAAAGTCGGAAAACCGGTGACGATGCGCTTCTATCGGGATGAGGATGCAGATTGTACAAACGAAGTGGTGTTCGAGAGCCTCGGGATTCGTCGCCGACTTCCCGCTCGTGAGACAACCACCATCGTCTTTACTCCAACTGATACCGGAGAAGTTGCGTTCTCGTGCGGGATGGGGATGGTGAGAGGAAAGCTGATCGTGGAAAGATGAAGGGGTGGTTTCAGCGTACCTCTGATTTTCTACGGCAATCTCAATATAGGACTACATGATGATAGAGAAAATAATAGAATACTCCGCACGCAACAAGTTCGTTGTGACCATTTTCTACCTGATCATTATCGGGTGGGGCATTTGGGCAGTCGCCCACACACCGCTTGATGCCATTCCCGATCTGTCGGAGAATCAAGTCATTGTCTTTACGGAATGGATGGGCCGGGCGCCAAAACTTGTGGAAGACCAGGTGACGTTCCCTTTGGTCACTGCATTGCAGGGAGTGCCTGAAGTTCACGCGATCAGGGCGCAATCGATGTTCGGCATGTCATTCATTTACATCATTTTCAACGAAACCACGGACCTGTATTGGGCGCGGAGTCGTGTGCTTGAAAAACTCTCCACAGTGCAATCGAGTCTTCCGCAAGGGGCGAAAATGCAACTTGGCCCTGACGGAACAGGCGTCGGACACGTGTTCTGGTACACCGTTGAAGGCAACTACGATCTCGGAACGCTCCGGGCGATTCAGGATTGGTACATCAAGCTCAACCTGCAGGGAGTGCAAGGTGTTGCCGAAGTCGCATCCATCGGCGGGTTCGTACGCCAGTATCAGGTCGATGTCGATCCGGACAAGATGAGGGCCTACAATGTCACGCTTGCCGATGTCCAGAACGGAGTCATGCGTTCGAACAACGATGTTGGCGGGAAAATCATCGAACTATCCGACGCGGAGTATTTCGTGCGAGGGCAGGGCTACGTGCAATCGGCGAGAGATGTGGAGAACATCATCGTCGGGGCAGGGCAGAATGGAACGCCGGTCTACATCCGCAATGTCGGCAGGGTACAATTCGGTGGTGATATCAGACGTGGATCATTGGAGAAGGAGGGCAAGGGCCAGGTTGTAGGTGGCATCGTGGTGATGCGCAATGGTGAAAATGCCAAGACAGTGATTGACCGGGTCAAGGAACGCATCGCAGAAATTTCTCCAGGCCTTCCCGAAGGAGTTAAGATTAAAGCTGCTTACGATCGTTCCGGCCTTATTGAAGGTGCTGTGGGTACCTTGAAAGAAGCACTGATCGAAGAGGTTATCATCGTCTGTCTTATTGTCCTCGTGTTTCTCTTTCACTTCAGAACAGCGATGTCCGTGGTACTGGCACTGCCGATTGCGATTCTCATCTCATTCATCTTCATGAACTTCTTCAAGATTACTTCCAACATTATGTCGTTGGGTGGCATTGCTATTGCCATTGGTGAGCTGATTGACGCCTCGATTGTGATGGCGGAAAATACATACCGGCAACTCTCGGAAGCGCAGGCGCGCGGCGAACAACTCACGCCGGTCAATTATTTGAAATACACCATCCGCGCTACCAAGCAAGTCGGCCGCGCCATTTTCTTCTCGCTTGTCATCATTGTTGTTTCCTTTCTTCCGGTGTTCATACTCGAAGGGCAGGAAGGAAAACTCTTCCAGCCGCTCGCTTTCACAAAGACATTTGCACTTGCTGGGTCTGCAATTCTTGCCATCACACTCACACCAATGCTCTTGGGCGTGTTGATGCGCGGCAAATTCAGATTGGATACGGAAAACCCCCTCTCGCGTTTCTTTGATGGGTTGTATCGCCCGGTACTGACGCTTGCACTGAAATACCGGAAGACGACACTGGCGATCAACCTGCTGGCGCTTCTTGTTACCATTCCACTCATCATGAACACAGGCTCCGAGTTCATGCCGCCTCTCGACGAGGGAAGCCTGCTGTTCATGCCCGTGACGCTTCCCTCTGCATCAATCACCGAAGTGAATCGCATCATGCAGGTGCAGGATGCAATCATCATGTCGGTTCCCGAAGTCGAGACTGTGCTTGGAAAAGCAGGGAAGGCAGAGACGTCGACGGATCCGGCACCGGTGAGTATGCTTGAGTCAATCATACTCCTTAAGCCGAAAGACCAATGGCGCCCCGGCCTCACGAAGGACGACATCATCTCGGAGCTTGATGCGAAGTTGCAAATTCCGGGTGTGCGCAACGGCTGGACGCAACCAATCATCAACCGCATTAACATGCTCTCGACGGGGGTTCGGACTGATCTCGGAGTGAAGATTTTCGGGAAGGACCTTGACACGCTTGAGCAACTGGCCATTCGCGCGGAACAAATACTCCGGAAAGTCCCCGGTGCCGCCGATCTCTATGCTGAGAGAACCCAGGGAGGCCGCTTCCTTGACATCAAGATTGATCGTGAAGCGGTTGCGCGCCACGGCATCAACATCGGCGATGTGCAGGATGTCATAGAAACGGCAATCGGCGGCCAGAATATCGGCACGGTGATCGATGGAAGGCAGCGCTTCCCGATCCGTGTTCGTTACGCGCGTGAGATGCGGAATAACGTCGATGCATTAAAGGATCTCCTTGTGCCCGCGAGTACCTCAAGGGGTGGAGGAGGGATGTCGGGAGAAACGGCAAGCCAACCGGCGGCGATGGGAGCTGCTGCTGAACCGGAAGCCTCAGGCCCGAATCGCATCAGAACGCTTCAGACGGAGAACTCGAAAGCATTCGTTTCCAAACGGGCATACATTCCGCTTGGCCAGTTGGCTAGTATCGACATGGTTCCCGGTCCGCCGATGATCTCCAGCGAAAACGCACAACTGCGATCCATTGTTTTTCTCAATGTCCGTGGGCGGGATATGGGAGGGTTTGTTGGTGAGGCAAAAGAAGTGCTTGCAAGGGAATTGAGGCTTCCCAAAGGATACACTCTGCAATGGAGCGGTCAATGGGAAAATCAAATTCGTGCACAAAACCGGTTGATGGTTATCGTCCCCGTTGTTTTTGTTATCATCTTCATGCTGTTGTATTTCACGTTCAAGTCGTGGGTGGAATCTGCTTTGGTGATGCTCTCCGTTCCGTTCGCTTTGATAGGGGGAGTGTATCTCCAATATCTTCTGGGATATAATTTCAGTGTCGCGGTCTGGGTCGGATACATTTCGTTGTACGGTGTTGCTGTACAGACTGGTGTCATGATGGTTGTCTTTCTTCATGAGGCACTAGACAGGCGACTTGCACTGGGAGGAATAATTACGAAGCAGGATATTTATGATGCAACGTTTGAAGGCTCAGCATTGCGTCTACGCCCGAAACTGATGACCGTTGCAACGACCCTCTTCGGGCTTCTCCCCATTATGTTTAGCACGGGAGTTGGCTCTGATGTTATGAAGCCTATTGCCGCACCGTCAATTGGCGGTATGATAACATCCGCCATTCATGTCCTGCTTGTCACCCCGATTATTTTCACAATGATGAAAGAGTATGCGTTGAAGAAAGGAACACTGAAACTTTCCGAAATGGCAGAATGGATGAAGGAAGAGTGAGATCCACATCCAGGTCGTTGATGCCTTTGAGCACGAAGGCTTGAGCAGGGATAGCAATATGCAATACTCTTATAATTCAACACTCATAGTAAAACGAAAGGGACCGCATTGAACATCAGGAATCTCTTGACAACACTCATAGGTGCAATCGTATTCTTAACCCCTGCGGTGGCACAGCACGGACACGGGGCGCAACCGAAGGATCCCCAGAAGCAACGTGACATGTCCGATATGATGGGCAAGCCGGTGTTGGAACAAACAACTGACGGTTTGACAATCAGGGTCTGGCTGATCACTCAGAACGAGCATAAGAAGATGATGAAGGATCAGGGAATGATTGGCGGTGCAAGAAAGGATCGACATGAGATGATGGGAATGATGCACGGCAACTCGGCTGAGAAGGGCGATCGCCACGTGCCGAATGAACAAACCCAACATCAAGCCGACGGTATGAACGAGGAGACAATGAAGTTGATGCTGGCAGGGACGCATCATATCATTGTGATTGTGCAAGATGAAGCTAGCAACACGGAACAGGGGAGAGCTCAAGTTGAAGTCCAAGTTACCTCACCGACAGGAAAGGATTCTCTTCTAACGCTAACCCGTATGATGAAACACTACGGTGGTGGGCTGACGCTGCTCGAGCCAGGTAAGCAGAGAATCAAGGTGGTCGCGCGTGATGGTGACAGGGTTGTCCAGGCTAGTTTCGACTATGGGGTGAGTCCGAATGACCAGTAAGTCTATTCCCGAGATGTACGATGGCAACTTCAATGATGACAGTGTTAGCCAACAACAACCAAACCAGTAAGGAGAAACACCATGAATCTCAAACCCATTACGGTGGCGGTACTGATCGCTATCAGTGCAGTTGGATGTTCCAAAGATTCCTCTTCACCGAGCGGAACGGCGCCAACTCCACCGGCAAATCTGATCGTAAACCCGGTCGATGGCCAGGCCAACGTGCGTCTCGATGCTGCGGTCACGCTCACATTTGCCAGGCCTGTTGATCGTGCAATTGTTGAACGCACTGTTCATCTGATCAGCGACCGAATGATGGCGGATTCGTTGTGCCCGGATTCCTCAATGATGTCGCATGGCGGAATGGGCAACGTGATGATGGACTCCACCATGATGCGCCACATGGGTCAGGTCCACGCAACAACGGGACGGTTCACATGGAATGGTGACAACACGGAGTGTTATTTCAGACCGGACTCGATGATGACCTCCAGGACTCAGTATATGATTCATATGGGGGCCGAAATGATGCAGATGATGCGAAACCGGATGGGCGAAATGGGCATGATGGGTGGACACGGTTCTGGGATGATGCAGGATGACATGATGCTGCATTTCGTAACGATGGATACGACGGGAACAGGTGGTGGGCATGGCGGACACCACTAACGCGCGATGCGTTGTTGGTGAGAGTCGGCCGCAACTAACCTCAAGTAGAGAATAGGTTAGGCTCTGAATTGCGAACATCAATTTCTCATTGCATACAACAAATGTGAAAGGATAAATCCATGAAACGATCGAATCTCTTGCTTGCGGCATTTGTCGTTGGTGTCATAAGCTTCGGCCTGGCAAATACCTCACTGGTTCAAGATGATCAAAACGCAAGAACGAACGCCGTACAGTCAAAGGGAGATTCGAAGGCGGTGTTCACATGTCCGATGCACGCGGAAGTCATTTCTGACAAACATGGTGAATGCCCTCAATGCGGCATGGACCTGGTTAAGAAAAAAATCAAGTCGTCCAGTGAGCGTAAGGATGCATACACTTGTCCAATGCATCCCGAAGTCACTTCCGAAAAACCGGGCGAATGCCCAAAGTGCGGGATGGACCTCGTGTTGAGCAGGGGGGAATCCAAGCACAATGGACGTACGTCGGAAAACTCGAATGCGAACGGTAAGATAGGTCAGGCCAGATTGCTACTCACAGAGGCGAAGAAAGACCTGGCACAAAAAGGAGAATATAACTGCTGCATCAAGGAACCTTGCGACAGATGCGCCTTGGACCATCAAAGCTGTCAATGTGCAGAAAACGTCAAATCCGGTAAGCCTGTTTGTCCCGAGTGCTACGCGGGTTGGCAACGGGGCCATGGCGCAGTAAAGGGTGTTAAAGCAAGTAGTGTGAAGGGAAACTTCCACAACCATAAACATTGAATCGATACGGCGCCCGCAATTACGTCCCGCGGCTTTCAGGCGGGTCAGGGGTCGAGGGCAGAGTGAATGGGAAAGAAGTAAAAGTTGTGAGTCCGGGGTTCCTGCGCGCGAGCGACATTGTTTTCGATGCCGGGCCCGTTGAAAAACCTCCGGTGCTGTCGCACTTGCTGATATTATTCGACCCGAATCCAAGTATGCAATAGCCAGGCTCAAAGAGATGGGCATTCGGACAATAATGCTGACAGGCGACAACAAGAAGGTCGCGAATTGGGTTTCTGAGGAACTTGGCCCAGATGAATATTTCGCCGAGATTCTCCCGAATGAAAAAGCAACGAAGATCAAGGAAGTCCAAGCAAGAGGACTTGTGGTTACCATGACTGGAGATGGCATCAACGATGCAGGTCGACATCTTCATGTGCATGATTCTCAACTTTTGATTGACATTCCCGGTGCAATCGTGTAAATTCGTCTGTGCAGCATAGAACTCTCTGCAACCGTTCTTTCTCAATCCGAGGGAGGCTTTCCATGAAACATCGTCGGTTCTCACACTTGTATGCGGTGAGCATCTCAATCGCAATCATCCTTCAAACCTCCTTGGCACAGACCGATTTTTGGGTCCCTATCTCTGCTCCGTACAATGGGGATGTCCGCTCTATGACCTTTACCCACTCTGGCGTCACGATAGCTGGTACCTATGGAGGAGGCATATGGCGGTCAACGAATGACGGTCAATCCTGGTCTATTAACAACACTGGCATTGGTAACTATTACATCTTCGGGTTGGCAACGGCTCCGAATGGAAATGTGTTTGCAGTTGTCGGATCGGGTCTTGAAAGATCGAGCAACGAGGGAGTAAGCTGGGGATTTGTGCTGGTGTCTTCGAGCGAGTTCCGCTGCCTTGCCATCTCAAAAGCAGTGCAATCGTCCGGTACGATCTTCGCCGGGTCAACGAATGGTGTGACGCACTCCACCGACAATGGGACAAGCTGGTCATCATTCCAGATGTTCAACGTCGCTCCAATTATCGCCCTCGCGGTGGGGCCGACCGGAATCGTATATGCAGCTTCTACTTCCTATGGTATCTACAGATCGACGGACAACGGTGCAAGTTGGGAGCAAACAAGTTTGGCCCTTGGGACATTTGTTTCCCTCGCGACAAACCCCGCGGGCAACGTGTTTGCAGCAACGTACGCAAGTGTCTATCGTACACTGGACAGCGGGTCATCATGGCAACAAGTCGTCATTACGAACGTTGATGTGAAGTCGGTTGCCGTCGCGCCAAACGGGCACGTTTTTGCAGCACTCAATACCGCAGGCGTCTACCGCTCGACTAATAACGGAACGATTTGGGATTCCATCAATACCGGACTGACCAATAGGTATGGAGCGCTTGTCGGTGTAAATTCGACCGGATATGCGTACGCCGTTGCTGGGGGTCGGTTGTTCCGAAGCACTGGGCCTGTCACGGCGATGTATCCGTCGCTTCCCTCTCTGCCTGCTTCATTGACGCTGCATCAGAACTATCCGAATCCCTTCAACCCGACTACACAGATAAGATTCGATTTATCCGAAGCCTCACATGTGGCGCTGACTGTGTTTGACGTGTTGGGCCGCAACATTGCAGAGCTTGCCTCCGGATTCTATGGGCCTGGCTACCATTCGGCTACTTGGGAAACTGTCGGCAAAGCTGGTGAGCCTGCCTCAAGCGGTGTGTACTTCGCACGGTTGAGTGTCACTGATGTATCTGGTCGATTGGTGTTCGTGGGAACAAACAAGCTCTTGCTGATGAAATAAGTGCTGATCCCGATGTTGGTGGATCGCTTCTCAACAAGACCGTTTTCTCGCTACAGTTAAGGTTCAACGGCACATGAACGCGACGTCCGGATCGCAAGGAGAATTCATGAAACAATCCTTACTTCTTTTTTTTCTCTTTACTCTCACCATTAGGTCACACAGTCAATTCAGCATAGGCGGCGTCGTCAAAGACCAACCGTTCACTCAATGGATGGCAGGGGCGCGTGTTACATTGTTTAACAGCGATACCACGTATTTCCGTGAGACTCGCGTCGATGCGTCCGGCATATATCGATTTATGAATATCCCTGGAGGCGACTATTCGCTTGGATGTTCTTTTCTTGCCAAAGAGTACCAGCAAGTAAGTATCGCAGTGGCTGGAAATATTTTCAGTTACGATTTTAATCTAGTTCCCGAAACACAGCTTGGGCGGTGGGACATCATAGTGCAGTCGCCAGAACCTTTGGGAGGGACTGATCTTGCTATTCTTCAGCCGGATGGGAAGATATTCTATTGCCATAATACGATTGACCCATTTGCTTTTGATCCTGTAGTGAATCAGACACTGTCCACCATGGGAGACGACACAGTGCAGGGCTGTGCGGCACCCCTTTTAATGCCGGATGGGAGAATAGTCTTTGTTGGCGGAACTGACCAAAAAATCTACGGACCCGGAAGAAGAAAGGTGAAAACGTACGATCCCTCAACACAAGTGTGGCAAACCCTTCCTGATATGATAGGCAACCGCTGGTACCCGACAATGACAGGTCTTATTGACGGACGATTGCTTATTGTTGGAGGTGGCGGCTTGCAAAACCCTGTTCGCGAAAAGACCTCTGAGTTGTATGATCTCTCCACTGGGACATCCCAATTAGTCGATTCCATTGCCATCGGCAATGAAGTGTCGCCGATTGTTATGCTGTACGATGGCAATGTGCTGATGACACATCGCCCTCCACAATTGTTTACTCCATCTACCAATCAATGGGCTGCCAGTGCGGATTTTCTTCAAGGCAATCGAATGTCCAATGGTGATCATGCCGACCATGAGTTGGTTCTCTTGCCGGAAGGAAATGTCATTGCCATCGGATATAAATCATTCACTTCCGGAGTACCCGGAAACTTTGTTGAAAAATATAATCCGATCACAAATAGCTGGAGTTTGGGAGCAAACTTTGCTCCGGTTCGCTCCCGAAGCAAGACTGTGTTGCTTCCCGGAAAAAATATTCTCGTTATGGCCGGATATAAAGAAGAGACTTCAGACACGACATCTGTTAATCAGTGGGGGTATATGAAGATTGCTGATATGTATAATCCATATACAGAACAGTGGAGAAGATTAGCTCCAATGAACTACTTTCGCGAATATCATTCTCTTCCTGTCTTAGCTCCGGATGGTAGAGTAATAATCGTCGGTGGAGAAGGCCAACCCGGCAATGAGCCGCCATTTAGCGTCATTGAAGCCTTTAATCCCCCATATTTATTCAGAGGTGTGCGACCGGAAATTGTTAATCTTTCTAAGAATGTTTTTCAAAGAGGGAGTCAAATTACATTTGATGCTCTTAAAACTGATTCAATTACCGGTGTTGTATTAATGTCCACACCTTCCCTGTCGCATTTCATGAATTGTGGCAACAATCGTTACATTGAGTTGCCATTTACACAAACGGGGAATGCTGTTAGTGCAACCATTCCCTTGGATTCTCTCAATGCGCTTGGGGGATACTATCAAATGTTCGTTATGGTTGATGACATTCCATCAATAGGGAAAATGATCAAGATTCAGCCTGCCTCATCATCGAATACTGCAACGATACCCCTAAGGAGCGGATGGAACATCGTGTCTATTCCTTTAGTTGTTCAGGATTTTCGCAGGGACACTTTATTTCCCACAAGTATTTCTAATGCTTTTTCTTATTCCGGCTCAGGTTACCAACAGAGAGATACACTCGCAAATGGTGCCGGATATTGGCTTAAGTTTTCAACGCCTCAGACCGTCACCCTCTCTGGTGCTGCAAGAACCATCGATTCTGTTGATGTAACAATCGGCTGGAACTTGATTGGTTCATTGTCGGGGGCTGTCCCAATTGCCAATATCGTTCAAGTGCCTTCAGGAATTGTCGTTTCGAGCTACTATGAATATGCTGGAAGTTATCAGCCGGTTGGTGCATTGCTTCCGGGGAAGGGATATTGGGTAAAAGTAAATCAGAGCGGCAAATTGATTCTCGTCATTGATTGAAATGATAGCATCAAGTTTATTGATGAATTATGAATTGGCTGACCAAAGTTGCTCGTATACCCACATGCTGTGGTTTTGAATTTTGCCCATCTGTTTCCTATTTTATGCAGTAGAAAACAGTGTATTGTAATGCAAGGAGAGAGAAAGGCTATGAATATTCTTGTTGTGGATGACGAAGAAGCGCATCGGAAGTTACTGGGAAATTTTCTGCAGGTGGAAGGGTGACCGTGGTTACCGCGGAGGATGGCGAACACGCGTTGGAGCAAATGGCGAGGATAAAAATTGATCTTGTTGTTTCAGATGTGTATATGCCCGTGATGGATGGGATCAGACTACATAGGACGGTACGAGGAATTTCCGGATACGAACGAGTTCCGTTCCTTTTCGTTTCAGCATATGACGATGAACATACAATGGACGCTGTGAAGGATCCGACGATTGACGGGTTCATGAAGAAAGGGAAATCCATGGCCGAACTGAAAGAGTGGATTCGTTACCTCACTGCGCCGGAGGACCAACGATCCAAATTTCCGCCGGGTCAGATAGCCAGGGACGGGCCATTCGACCAGTTTAAGGAAAAAACCAGGTGATCCCAGGCGGTAATCTTGTGCAGAATTCCTATTCAGTTGACCGCTGCAATCCCCCATCCTATCCGCCTTGATTCGGTGATCTGCACGTTTGTTTCAGCAGGAAAAATTTGTATTTTGTCACCGGAAATACCAAATCCCAGCCAACTTTCTAACAAGACGCTTCGTATCCCATGGCAGAGCAGATTCGTAAACCTGGCATTCTTATCACCGGCGCAAATGGAGAGATGGGGCATGGACTCATCGAGCAGTTAGCGCACGACGGCGGAAAACACATCATCGCACTGGATGTTCATCCTATTGATCAAACATTGGCAAAATACTGCAGCGCCACTATCGTCGGAGATATCCTTGAAGCACGGCTCCTTGAGCGCATGCAAAGTGAATATGAAATTCACACGGTCTACCACCTTGCAGCGTTACTCTCAACGAGAGCAGAGTTTACTCCCGAAGCCGCACACCGCGTGAACGTCGAGGGGACGCTGAACCTTTTGAAGCTTGCCATCGAGCAATCCCGATGGCACGGACAATCAGTGAAGTTCATGTTTCCCAGTTCGATTGCTGTCTATGGTTTGCCAAGCAAGGACGCAAAAAAGAAAGCAGGGAAGGTGACGGAGAAGCAATGGAATATGCCGACCACCATGTACGGAGTGAACAAGCTCTACTGTGAGCACCTCGGCCGTTACTATGCGAATCACTATCGTCAACTTGCGGCGGACACGCTTTCCGGCGGCGTGGACTTTCGCTCGATTCGCTTTCCGGGGTTGATCAGTGCCGTTACCGTGCCCAGCGGCGGGACGAGCGATTACACCCCTGAGATGCTTCACGCTGCCGCGCAGGGTAAGCCCTACGCCTGTTTCGTGAGTGAAGACGTTCGCATTCCTTTTATGGCGATGCCTGACGCAATTACTGCAATGCTGAAACTTGAACTTGCTCCGAAGGAGAAGCTCACTCAATCCGTGTATAACATCACCAGCTTCAGTCCCAGCGCGGGTGAGGTGAAAGATATTGTCCTCAAGGAATTCAAAGACGCAACAATCACGTTCTCTCCGGACGACAAGCGCCAGTCGATCGTCGATACCTGGCCAGCGGATGTTGATGACTCTGCTGCACGACGCGATTGGGGTTTCACTCCCGCCTATGACCTAACCCGTGCCTTCAATGAGTATCTCATTCCCCGTATACGAGAACGATATGCGTGATGTCCTTCTCACACCCGTACGGTCGTTCTCGTTCTCTCGCTTGATTGTTCTTTCCATCCTATTGCTCGGGGCTACATCGTCTTCATCTTCAGCAACTCCACCCGGCCTTTCGCACGACAGGGTTACAACACGCTTGCTTGAGACGGGGCTGCGAAGTTGTGAGGCGTTCGACATGTTGAAAGAGTTGATATCAAAGGCTCCACACAGACTGAGCGGCTCACCCGGGGCAGAGAAAGCTGTTGAGTTAACCAAACATATGATGGAACAAAGAGGCTTTGACAAGGTGCATTTGGAAGCGATCATGGTTCCTCATTGGGATCGCGGACCGGTTGAGGAAGCGGTGATCACGAGGTCGGCGATGAGGAAGAATATACCATTGACAGTATGTGCGTTGGGAGGGAGTATCGGTACACCGGAGAGAGGTATTGAGGGTGAAGTGATTGAGGTAAAATCGCTCGATGAGGCGAAGGCTCTGGGAGTATCTGCAAAAAACAAGATCATCTTCTACAACCGTGCATTTGACCCGACGAAGCTCAACACATTCCAATCATACGGCGGGGCGGTTGACCAGCGCAGTAGTGGTGCAATGGAGGCGGCCAGGGTCGGGGCTGTTGCCGTGCTCGTGCGCTCGATGACGCAAGCGATCGACGATGTGCCGCACACCGGTACGATGCACTACGCTGACACTGTGAAGAAAATTCCCGCTGCGGCAATCAGCACGCTTGATGCAGAGATGTTAAGCAGCCTCTTGTCGAAGGGAAATGTCAGGGTCAATTTGAAACTCTCATGTCAAACACTACCCGATATGCCATCCGCAAATGTTGTGGGTGAGATTACAGGATCGGAAAAGCCGGAGGAAATCATCATCGTGGGCGGCCACCTTGACGCATGGGACAAGGGACAAGGCGCTCATGACGACGGCAGCGGTTGCGTTCAGGCGATTGAGGTTTTGAATCTGATCAAGAAACTTGGCCTCAAGCCAAAGCGAACCATTCGGGCCGTGATGTTTATGAATGAAGAGAATGGCGCACGGGGAGGAAAGGCATATCCGGTGGCTTCTGAACGGGCGGGAGAAAGGCAGATTGCCGCGATTGAGTCGGATCGCGGAGGGTTTGCGCCGCGAGGCTTCACCGTAACCGATTCTCTCGTTTTGAAACGGGTGCAGCAATGGACTCCGCTGTTCGAGAGGTTGAATGCCGGACGCATTATGTCAGGCGGCAGTGGCGTTGACGTTGGACCGACTGTCGAGCGAGGCGCGGCAGGCTTCGGCCTTGACGTGGAAAGCCACCGCTACTTTGACTATCACCATTCTGACAACGACTCGATCGACAAAGTAAACCCACGAGAGTTGGAGTTGGGTGCAATTGTTGAAGCGCTCTTGTGCTATCTGATCTCCGAAGAGGGCTTGTAGCGGAGTTTCATCTAAGGCGCGCTTGATGAATCCTGCGTCGTCACAGAGAATCCGCTCCATCGCTGCATTGAAGATCAGCCACACGCAATGCGTTTGGCAGGTCTCTGCGATTGCATTCCACTCCTCGTGATTTAACACTGCACCCGATGGCATTGACGGGCTCATAATGAAGAGCGCTCTTGTGCGATCAGTGAGGGCTTTGCGGAGGGTGCCAACATCAAGCCGCCAACAGACATTCCACTGAGTTGAAGCGAGAGAGGTGACATAACAAACCGAACAAGCCTCGGAATCGCCCAGCAGGAGGAATCCGGTTGATCATACCAGCATAGGCCGGATCACTCAGGATTACTTCATCGCGGTTCAATGTGTTGTTTTCAGCCACATGGTATCAAAAATGTAGGGGGCGGTCAAGTCGTGTCAAAAAAGCTACTTGACTCTTGTGTTCGGCTTTACTACTATACCGCCACAAAGATACAGAGTTTCCGATCCGAATTTCTTCTGTTGTCAACATGTTCCCATCCTCCATTTGCCACGCATTCAGAATTCATCTCCCTGTTCATTCCAGATCATCAATGCCTTCTAGTTCACTTTACATCCACAGCACCCGGAGGATTCTCTCCTAGGCACTACCAATCAGGGGATTCCTTGATTGTCCGAAGGAAGAAAGGAGGTATTCCTTGTGGCTAACCCCCTGTCGGAGAGAATCAGCTGAATAGTCCAGTCACATAAGAATCGAGCAAATTCACAAGGGGGAAAACAAATCATTCAACACTATAGGAGAAGCCTCATGCGTAGCATAGCCTTACAATTTGCAGCGCTCCTGTTACTTATCATCCCAACACAGCTCTTGTCACAAGAAGTGGTCGGTACGGTAACGAGTGGTGGTAATCCTGTCGTTGGGGCTAATGTGTCGGTGAGAGTGCTTAAGATCGGCACGACCACAGACATAGAGGGAAAATATCGACTGAAGTTGGATCCAGGACCGCACCACATGATCTTTTCTGCTGTCGGCAGTAAATCGAAAACTGTTCCGGTTGTTGTGGAAGCCAATGCTACCACGACTCTGGATGTTGTGCTCGAAGAGGCCGCAATACAGATGCAAGAGGTCGTAGCCGTCGGCGGAAGAGCCTCGTCAAGAACTGTTACAGATTCTCCCTTGCCAATTGATGTGCTTCAAGCTCGAGAATTGTCCTTTACCGGACAGAACTCGTTTGACAAAATGCTTCAATATCGGGTCCCCTCATTTAACACCGTCCAGACACCTGTTAATGATGCCACAGCATTGCTGGATCCCTGGGAAATCAGAAATATGGGTGTAAGTAGAACCCTTATCCTTATCAACGGCAAACGCAAAAACCTGAGTTCATTGGTCTATACACAAACCTCTCCGAGCCGTGGTGAATCAGGCGCTGATATTTCCGCCATTCCCATCGACGCCATTAAGCGGGTGGAAATTTTGAGAGATGGCGCTTCTGCCCAATACGGATCAGACGCAATTGCCGGTGTTGTGAACATCGTATTGAAAGATGGCACAGAAGGCGGATACACAACGGTGAATACGGGTGTAACCAACGAGGGCGATGGCGGAAGGTTTGGCGTTTCGTTGAATAACGGGAGCGCCATTTTTGATAATGAAGGATTTGTAAACTACACTGTTGATTTGTCGAGAGTCAATGAAGCAAGACGTTCAGGAATAGTTGATGCCGCAGGCGATGCAGGAGATTTTGGTGCCAGCATAACTGATGTCAATAATTTTCTGGCCTATGACAAATATGCAGGGAATAGGAATTCATCCCCAGCTACATCAGCCGCAAAATTTTTGATCAACAGCGGTGTTGATATTTCTGATGCCACAGAATTGTATGCAAATGGAGCTTACTTCTACAAGAAAGTGAATTCCTATGCGAATTATAGAACGCCGTATTGGAGAACTCTGACTGATTTCCCATATCTCAAAGATTTTTTTGGCGATGGGACGGCAGCATCCTATAAGGGTTATGTTCCAACATTTGAGGGAGACCTTGTCGATTACAACGCAACGATCGGCCTAAATTCAAGGAAAAATGGCTGGAACTTTGATGCCAGTATTACCATGGGTTTCAACAGCCAGGACTACACGGTATTTAATTCTCACAATCGATCCGGCGATACGACAGCAAGTGGAACGCATATTTATCAAGAAAACAGCCCGATCAGTTTCAAGCCGGGCGGGACAACATTCTCACAACAAGTGGGAAATATTGATGTCTCCCGAGCTGTCACTGATCAACTGAATATTGGTTTTGGGACTGAATTTAGAAGTGAGACGTTTGAAGTTCTCACCGGTGACAAGGCCTCGTGGGATGGTGTTGGCGCGGATTCGTATGCCGGGAATAGACCCGAGAATTCCGGGAAGTTTAATCGCTATAACTTTGGAGGATATCTTGATCTGGGTTATGATGTAACAAAGCACTTCTTGATATCCGGCACCATTAGGAATGAATGGTACAGTGATTTTGGAAATGCATTTGTTTACAAAATCAGCTCACGGGTCAAAGCCCTTGAAGATAAAATCACTCTGAGAGGCTCGTACTCTACTGGATTCAAGGCGCCCACATTGCACCAGATCTACACGCAAAGGGTGCAGTATAGCTTCGTGGCTGGGGGAGGCATTCAGGGTATTGGATTGATAAACAATGTGTCCCCACAAGCGAGGAAGTTGGGAGTTAAGCCGCTGACGCCCGAAGAATCGAAGAACCTCACGTTGGGTATTGGCGCAAAGGTCACGGAGGATATCAGCATTACGTTTGATTACTACAATATTTCCATTTCTGACAGAATTGTCATCAGTAACAGAATAATTACTGACACAACTAATTATACGGAACTGGAATTTTTTACAAATTCAATTGACACAAAGACTACAGGTCTAGACTTAGTTGTCGACTACAAGAATATTGCTGTGGGTCCGGGCAAATTGGCACTTTCATTTGCGGGAAATCTCAACCTTCAGAACAAGAGAGATGGCAAAATACCTACAGTGAGAGGATTTGATAAATCTGACTCCACGTTTAAGCAAATGAACGTCATTGATGCGACACAGGAAGCATTATTTTTTACGTCGAGGCCCAAAACAAAATTTGTTGTCGGCGTTGCTTTTGACATGGAAAAACTGGCGGTGTCTGTCAACAACACATACTTCGGTAAGACAGAATTCAGGCAGGCAGGTTTGAGTTCAGATCTCAAGACTGTGTTTGATCCAAAGGTGGTTACCGATTTGGCAATCACGTATAGGCTCTTTGATAATGTAAGCCTCTCTGCGAACGTTAACAACCTGCTTGATGTATTGCCGGAATGGAAATTCGCGGCATTGAATGCGGCAGGTTCGACGATCCTGGCAGACCCCGCCCAAACAAAAGTTCAAAGAAACCTCATTACGTTTAACGGACGATACGACGTGATGACGTATGATGGTTATCATTTCAGTCAACTGGGTCGGATATATAATTTAGGCCTTACGTACGAGTTTTAACAGGTATTGAGTTGATTGAAAAGCCGTCCTGACAAGTCGGGGCGGCTTTTTGATCTTAAAGCGGGCATCTGTAGCAACGTGCCGATAGCCATCAAGGAATGGCTCCGACCTAGTCGAGATCAGCCTCGGTGGTCACCGCGCCGGGGTCCTTTCCACCCTCCCAATAGAACGGTTCCCGCTTCACCGGCTGGTTGCCGATTTGATTCATAGTTTCTGCATCGTACAGCCTGCCGTTTTTCATCACGTAACGGATGGACTCGCTGTTGCGGATGCTTTCCAGAGGGTTCTTGTCCATAACGATGAGATCGGCGAGTTTGCCCGGTTCGAGTGAGCCAAGGTCTTTGTCCAACCCGATATACTCCGCCCCGAACAGCGTAGCGCATCGGATTGCCTGCAAGGGTGTCATTCCGCCTTGTACAAACATCCAGAGCTCCCAGTGTGGAGCGAGTCCCTGCAACTGTCCGTGTGCCCCAAGCTGGACTTTCGTCCCTGCATCGGCGAGCACTTTTGCAGCCCTGGCATTGTCAATATGGTTCCAGTCATCCTCTTCAACCATCATGCGTCGGCGCGAGCGTGAGTCAACAATGGATCGCGGAACATATTTCAGCAGGCGTTCGTTTTCCCAGACTCTTGTCCGGGAGTACCAGTAGTTCTCTCCCATCAAGCCGCCGTAGCTTACTCCAAGAGTTGGCGTGTAACCTGTCTTGCTCTTCGAGAACAGCGTGATGACATCCTTGTAGAGCGGAGAGACCGGGATGGAGTGTTCGATACCGGTATGCCCATCCAAAATCATTGACATGTTCCAGAAGAACGTCGATCCGCCTTCGGGCACAACCATCATTCGCAATTCCCTTCCCGCCTCAATTACTTGCTGGCGCTGGTCGCGCCGCGGCTGGTTGTAGCTCTTCACAGAGAATGCACCGACAGCTTTCAGTCTGCGGAGATGGGACTTTGCATCATCGAGGCTGTTAATGACCGCCTTGAAACTTCCTTCGGCGCCATACAGAATCGTGCCTGTGGAATACAGTCTTGGCCCGACAACCATTCCAGCCTTCAAGAGTTCAGAGCTTGCAAACACTTCCTCTGTATCGTTGGAAGGGTCGTGCTCAGTGGTAACGCCGAATGCAAGGCTCGCATAGAAGGCCCAGTTCTGTTGCGGTTGGATGCCGATACTTCCTGCCGGCCCATGTGCGTGAACGTCGATCATGCCGGGCATGATGAACTTGCCTGCAACATCAATCGTCTTCGTGCCGGAAGGAATGGCAACCTGGCTGGCCGTTCCAATCTTTGTGATCCTGTTTTGTTCGACAAGGATTGTGGCGTTGGGAATGACTTCGTCGCCCTTCATCGAAATCACCGTTGCTCCGACGAGTGCGATACTCCCGCCTGGTTTGTCCGTGCTTGCCTTGAATCCGATGTGTATTCCAGTTGTGTCTGGTTTTTCCTTTACGCTATCTGCCGCCCCATCAACAAACTTGAATGTGTCAGTCAGCTTTCGGGAAAAGAGTTCAGGCCCGAGTGACCAGTACACTGTTTTGCTATCTGCTGACCAGTTCAGATACATCCCGGCGTCGCGTGTAATGCGTTTGACGGGGAAGTCAGAAGTGCCCGGGCCAATCTGAATTGCCTGTCCGGTATGCGGCAATGTTGCGATGTATGAATTGTATCGTTCTGTGAATGTCACCCACTGCTCATCCGGTGACGGTACAATCTGTTGGGCGTTGTCGGAAGTGATGTGTACACGACGATCTCCGCCGGTGAGGTTCATGCTGATCAGCGCGGTCTTCTCATCTTCATTCGAGATAAGGTAGATGCGGTCACCTTTCTTGCTGAAGAGGGGAGTGGACCCTTCGTCAGTGATGAACGTAGCCTGACCACCATCGGCGGACATCCAGTAGATGCCGGGATCGTTGCTGAACGTTTGTCCACGAAGCAGATCTCCCCCTTGCCGCACAAACACGATTCTCTTTCCATCGCGAGAAAACGATGGTTCTGTGTACGTGCCTTTTGCAATCGTCAGCTTTGTTCCCTTCCCACCTGATGCCTTGACTTTGTACACTGCTCCTTTGTCACCGTCCATCCATGTTGCATATACAATCCATTGGCCGTCAGGAGAGAAGGATGGATAATACTCGAAATGTTCATCGGTCGTCAGCCGTTTTGGTTCGCCATTGGGAAGAGACTTCAAATACAGATGGCCGAGTGCCTGGAAGACGGCGGACTTGCCATCGGGCGAAACCGTTACCCAACGCAACATCTTCACATCGAACTTGTCGGGAGCAACTTCCTGCGGGAAGCGGACAGCGTCTGTGATTGTTTGCTTCACATGTACTTTGAATGGAATTTGACCGGCTTCCTTTGTCACTATGTTGACTTTCCAGATTTTTCCTTTTGCGGAAATGACGATGCTCTTTCCGTCAGGCATCCAGGAAAATCCCGGATACACGCCGAAGATAGCCCATGTCTCCTGTGCATCCTTGCTCAACTTATCGTAGACTGGCCACTCTTCTCCAGTCTCGATATTGCGGATGTAGAGCACGCTGTTCAGTCTCACCCTGCGGACGAATGCAAGCAGCTTGCCATCGGGAGAAGGTTGTGGTCGTACGGAACCACCTGTACCGGTGACGAAACGTTTGGATTTTCCCGTTTCAAGATCGATACGGTGAATGACGTAGATGACGCCGTACGGATCACGATTGTAATCGTACGCGTTCCCGGGACTGACATCCTCGTCATAGTAAAGGTATCTTCCATCCGGTGAGATTGCAGGATCGCTCGCGTTCTGTTGCCAGTTACGTCGCTTCGACAACTGCACCCCGTCGCCGCCACTGATGTGGTACATCCACATTTCGCCTGCACCAAGCGAACGTGTGTTGCGATAGTGTTTCCGGGCAATGAGGTACTTTCCATCCGGCATCCAAACGGCATTGTTGGTCTGACGGTCTTTCTCTTTGGTGATGGAGTGCCGGTTCTTCCCGTCCACATCCATGACCCAGATGTTGTCGCACCCTTCACGATCGCTGGTAAACGAAATCTTCTTTCCATCCGGACTGAATCTCGGCTGGGTTTCGTAAGGAGTTCCGCCACTCAACAATGTTGCGTCTCCCCCTTGAATCGGTATGATATAAATGTCGCCTAAAAGGTCGAAGACGATGCTCTTTCCATCAGGGCTGACATCGACCGAGACCCATGTCCCTTCGTCGGTTTCGAACTCGATATCTTTTGACGGTCCATGAGGTGAGGCAACATCCCATTTATCCTCCTTCTTTGCAGAAGAGTCCTTGGCTGCCGCGGTAGAATCAGCAGGTGTAGCAAGGGAATTGCTCAGGCCTATGAGCGCGATAATTGGTAGAACGAGTGCTTGACGAATCATACCTGGAGTTCCTTGAGATTAGTGAGCAGAATGTGGCGAGACAAAATACAAAGATGAACATGGGGAGGCAAGTAGAAAGTTACGTACCGTCCTATCCGGGTTCAAGACTGCTCGATCGATGAAAGTGGGCTGGTCGTCCACTGCCGGGCTTTGAACTCATTTGAAATTGCTGTATATTCAAGCCGTGTGGTTCAAGTAGCCGATCCCCACGGAGGCATGATGATAAAGTACTCTTTCCCGGTTCGATGGAGTTGCCATACTGACAACATCGCCGAGTTGACTTTCCCTCCAATATTCACATCGAAGCCGTATCAGCGCAATCCTACCATGTTCACAGTCCAATAGGAGACGACCATGGCCAAAGGAAACATCAAGTCCAAAAAGAAGTACGAAGGGGGAAGCAAACGTTTGGGGAAGCCCGCCAGTAACTCATCAGGAAAACACAAACACATCGACTCAGAGTCAACCATTCCGGTTCAAGCGCCGGACCCAGTTGCATTACAAGTTACTGCACGTGAGGGATTGACAACGTTGACAAAAGCGATCGAGACGCTTGAAGCCGGGCCGGGAGCGACGATTGTTATGACTCATCATCTCAACCTGGAACTGCAAAAGAAACTGGGGGATATACTGTCAAGCGATCCTCATGTGCAGGTTGTCGAGGAATTGCGCGCACTACGGAAAGAATATGATGATGTCAGGAATAATCTTGACCAGAGTACGATAGAACTCAGCGGGATCAAAGATGAGTTTGCCCGCGTTCTGGACAGTATCAACCTGCCGCTTATTATTGTTGGAAATGATCTGAGAGTGCAATGGTGTTCTCCTCTAGCCGAACACATGTTGGATATGAACACACTTGGTGTTGACAGGAAGATTACGAGTATCAAGCTGTCCGGGCACGTTCCCGATTTCGAGGCGATCATCTCAGAGGTGATTGCCACGTTGAAGCCGGCGCAAGAATATGTGGTTGATGAATCCGGCAAGTGGTTTTCGTTGCTTGCCTATCCGTACAAGACACGCGAGAATACGGCTGAAGGAGTTGTTCTAACGTTTGCTGATGTCGACGAGCAGAAACGGAACAAAACTGGGCCGCATTCCGCCCGGCTGCATGAGCAACAGTTTCTGGATCAAGCGCGCGGCGTGTTAATGGTTCTTGATATACATCAGCACGTACTGATGATCGGGAGATCCGGTTGTGAGCTGGTGGGGTGGAGTGAAGCGGAGATCGTTGGAAAGAATTGGGTGGATCGATTTGTGCCGGTGAATTCTGTCACAGCGGTACGGGCGGTTTTCGACTTGATCATGCGAGGGGAACTCGACGACGAGTACGAGTATTCCGTTGTAACGAAAGGGGGAGAGGAGCGGATCATTTCCTGGCGGAGCAACGTCTTGCGGGACGAAGCAGGCAACGTTTCCGGCATGATCTGTTCAGGAGAAGATATCACAATACTGAGAAAGCTCAACGGCGCGCTGCAACGAAGCGAAGAACGCCTCCACGTAATGATGGAAAGCGTGAGGGAGGACGAGTTTTTCATTATGGACAGCGAAGGATATATCATTAGCTGGATTGCGCGCCCTGAAGAAGGCAAGAGTTTTCGAGCACAGGAAATTGTGGGCCAGCATTTCTCTCGTCTCTACTCATCCGACGATTTTCAGTCAGGCAAGCCGATGCGTATTCTCGATATTGCCAGCAATCAAGGAAGGTTCGAAGAGGACGGTTGGAGGGTACGAAAAGACGGTACACGGATGCGTGCATACGTGATCCTCACGGCGATACGCGATGAAGCCCGCAACCTGCTCGGCTTTTCCAATGTTACGCGTTATATACGAGAAAATGTCGAGACAAGAGGGATATCCTCCATCCAGGCCCCGGCAAGTTTCGTCACGACGGCATGACCATTCAGGAATACTTCTCTTGGTTTGATGATTCGGTCAGGACGACTGAGGCGATGTATCACCTTGTCCCGGGCGACAAACTAAGCTGGAAGCCCACGGAAACATCGTTCACTCTGGGGCAGCTCATTGAACACATGCCGAAGGCACTCTGGTTCAACGCAAGAGTAATTGCCTCGGAAGAGTGGCCGCTGAAATCGATGCGAGAAATCCTCGTGACCAACCGTCGCCACCAGACTGCGACTGTAGATGAAGGTTTAAAGCACCTTGTCGAGTGGTCTACGGAATTCAAGCAGGCGGTGAAGAACTTGGGTGATGAAAAGTTCCAGCATGGCGACATTAATACACCGCTGTGGGGTACACTACCTATCTGGCGCTTTGCCATCTTCGTGCTTGAGCATCATCTCAACCACAAAATGGAACTCCACATATATCTCAGGCTCCTTGGTGCCAAGGTGAATACGGAAACGCTTTATGTTGGACAAAAAGCCCGATAAACGGTTGTACAGCCTGCGTTGTTGAGTGCAATTGGAGTTGGCCGAGGAGATTTTCGCCTTGGGTTCCATCCACACTACCTACGTTTACTCGTTCTCACAACCATGAACGTATTTTCCCGCTTACATTATTTTTGAATGTCAACCTTTTGGATGGTGCTGTAGTCTAATAGCTGACCAGTACTACAATGCTGTTCCTACCCCTTGAAAGCCGGTACAGGACTGACCATCCTGTCCGGCTTTCACCTCTTGGTGTCTTTGATGGCAACCGGTCCAGGCTCATTTTGTTGTTGTATAATTTGCGCTGCTTTCATATCTTGTCTCAGTCATCCAATAAAGGGCAATGACGAAACACCCACATATCCCCTTGCCTTTGAAGAAAATACGACTTTTGCTTATTGAAGATAATCGACTCCTACGCGAGGGGCTCGCTGCCATGTTGGAAGGGCAACCGGACCTTAAAGTGTCGACTTCATACGGCAATAGCGATGCCATATTGAAGGGCAAGAAGCTTAAACCACATGTGGTTCTTCTTGATCTTGGATTGCGAAGCCAAAACAGTATGCGTATCCTGGAGTTGCTCAAAGGAACGGCGCCCGAGATAAAGGTTATAGGAATGGATCTCCTTCCTGTTCAGGCGGAGATTGTTCAGTATGTTGAGGCTGGGGTTTCGGGATTCGTATTGAAGGATGCGACATTTGATGATTTCATCAGGACAATTCGAGCAGTTGCGCAAGGCGTGAGCGTTCTGCCGCCACCGCTGACCGGGTCGCTCTTTTCCCAAATTGTTGAACATGCATCGCGCGTAGTCAAGGGAAATCCCTTTAGACAGGTGAGGATGACGAAACGGGAGCGAGAAGTGATCGTATTGATTGCTGAAGGCCTCAGCAACAAGGAAATAGCTGGGCGGCTGAACCTCGCCACAGATACTGTAAAGAGCCACGTCCATAACATTCTCGAGAAGCTGGCGTTGCACACGCGCCTTGAGGTCGCCAATTTCGCACACACCGACGAGAGTTTTAGGTGACCCTGAGGAAAACAATCAACATTGCTATTTTCCCTCGCTGGATGGTTTCGCATCGTCGTGGATGGTCATTAGGACCTCCAACTGTCCTTCACCTCACTCCAAAGGTCTAGTCCTTTTTTCACTCCTTCGAGCTATTCCCGTCAAGAGTTTTCCTCCCTATGTTTGTTCATTGCATGGGTATGGGCTGTCGGTTTGATCCAAAGGGGGATCTCCACGAGTGAGCAAACAGAAGCTAAAGCAACAAGCTTCGCGTGCAAGCCGGAAGAAGGCAGGTAGTGTTCATTCGGTTGAATCGGTCATCATGCGTTTCATGCTGAAGGATGCCACCATTCACGATTTTCTGACGGGGCTGCGCACTACGTCCAAAAATGAAAGTACCCGATCGCGTAAGATGACAAGGGCCGCGTTTGCCAGGATTATACAACAAGCCGCCCAAAAGAGGCAGCGACAACTGAGCGAGCGGGGACAGTCCTAACCACAGCATTCATTCATCGGAGAGAAGTATGCGAAAGCTACGCATCGGCGTCATAGATCTTGTAAGTTCCGGGCCTACCCGTGCACTATTCGCCCGCGTTATGAATGCCAACCTTGCGAGCATTATGCCGCAAGTGGTCGCAGTCTGGTGTAAGGAAGAGGGGCATGACGTCACCTTCCTCTGCTACACCGGCTTTGAAGACCTTGTCAATGAGTTGCCTGCCAATGTTGACCTTGTGTTTATTGGTGCATTTACAGAGTCCGCAGAACTCGCTTATGCGCTCAGCAACCAGTTTCGATCGAACGGTGTTGTCACAGTCCTTGGCGGTCCTCATGCACGCTGTTACCCCCAGGATGCACAGAAGTACTTCGACTATGTTGTGGGCTTCACGGATAAGGTCGTTATCAGCGATATTCTGAATGATTGTACGCAGCACAGGCCGCTTGGCATCAGGCTGGCTGCGCAGAAGCAGCCGACAGAACTTCCCGGTGTACGCGAGCGATGGGAGTTTATTGAGTCCACTCTCCGGAAGGCCCCTCTTATCAAGATGGTTCCCATGCTGGGCAGTCTTGGATGTCCGTATACATGCAGTTTCTGTATCGACTCGGTAGTGCCATACCAGGCCCTGGATTTTGATGTAATGCGGGATGATCTTAGATTTCTGCTTACAAAGTACAAGAAGCCGCTTATTGGCTGGCATGATCCAAACTTTGGCGTGCGGTTCGATGATTTTATGGACGTGATTGAGGACGCAGTTCCTCCTGGCAGCATTGACTTCATCGCCGAGAGCAGTCTTTCGCTCCTCTCGGAGCCGCATGTGAAGCGAATGAAACACAATGGCTTCAAGGCGCTATTGCCGGGGATAGAGTCATGGTACGATTTGGGGGACAAGTCCAGAACCGGACAATCTCATGGCATGGAAAAAGTGCGCCGTGTGTCCGAGCATGTGAACATGATTTTGAGGTACATCCCTTACATACAAACGAACTTTGTCCTCGGGCTGGACTCGGACAGAGGCTCCGATCCCTTCGAGTTGACGAAGCGTTTCATAGACTTGACACCGGGAGCGTTCCCCGGGTATTCCCTGATTTCAGCGTTTGGCCAGGCCGCGCCGCTCAATCTTGAATACCAACGCGCAGGTCGCGTTCTGCCTTTTCCATTCCATTTCCTGAACAACAACGGTGCAATGAATCTTGAGCCCATGAATTACTCATGGCCCGAATTTTATGAACACGTCATCGATCTTACTCGCTACTCGTTTTCTCCCCGCGCAATCTTCAACAGGATGAAGGCAACCAATGCCTTTATCCCGAAATGGATGAACGTGGTGCGCGCGGTGTCATCGGAAGGGTATGGGAGGATCGACTACTACACGGAAGTGCGTCGTCGTCTTGACGCCGAACCCCAGTTTCGCCGTTACTTCGAACGGGGAACAGATGTTCTTCCAACGTTCTACGCCGACCAGATTCAAAAAGATCTCGGCCCGATGTGGAAATGGCTTCCTGAGGGAGCGTTGCAGCACGACCCTAATGCCTACTTGAAATCAGAGACTGCGAAGCTCATCGAAATGCCTGAAGTCCGGTTGGTGGTTTGAGCAATCCGGTGGCTTTCGGGTTCTTCTGAGGATGCTGACGACGGTCGCAAGGTTTGATGTCCTGTCGATGACAAACGCAGCACCAGAAGGGTGGGGCAACAACCAGACCACATGGCAGCGAGAGTGTGGATTGCAGGGGGCGAAGTTCGCTGCCTTGCGCCTGATTTCATAAGTTTCAAAAGAACTATTGGGCCACAATACTCGATTGATGCAATGAGAGAAGTCCCCATCTCTAATCGTGTTCAAACCTTCACGCCTTCCGATCTTCGCGCCACTCATTGTTGTTTTTGAGGTTCGGCATGGTTAGTTGATTTTGATATTCTGCCAGCCCTTAATTGTTCCAATTGAGGTTCCACGTGCTGTTTGTAGCACGTTGGGCAGTATCCGTGTGAGAATGTCGCATCGGTCCTCTTGCTGATATACCCCTCGATGGCCTCCCACTCATTGTCCTCGTCACGTATCTTCTTGCAGTATGCGCAAATGGGGAGAAGGCCTTCCAGTTGTTTTACCTCATGCTGTAGAGCGAGGATCCGTTCAGCCACCCGCAGGTGCGCAGTCAGCTCGTCCATATCCAGCGGCTTGTTCAGAAAGTCGTCGGCGCCCGCATTCATGCCTTCCAGTAAATTCTTCTTCCCGAATAGCGCCGTCAACATGATGATGTAGGCGTACTTTTTCTGTTCATGGTGGCGGATCTTCCGACAGAGTTCCAATCCGTCCAATTTCGGCATCATCCAGTCTGTTATGACAAGCTGCGGCTGTTGGAGAGTAAAGGCCAGCCAGGCGGCCTCTCCATCCTGTGTCGCAATCACTTCGTGTCCCAACTTCTTCAATTTGGTTACCAGTACCAGCCTGGAAACAGCATCATCCTCAGCGACAAGGACTTTCATGGATCATACCTCTCGCAATGAATACTTCGATTGAAGAACTTCCTTTGTGTCATGGAATATTTGTCCAAGTTCAGCAATTACAATTTCAATGTCATGCATGTCATTTGCATTGGCACGGTTCTCCAGAGTCTGACACAACTTCACCATGCCGTCGAGACCGAGTTGGGTACACGTGCCCTTTAGCAGATGAGCCATTTGGGAGACGTCACGAGCGTCTTGGTTGCTTGCGCCGCGCCGGATATGCTCGATCCTGCACGGGGTCTCATGTGTGAACATTCCAAGGAGTTGCTCAACGATGTTGGGATCATCTTCATTGGCAAGCTCACGCAATTCGTCCAAGACTGCTTGATCCACAAGTCCGTGGGAGGCACTCACGGTTGGAGAATCGTTTTCAATAGCTCGCGATTGAGATGCGCACCGGTCGATGGCCGCAGCAAGGTCGGTTTGTCGTATCGGCTTGGAAATGTAATCGTCCATTCCGGCCTCAAGACATTTCTCCTTGTCACCTTGCAACGCGTTGGCAGTCATGGCAACGATAGTGGTGTGCCTGCGCGATCCATCCACTCTGCGAATCTTTGTGGTTGCCTCGAAACCGTCCATCTCGGGCATCTGGCAATCCATAAACACGATGTCGTAGGGAATGAGAGAAAGTGCGTGTACAGCTTCAACGCCATTTGCGGCGACGTCAGCTCTGTACCCCAGTTTCTCCAGCATGCGGACTGCTACTGTTTGATTGACTGCGTTGTCTTCGGCGACAAGTATCCGCAATCTCTTTCCGGGCTTCGCTCCAGCTTTGGGAACCGGGGCCACATTGAGTTTTAGACTGGATGGATGAACGGAATTTGCATTGCCGCTGGTCTCAACCGCCGTTAACGTGTCTGCCATGACATTGGCAATGCAATCAAACAACTGTGACTGTCTGACAGGTTTGGCAAGCCCCGCGCTGAAGCCCGCTTGCTTCATCATGGGGGCATTCTGGTTTCCCATGGAAGTCAATAGGATGAGCCGCGTCCCAGCTATTCCCGGTTCAGACTTGATCATCCGGGCGAGTTGAAGGCCATCCATCTCCGGCATTTGCATATCGAGAATCGCGAGATCGTAAGGGTGTCCTTCTGCTGCAGCACGGCGCAGAAATTCCAAACCACGCTCGCCATTTGCTGCAGATCCATTGCCCATCCCCCACGATGTAACATAATGATGGACAATAGTTCGGTTTGTTTTGCTATCGTCAACAATGAGACATCTGAGTCCGGCAAGACTTGTTCGGTTTTTATGCACCAGATCATCTGCCGGTCGTTTATCAAATCTTATCATACACCAGAATGTGCTGCCTTTGCCCTGTTCGCTGTCAACGCCAATCGTCCCACCCATCAACTCGACGAGTTGCTTGCTGATCGCGAGCCCGAGGCCGGTACCACCATACCTGCGGGTGGTGGAACCATCAGCCTGGGAGAATGACTTGAACAAACGATCTGTTACTTCGCTCGCAATGCCAATGCCGGTATCCGTTACGGTGAACCGGATCGCCACGTTCTGTTCCGTTTCTTCTTCAATCAACGCGCCTACTGTAATTTCACCCTTCTCGGTGAACTTGATGCCGTTACCAATGAGGTTTGTCAACACCTGTCGCACACGGCCCGGGTCGCCGCGCAACCCACGTAAGACCTCACGGTCAAGCAAGCATCCGAGCTCAAGGCCTTTTTCTTGTGCCCGGGGTGCAAGGAGTTCGACTGTCTCTTCCACAACAGAAATCAGGTCAAAGTCGGTGATTTCAATGGACAACTTGCCGGCTTCGATCTTTGAGAAGTCCAGAATATCGTTGATCACGGTAAGCAGGGCGTTCCCTGACTTACGAACAATCTCTGCATACTCGCGCTGTTCGGGAGTGAGATCGGTATCGAGCATCAAGCTCGTCATGCCGATGATGCCGTTCATTGGTGTGCGAATCTCGTGGCTCATATTGGCCACGAATTCCGATTTCAAACGAGATGCTTCCACTGCAACTTCCCGTGCTGAAATCAGCTCCCATGCCTTGACATTCAAAAGTTTGGCTTGTTCGTCCGCTTTCAATTTGGATTCAAGGAGACCAATGTTTGCCTCTTCAAGTGCTTTGGATTGTTGGCGCAACGTGTCCTCGGCGCGTCTGCGCTCGGTGATGTCTGTGAGTGTCCCTTCGTAATACAGCACGAGGCCCCCTTCATCTCGCACCACCCGCTCATTCTCAAGCACAAACATTTCTTCGCCGTTTTTCTTTCGCAATCTCAACTCAACGCCCTGCAGGTGATCTTTCTCACCGAGGTCTCGGATCATCTTTTGCCTGTCTGCAGGATTGACGTAGAGATCACGACTAATATCGACGCGGAGGATTTCAGCTTCGGAAGCGTAACCAAATATCCGTACAAACGCCGGATTGACGGTGAGTAACTTCCCGTCAGGAGTGCTCTGATACACACCCTCCCTCACGTTTTCAATCAACGCACGGAACTTAGCTTCTGATGACTGCAACTCATTCTCAATGCGCTTGCGCTCTGTGATGTCTTCCTTGACTGCAAGGAAGTGGGTGGAATTCCCCTGCTGATCGGTAATGGGCGAAATGGAGACATGTTCCCAGTAGAGTTCACCGTTCTTTTTCTTGTTGTGGATCTCACCACGCCACTCCTTGCCGGCAACAAGCGCATCCCACATAAGCTGGTAGATCTCTGGTGACGTGTTCCCTGACTTCAATATCCGTGGATTCTTTCCCACAGCCTCCTCAGAACTATACCCCGTCACCTCGGTGAACCTCGGATTGACATACTCGATCGTCCCGCGAAGATCCGTGATGACGATTGAAACAGGGGACTGTTCCACTGCTACGGAGAGTTTCCGTACCTCTTCTTCGCGTTGTTTGCGTTCGGTGATATCACGGTAAGCACTCAAAAAGAATGTGAGTCCGGCACGTTCGATCATTGATGTTGAAATGAGCAGATGCTTACGTTCTCCGTTTTTCGCAACAATTGTCGTGTCAACATCTCGTGCCTCCCCGACTTCGAGGATTTGTTTCAGGCCATCCAGTGCCCGCTGACGATCTGCCTTTGACGGATAAAGAAGTGCTGTAAAGTCTGTGCATGAGTTGGCTTCACTTTTTGTGTACCCGGTGAGTTCCTCCATCTTGAAGTTAAACACTTCAAAACGACCATCCTTGCCGCTCAAGGTAATCCCTTCTCCCACCGTTTCAAGTACAAACTCCAGTTGCTCTCGCTCAAGTCGCAGTTGGTCTTCGGCCCGTTTGTGCTCGGTGATATCAGAGACAATCCCGATGAGCCGGATGAGTTTATCAGCGGCATCCCGTACCTGGAAACCACGGGTGTGAATCCAACGAACCTCACCGCCGGGCCGCACGATGCGATACTCAATGTCCAAAGTTCTTGCGTCTCCCGTGAGCGCAGCGAAGGCACCCTGCACGCGTTCACGGTCTTCTGCCAGCGCGTCGTCGATCCACTGATGTGGATTGGCGTACAGACTTTCTACAGAACGGCCCCAGATTTGTTCGAAGGCCGGACTGATGTACTGCAGCTCGTGCAGGTCCGGCGAACGGATCCAAAACGCGTCGGTAATGTTGTTTGCCAACTGGTGGAATTTTTCATTGCTCTCGCGCAAGGCAATCTCCGATCGTTTGCGCTCGTTTACTTCCACCGATAGCGCTTTGGTCTGTCGGATAAGAATTGTCATGCCTATCAAGCCAACGCCACACATGATGAGAGTGATCAGGGCTGAAATGATCTGGCTGGTTCGTATTTGGGCATTCGCAGCTTCGAGCGAGTGCATGAGAATTATTGAACCGGAGTATTGGTTCCGATTTGGACTCTTGATAAACGCAACAGCCAGAACTGATTCATCTCCAGAAACAACTCCCGGTTGCTTCAGCAGGCTTGCTCTATCAACCTGCTTCTGCCGGGGGTTGTACTCAAAAATCACACTATCCTGCTCATCCAGGATTGAAACAAAAATATTGTTGGTGTCACGCTTCGCCCAATCAAATGCGGTTTGAATGAGGACATAGTTGTTTTCGCTCAGGCCTTCACTCACAGAGAAAGCGAGCATCTCACTGATCGTCGTAACTTCCCGCCCCGCGGATGTCAGAATTGACGATTTCTGTCTGGCCGGAAAATAGAGAAGAACGAAAACAATGGTGGCCAGCCACGGCAAGGCGAACAACCAGAGCCTTGAGTCATATGGGTTTTTGAACAACGCGAGAAGATTCATGCGTTTCCGGGTCGTTTCACCATTGCTAAGTTCATCAATTGTCTGTGTTCCCTTTTATGATTGCCACGATCTTTACCATACTGCCAGTGCTAATCTCACGGACATAGCCGATGGCTCCGGGCGTGGAGGCAACTTTCGCAACAACCTCTTCGTCTGAGCTGAGAGCAACGGGCACTCTGCTTTCTCCCGAGAGCTGGGCACGCATCCAGAGCTTTTTCATTTCTAATGGACGTTTGCGGATGTACTGATAAAACTCCTGGGCTGTGTTCTCATTGCCTTTCATCGTCACAACTATGATCGGCGTCCCATCAGGCCACTCCTTTGTGGTCAAGCTGTAGATGTCCAGAACCATGGAAGAATCAGCCGACTTGATTGGAACAGACTTGTTGACAATTATCGCGACTTGGGCCGAAGACGCGGAACTCACAAGCAAGAGCAGAAAAGCTACCTTCAGTGCGAGGTACATTATTTTTACACTCCCTTTTTGTCGTGTTTTCACTAGTGGTCTCAAAAGAATACGCTGATAGCAACCATGAAATGATCCTCACGAAACCTTATGAACGGGTTATTCTTAATCCTGAAGTGTATGTACTGGCCTTTTACTACTGCGCGGCTGTGCACTCTGAATCCGCCCCCAACGGTATATCCTTGCAGCCCATAGTCAAGGGATGCAAAGGACTTGTCTCTGAGATAGTTGTAGCCGGCATAACCGAACAACTGCTCACTGATGTCGTAGCTCAGCAAGCCATAGTAGAAATACTTATTGAGGTTCGTACCCAAAGCGGGATTCATTCCTGCAATGAACCCCAGTGTTGCTGTTTGTTCCGGCGTCATTGCATGGTTAACAGTAATGATCTCGAACTCACCTGAGAGGCCCGAAACCTCAAACGAGAGATCTGCTCCAAACCGGTAGCGCGGTACAGGGCCAAGACCCAGCGAGGCACCGTTCTCCTTATCCGCCGTCATCGAGACTCCTGCTTTGAATCGCCCCGTTCGAACTCCAACGCGCCCCCCAACCATCTTAAACAGCGTTGTATCTGCACCGCGTGTAAAGTAATTGCTTGGGCTCGCATTTGTGTATTGTTGGTCACCGTTTCCGACATACACGGCGTAATCAAATTTCACTTCGCCAATCGGCATAAATCCGTACACCTGGAGAAATGCCTGTTCAGGCACTAATTCGTTGAGTGGGAAAATGTCCGTCACAGATGTTTCGTACACAAGAGGCCTAAAGATGAACGGCAGCAAGGGCGTTCGGTTCTTGATCTCGTTGAGATTATTGAAGACGGGAATCGACAGCCCCCCCTTCACGTTGAGTTCGTTCGAGAAGCGGTACTTTACCCATGCCTCCTGAATGCTGAATGACCCCCAACCTTTGCTCGAAGAGTACGTATTCGTCAGTTCAAAATTAACGAACGCATTGATGTTGGCTGTTAACTCATTCGAGGCCATGAGGTTGAGTTGTTGGAGATAGAAGCTGTTGGATGGTTTGCTGCTACGACCTGCACTTGACGAAGTGTGATCGAATGTTGTCTGAAAATACCCGAACACATTCAACCCAAAATCATCCGATTGGCTGCGGGCCTCAGGATGTTGCAGGAGGATTAGTGTCATCCCAATGAGCAAAAGAGGTTTTCCTACCATTTTGATTCCTTCCGATAGCTGATATGAACCGTATTTAGTCATTTCCATGTCTCAGATAGACGCAATGACCGTACCAAGTTGTAACCCATGATTCTGCCACCCAATATTGGGTTTCTGGCCCCTACACAAGAAGGGTTGTTTACCTTTCTACAAGCTCTCAAATATTGTTTGCAAGGAAGCTCACTAGATTCTCGTGGATTTGGAATTGGATACATATTCCTCGTGGTTCTCGCTGGAAAGTAAACATCCCTGTTGAAGGTCTGACATTATCCAAACACCTTTAATTCCCCAAGCCGGACTAAGCATTCTATCATCCTTTTGGATGATAGCAATTCCGGGTTGCCGCAATTAATTATGGTTGAACGGAAGGCTTTCTTCTTACATGCGCTACAACATCTCTGCAAAGGACATTTGTTGGAAGGGATGTTGCCCCGTCAGAGATTGCATCTGTTTTCAAATGCAAGAACAACACATGCAAAAGGAATGGAGGAAAAATGTAGAAGGGAGCCACAATGAATACTCCGTTGCATTTCCTTCACCTGGAAAACGAACCGAAGGATGCAGAATTCATCCATGGGACTCTTACAGTAGAGAACATTACATTCGATGTATTCACTGACGTCAACGCCAGCCATTACGTTTGTATTAACGTAAATGATACTAGCAGGCTGGTGGAAAAGCCCATTGTTAGGTCATTCCGAACCTTGCTTTCGAGGCGAAGCAATCTGAAGTGCTGATTGTGAAATGAAAAACGAGATTGCTTCGTCGCTTCGCTCCTCGCAAAGACTGTCAAGGTCGCTTTTCAACATCCCGCTAGTGTTGGCATGATGAGAAAACGAGTCAGCAAATATTCGAGCCGTTCTTTACAACCAAGGGAGTGGGGAAGGGGCCGGACTTGGGTTGGCGGTTGTGTATGGCATGGCGAAAAACCTGAACGGTCATAGTGATGTTGAGAGCGCTCGCGGCAAAGGCACCAGGTTCAAACTATTCCTTCCCGTTGTCGAACACGTCAAAGAAATCTCCCAGAGTACGGATATGGCACAAGTCGAGATCCCCGGCGGTAATGAGACAATCCTGGTGGTGGAGGATGAAGAAATGCTGATGGATATTCTGGTCACTTCCTTGAAGCAGAAGGACACCACGTCTTAAAAGCGAGAGATGGGGAGGAGGCCGTCAACGTGTACAAGAGTCACGTCGACTCCATTGTTCTCGTCATCAGCGATTTTGGTTTGCCCGAAGCTTGATGGCTTTAATGCATTCTTGAAGATGAAGGAGATCAATCCTGCTGTTAAGGCAATTATTGCGACCGGGTACATTGATACCGAACAGCGGTCAGCGATATTTGTTTCGGGTGTCAAGGACATTATGAATAAGCCCTACGTTCCGGTCGAGATATTGCACCGCATTCGAGAGGTCATCGACAGCAGCATGTAGATAATTGTCAAAATCGGCGGCCTCTGGAGTCAACCTCTGAACGAGTGATGCCCACATCTCCAGCTCACCCGCAGCATATGTGAGGAAAAGAAAGAATGATCGAGTTCGGTCACTCTGTTCCATATCCTGCAGGTATTTCAATCTTGTACTCATACTTCTTTTCGAGGATCGTCTGGTGCAGATCGCGTGAGAGCACGAACTTCGCATAGAGCCTTCCGAAGTTCGCTGTTCCAATTTTGATATCAGCGATATCCTGCTGGTCGGGTGTTGCGACAATGCAGATCGGCTCGTCCTTGTTGAACGAGATATCGTGGTTACGGAACGCACTAAAGATGCGAAGCTTTAGCCCCCGATCCTGTATGGACCACATCGGGAAGTATGGGGTGTACACTGTATCACCGGCATTCAGCGCATCAAACATGCGGTGCAATGATTGCAACTCGTCTGTGAGTATATTCAATGAATCCCGTTGTTGAGTCCAGCTGGTCGAAGGCAAGATAAGCAGCGCGGGCGCCAGAGTAATCAAGAATATGAGAAGTCTTCGCTTCATGATGTTCCTCGCTACAGGCTAAACGTAATTGGAATGTTGAACGTGATGAAATGGGTTGGCTCCCAATACTTGTGCGTATGGAATACCGGAGCGCCCACTCGAACCTCAAGTCGCATCCGGTTTGGAATAACCTCGAGCCACGCTCCTCCCAGCATCCATTGATTGTAGTATTGGAGTGATGCGCCAAATCGCTCCGCCGATTGCTGATTTACGTACTCCAGTTTGATATATGGACTGACATACGATGTGGGGGGTTCGGTGGTTTCAACCGAAAGGGGAATGGTACCCGCACCTTTGTAGACCGCATCATGGCCGATTTGATGAAAGCCGACACCAACCTTGTAGCGAAGCACGCTCGTGTTTGTGTTGTCACTGATGACGTTTGAATACCAAACCTGTGCCATATTGCGGATGGTGGTAATGCTATCCGGATTGACGAAAGCCCCGTCGATATCCGTTCGCCGGAGCCCGAAGATGAAAGATCCGCCAACGTTCACAAAATCGAAATCGCCGGTGAGACCGTAGGTGCCATCTATCCTGCGCGGAGTCCAGAACGATTCAAGGCCTTTTCCGGGAGTCCTGCCTCCCGAGAATGGGATATGTACGCCGATCTTCGCGCGCTTGTAAACGACCAGAAAGGCAGCATTGCCCGAGCTCCAGAACGGATACCCGAAGTCATCATCTCCGATTCGAATTTCACCGCCCCAACGATTGCCGACGGTGACATTTGCTCTGTCGATGAGCCGCAGCGACACCACGGCTGTACTATCGTGATCAATGCCATCGATCAGATAATTGTTGAATACCACGTACGTACTATCACTCCGTGAGTTCTGATGGACGGCGAAACTGTTCTTGATGACGAAATCCTTGTCGATCAACTCGATCTCCTGGCCAAACCTCCAGCTTGCGACAACACGGTCGTAGAGTTCGCCGTCCAGTTTTGCGTTGAGCAGGTTGCGGAGTTGCTTCCCTTTGAGGACATTCTTGCCGGAGTACATCACCACGATGTCGTTGTACGGTGGAGGAGTGGCAAGAACGTAGAACGGTGCCTTTCCCTCGATCTCTCCGCCGAACAGCGTCGAGTCCTGTGTCATCCGTGTATATACCCACCGCAGTGTGTCTTCAAGGTCCGCATCGCTGATCCACCATGCCCGCAAGTGTGTGAAGTCGAAATCTTTTCGATCGACTTTATCCAGAACGTTGTACAGTTGATCGACCTGCATGCGAAGAACGCGTAGCGAATCAGCAGGGCGTCCCGTTTTCTGGGCGCTTGCCTCCGGGGCAACCATACCATATAAGAAAAAGAACAGTAGTGCGACAGTACCGATGAAGAGAGCTTTCATCCACATTTCTCCGATTGATGCCTGCTTATCTGACCACCACCGTTCGTGCAGGTGTTTTCGAAGCTCCACCTATGCCGAGTGCAGTGACTGCAAGTTCCACCTGCGTTTGTTTAATCAACGAGACATCTTTTATGGTAATCGTGAACGATTTCCCCCGCACAGGCGGACTCATGAGGGCTTTTACGCCCTGCGGCTGTACGACATTGAAATTGACGTTGACGTCACCACCATCGACATCTTCACAATAGAATTTGATGATATGGTCGTTTCCCTGGTGTGATTCTCCCTGCCATCTGATCTGAGGTGGCGGTGGGTCTTTTACCAGGATTTCGACTTCCTTCAACATTACTGATCGCCCCATTGCCCTGAACGTGAGCGTCTTCCACAATGGATCTGGCTTCAACTCATAAGGGAATTGTTTCGGCGAGATCGTTGCCTTGAGATCCGTTTTGTTTGCAATCACCTGAATCGTGTACACATCAGGACTCAAGCCGCCAAGTGTGCTTTCGAACCTGTAGGTTACGCGATTGTACGCCGTCGCTCTGGGTTCTGGTTGCCAGCGTGGAGGACCAACATCAATCGTGAACCTTGTCTCGGCACGGTCGAGATTGCCTAGCTCTCTGTTCGCGTTTGCCGTGACAAGCACGCGGGTAATACCGGACATTGGTTGCGTCCAGTTCAGTTGAATCTTTCCGGCGCCTTTCGTGATTCTGAACCGTGAATCGGAGCTTGTAAACGTCACCAGTTCCGGCGAAGGTCCTCCAACGTAAATATTCTTGCTGTACGGTACGCCAAGAATCCACTTATCATCACCTGGTGGCTCGACGTTCAGAGTCAGCGCGGGACCAACCGTGTTTCTTCCGTCGACTCTTACGACAAAGCTCACAGGCTCGGTCTGCAGGGAGACCTTGTCACCAGAAACCCTGTGGATTGCCTCCCGGACTGCTTCCGGGATATCCGTTGGTATCTCCCGTTCCACTGTTGCGATTGCCTGGAACGTGTAGGTCCCTTTCTCAACGATCTTGCCAGCGAGAATTGCATTCCCCTTAGAGTCGACTGCCGGTTCGGGTGAAACCCCTTCGGGGGGGTCCGGATCGAGACATGCAATCAGGTACTTGATGTTTGCCATCTCCAACGGGCTCGCAAGACCTGCAACAGAAATCATAGCGCGTCCGCTATCCCTGGCAGTCCACACAACGGTGTCGCGTGCTGAAAGCACTGGAGCGGACGTGATCTTTTTCAAGAGGACGTTTACTATTTCTTCCTGAGCCTCATCGCGTTCAGTGATAACATCCAGAAGGCTCACGATGGCAACGAGATAGAGGATAAAATAGAATGATGTCTTTTGTTTCATTAAATCGTTCTCTTCACTAATGGTTGATCAGGTACCAAGTCGCTGTTCTATCCGTTGGTCTGCTTCCCGCCTGATCAGGGTGGAAAAGATTTCCTGAACCTTCAGCTGTACTATGTTATTGACTTCGTTCTTGAGCAACATGGTGATCTGCTCGTCAATGCGGTTGAGGGATTTCAATTGTTGCTGTGCTGCCTCCGCGCTGCTACGGAGGGACTGCAGGAGTTCCTCCTGTTGGTGGATCCTGCTTTCGCTCTCTTTGTGGAGAGCGGACGTAAGTTGTTGTTGATGTTCTATCCTTGTTTCGATTTCTTTTCGTAGAGCAGAGGCAATCTCTTTCTGCGAGGTCAGAAGCTCATTACGCATAACGGAAACCATTTCCCGCTGTGTAGTCAGCAAATCATTCTTCAGGACGCTGAGAATTTCTCCCTCACCCTGCAGAACGTTGTTGCGCAGCAATGCTAGGATTTCCTTCTCGCCGTTGAGAATCTGGCTGTCCGTTGAGGGCTGACCACCACCTTTTTCTTCCGGAGTGAGATAGTAGACCGTGGCAATCATCAAGAGCAGGCAAGCCTCTAACAACAGGCCACTGATGACGATCCAGGAAGGGATGGCTCGTCCGTATACAGATCTCAATCCGATGATTACGACGAGTACAGCGGCACCCCCGTATGCAAACCCCTGAATCCGATTTGAATACTTCACGATGCCAGATTCTGCACTGGGGACAGAACGTGCAGGTACTGGTGTGAAGCGTGCCTGAGCTGCCGTTTTTGCTGGTTCCATCAAACAATCTCCCTTGTTTCGTGTGGTATTGACCTTGGATGGTCAACAGTGCAATGTAATATAATGTATGTGACTTGGAACAGAAAGGGAATTCTCACTTTGATCGGTAAGAGCTATATTGCTGAATAACGTGTATGTAATATGTTCCTCAATGAAAGCACAAATGACCGATGAGTCAATCGGCTGTGTGAACATGAGAACAATCCGTTGGGTTTTTGTTCATACTGGGTCACGGACGCATTGAGTCCTTGAATCCAACATAGCTCATGCCTCCCCAATACTATGCCAAGGCTAATTCTGGAAAGAAATAGCTCTTAGGGATGAAAAACTGACTAACCATCTACTGGGAGAAAGGACGTATTGTGGGGTTCATCTTGATTCTCTCTGAATATCTCCGTAATCTTGACGAAATTCCATCCCATCCGTCAACATATGCTATTGCCATTCCAATCGCTAATATCCTATGGACTGGATGAATGAAAACGATTATTATCGTCATCGCCTTCTCACTTTTCACAACAACCCTTCGAGCTTCAACAATGGATCATATTGCTGAGTCATATGTAAAACTTGTGCTTGCCGTTGGGCAGCACGACGAAGATTACGTTGATGCGTTCTACGGTCCACCCGAATGGCGTGCAGCTGTGGAGAAGGAGAAGAAGCTGTTGAGCACCATTGCAACGGAAGCCAAAACGGCGATCGCCGACCTTGAGGCAATGGATGAATCAAGCCTTCCCGGTGAAATGCTGAAGCTGCGTCATCAATATCTCAGCCGGCAACTCTCGGCTCTTGGATCTCGAGTTGAGATGCTGCAAGGAAAAAAGTTCACTTTCGACGAGGAGTCACAAGTGTTGTATGATGCTGTTGCGCCGAGTTACTCCGAAAGTCATTTCAAGGCAATCGTGAAAAAGCTGGAAGTGCTGCTTCCCGGAGAAGGGACATTCCAGGTCAGGCACGAGAAGTTCCGAAGCAGGTTTATTATTCCACCGGAAAAACTGGACGCAGTGTTCAAGGCCGCAATTGAAGAATGCAGACGCAGGACCAAGCTGCACATCCTTCTTCCGGCAAACGAATCCTTCACGGTTGAATACGTGAAGAACAAAGCCTGGAGTGGTTACAACTGGTATAAGGGGAACAACACGAGCTTGATTCAAGTGAACACCGATCTTCCCATTTACATCGACCGGGCAATTGACCTTGCTGCCCATGAAGGGTATCCGGGGCACCATGTGTACAACGTCTTACTGGAAGGCCATCTGATGAAGAAACTCGGATGGGTTGAGTTCTCCGTGTATCCGTTGTTCAGTCCGCAATCCCTGATCGCTGAAGGGAGCGCCAACTATGGGGTGCAAGTGGTGTTGCCCGACGAGGATCGCGCACAGTTCGAGCAGAACGTTCTGTTTCCGCTTGCCGGGTTGGATGGGCGGGAGAGAAAGAAATACTATGAGGTGTTTGAACTTGTCAAGGACCTCTCCTATGCAGGCAACGAAGCGGCGCGTGGATATCTTGACGGCACAATGAGCAAGGAGGCAGCACAACAATGGCTGGTGGATTACGCGTTAATGTCGCCGGAGCGGGCACAGCAACGGATCAAGTTTTTTGAAAAGTACAGAAGCTATGTCATCAACTACAATCTGGGTCAGGACTTGGTGGAGGCGTACATCGAAGCACGGGCAACGACACCCGAGAAACGGTGGGAGGAATTTGAGAAACTCCTTTCATCGCCCCGGCTGCCATCGGAGCTTGTCAAGTAGCAACTGTGACGTTGTTGCCATCAGAATACCGCTGTTCATCCTCAATCATGACAAGGAAATATGATCTCGACCATCAGGAAATTCCTCGCTGCAGATAGTACGAGCGGTTCGTCGGTTCGACACTCATCGCTTTCTCAGAAACCTCAACGGCGGGATTCAGTCGATATCCTTCGCGGCATCGTCATGGTCATCATGGCGCTGGACCACGTGCGTGATTACTTCACCGATCTCCGCTTCGACCCTACCGATCTTACACAAACATTCCCTGCACTCTTTGCCACGCGATGGATCACGCACTTCTGCGCGCCGGTGTTTGTGTTCCTTGCGGGCACCGGGGCATTCCTCTCGGCATCGAGAGGCAAGCCAATCATAGAGCTATCCCGCTTCCTCTGGACGAGAGGATTGATGCTGGTGCTTTTCGAGTTGACGATTGTGCGTTTCGGGTGGCTCTTCAACTTCAGCATCAATCTTCTTTTTGTACAGGTCATTTGGGCAATCGGTGTGTCGATGATCTGTCTCGCCGGTTTTGTTCATCTCTCGAGGAGAGCAATCGCAACCATCAGCATCGTAATGATCGCAGGGCACAACCTGCTTGATGGTGTTCGTCCCGAGGCGTTCGGTCCGCTGGGCATTGTGTGGCGAGTGCTGCACATCAGTGAAGGCGTTCCGATCACTCCCGAAATCATGTTCATTCCGTTTTATCCGCTTATCCCGTGGATTGGCGTGATGGCTGCAGGCTATGTGTTCGGATCGATCCTGCTCTTTGAGCCGGAGCGTCGGAAGAAAACCTTGCTGCGTCTCGGCCTTTGTATGATTGGATTATTCATTGTCCTGCGTGTGCTTAATGTGTACGGCGATCTTCATCCATGGACCACGCAGAAGGATGCCCTCTATACGTTCTTCTCGTTCATGAACGTCACGAAGTATCCCCCCTCGCTCGACTATCTGCTCATTACGCTTGGTCCAGCTATCGTAGCGCTTGCCCTCTTCGACAAAGGTTTGGGGCGTCCCGGAAAGTTCTTCGTCGTCTATGGCCGTGTGCCGATGTTCTACTATGTCGCCCACATCTACCTCATACACGCATTCACAATTGTTGTCGGTGTCGTGCAAGGCTATGGTGCAACAGAGTTTCTCAACGGTTTTTTTGGATTTCCGGAAGGATGGGGCTTCGGATTGCCTGTGATCTTTTTTATCTGGGTTGGAGTGGTGCTTGCATTGTATCCAGCGTGTACATGGTTTGCTGAAGTGAAGAGGACGAACAAAGATAAGTGGTTGAGTTATCTATGACAATGAATATTTAGTGTCCATGGAGTTTGTGTAGACTCTGCGAACTCAATGAACTCGATTGTTACCTCATTTCGTTTCTTATAGTAGGGGCCAATGGCCCGAATCCCGAACAAACAGGTTGTACAAGAACTCAAAGAGGGCAATCCCCTCGGGTGTCGCCATTTGATCGGGCTTTACCAAGAGAAGCTCGTGAGTGAATGTGTGACAGTATTCAACCTTGTGCTTGAGGATTCGGAAGAACTCGTGAGCGACGTACTTCTGACTGTTGTGCAGAATGTCCACGACTTCGAGTTCAAGCGGGGAGATGGAGATTTTCACCTGTGGGTGTTGACGATCTTCAGGAATCGCGTGCGTGATCTTGCACGACATCAGGCGATTACTGCGGGATTGGTGGAACGGTTTGAAGAGGGAGATTCTGATGATGGCCAGTACTCAAGATCAGAGCGGGCAGTTATCGATGAGATTGTAAGACAGTATCAGGATTCATTGCGCGATGAGCGATCTCTGGATGAAGGGCCCGGGAGCGGCAAGCTTCGTATCATTGCAGAGACACTTGATAAAATGGAATCGTGGGAGCGTGTTCTGCTGCGATGTCGGGCGCTTGATGTTCCGTATGAAGACATTGCGACGTACACCGGAAAACCAGTGAAGCAGTTAAAGGTATATCATGCACGGGTGAAGAAAAGATTCGTGAAGATGTTGACAGACAACCATCCTGAATTTGTCCAACGAACGACTGGAACGGAAACACATGAAGCATGATCCGGTTGATAAGCTGATACAACACGCGTACCTGGAGGGAGCAATCACTACGCGCAAGGCATACGAAGATGCTGTTGCGAAGCGGAACATTGCCGTTGTTCTTTCCGAGGAGAAGCGTATCGCACTGGAGCGTCGGCTCGAGCAAGCGCTCGCGCGATCCCATCAGGAAAAAGTGCCTGCGACCGTCGGCGCCTTCCTCCAGAAGGTCAAAGCTGAACAATCAATCAAAGCCCAGGAAATCTTTGCACGAGTCGGGCTTGCCCCGAATGTGTACCGGATGCTTGAGCATGACCGCATCTCACCTCTGAAAATATCTGCAGAGGCATGGAAAAAGATACGGACGCTCTTCAATCTGCAGACTGATGAACTTGTGGCGATGGTAAGGCGGACACATCAATTGGTGTTCTTCAGGCCCTCGTTCCGCACAACTCTTGCCCGTTATGATGCGAAGAAGAATAAAGGCATGAAGGCCTCAACACTTGAAAAGGCTGCTTCAGAGTTATACTCAAAGGCGCGCCTGGACCTGCCCGAAGATGAGAAAGAGAAGCTTGAGAAGCTATTGAAGTCAATTGCTGCAGGAAAATGAGGGAGGAGGCACATCATGCTTGTGAAGGCGATGGAGAAACGCAGTCAGATCTGCGTCTATGCAGCCCGTGAGACGCTTGCACAGTTCGCGCAAGGGCGCAACGCATTAAAGCCGCCAATTAGAATCGAGTCGGTTGCTGAGTGGATGGGATTTCAAGTCATTCCCCTCTACACGGTGGGTGAGGAGTTCTCGGGGCTGGTCAGCACAAAACAAAAATTGATTGGCGTGAATGGGAAACATCATCGTCACCGACGACGGTTCACCATCGGGCACGAGTTGGCACATATTCTTCTCAAGCATCCGCCGGAAAGTCACTGCACCCCGAAAGAAATAGCGCTCTACAACTCAGAGGCAGATGAATGCGCCGCTGAGTTGCTCATGCCGACAAGCCTGCTCTCCCGATGGCTGCCAATAACTAAAAGCGTGAGTAATCTTGCCTACGCATTTGACATGAGCGAGGAAGCGATGAGGGTGAAGGTCAGACAGCTCAAGGCGATAGGCTTCTCAGTCGTTCAACCTTCAGAATAGATTTCCCCCTCGGCTCGAAGCTTTATGCTACTTCTATACATCTACTATACCATTTGCCTCTCTTAACATTCTCTGAACTCGCTGTCCTATTCTGAAAAGCTCGATTTTGTCAACCTGTCGCTGGCTGTTACCTCATTTCGTTTCTTATAGTAGATGGGGTTACAAATACAAAGTCCCCTTCTCCGGATCCAGAGACAGGCTCTGGCGGAAGTCAACCAATCAACAAATGTGTGGAGGATGTCATGACAAACAACAATTCGATCTACTCGACGATGGTCCGTTCGGGAAAGACAACGTACTTCGTGGATGTGAAAGAGGCGAAGAACGGGAACAAGTATCTCGCTATCTCTGAGACACGCCTTGAGGGTGAAGAGAAGAAGAGGACCACAGTCCGGGTGTTCGGCGAAACGGTTGACCAGTTCCGCCAGGCGATCGATGAAGCAGCGAGCGCAGTTGCCCAGCAGTAATTCGGGCAACGGGTAGAGCAGGGAAGGCAGTGTCGGATTCGGGGCTGCCTTCTCTGTTTTTTATTTATACAGTGGTTTTCATTGGAACTATTGTCTTCTCGGAGGCGTTAGTTAAGTTGCTATCAAAATGAACTTGTCGTATATTTGAACAGCATTTTGTCCGATCAATCTGAGGAGTAAGAACTATGAATGAACAAATCACGACACGATCGATAACTGCGGAACAGGCGGAAGAACTCCAGCGAGCATTTGTTGCAAAGGTGTATGGCTGGATGATGGCAGGGCTGTTGGTCACGGGAGTGACTTCCCTGTTGACGATGAACACCCCTGGACTGCTTGAGTTGATTTTTTCAAGCCGATGGGTGTATATCGGTTTGATGGTGGCTCAGTTGGGTCTCGTTATCTATCTCTCAGCGAGAATTGAAAAGATGTCTGCTGCGACTGCCACTACAGTGTTCATCGGATATTCGGCGCTGACGGGGCTGACGCTATCCGTGATATTCCTCATGTACACTGCGGCATCGCTGGCAACGACTTTCTTTGTTACGGCAGGCACGTTCGGTCTGATGAGTGCATATGGCTATGTAACGAAGCGTGACCTTACGGGCATGGGAAGTTTTCTGATGATGGGGCTGATGGGCATGGTGCTCGCATCCATAGTGAACATGTTTTTCAACAACTCAACAGTCTACTGGATCACGACCTACATCGGCATCTTTATCTTCGTTGGGTTGACCGCCTACGATACCCAGAAGATCAAGGAAATGAGCGGAGTGGCATTGCAAGGCGGAGAGATGGAACAGAAAGGCGCGATCATGGGAGCGCTGAGGTTGTACCTGGATTTCATCAACCTGTTCCTGCTGCTGCTCAGGGTCATGGGAAACAGAAAGTAACTCGCTCTTTGCAAGAGTAATGATTATTCACAGCAGAGCCGATCCCGACCACCCAAGGGTCGGCTCTGTTGTTTGGTTTTGTAGCACTGTTCACACTTCTGTAGACACTGCATGAGACGCACACGATGGAAATTGTCCTGTTAGTCATTGGGTTGGTTATCGGCGCTCTTGGTGCATGGTTTGCGTTGATGTTCGCGAAAATATCGAGGTATATATGGGACTGAGAAATGAAAAGCTAACTCTCTTTTTTGAACGGATCAAAACCATAACCTTCTGGCAAAGGATAATCGGTTGGAATACACTGAGGGGTTTAAGCTACGAAGCCTATGAAGAGTTTAAGTCTTTGGTGGGATCCGTTGATCGTATTTCTGCCGACCTTGATAAATCGAAGAATGAGCTAAACCTCCTTGAGAAAGACGATGATCGCATCAAGTCTGACAACGTGACCCTTGAGGCTGATCTTAAGAACCTTGAGGACAAATTCAGCAAGGATGAAACAGAGATTTCAGAGATGAAAGCATCCATTGCTACCAAAGATGAAACCATCAAGTCTACTGAAGGAAAAATTGCAGATCAGGGCAATGAAATCTTCACGCTCAAACAAAAGGTCGATCATCTCTCGCAGGGTCTTTCGGATGTCAAGCAAGAGAACAGCGCCCTTAAACAGAGTGAGAGTCGCCGTCAGAGCGAACACGAAAGCAGAATGTCCGTTCTAACGAGGGAGATTGAAAGGGTGGGGAATGAAAGGAATAAGGAGAAGGAGGATAAGCAAAGAATCGAGATTGATAGGCTTGTATCCATGAGAGAGACTTGGGCCAAGCACCAAGAAAATGTGAAGAATACCATGAAGATGATTTGTCAGAAGCACACAATTGAGTATGTGGAAAACGTCCCATTCAAGGGAAGCCCTGACAACACTATCAAGATTTGCGACGAGTTTGTTGTTTTTGATGCGAAGAGTCCAGCTTCAGATGATTTACAGAATTTTCCTGTGTACATCAAGCATCAAACCGAATCTGTTAAGAAATATGTAAAGGAAGAGAATGTTAGGAAAGATGTTTTCCTTGTTGTTCCTTTTAATACGGTGGATGTAATACAGCAGTTTAGTCATAACATGGCAGACTACTGCGTCTATATTGTCACGTTAGATGTACTTGAACCTCTCATCTTATCTCTTAAGAAGATCGAGGATTATGAGTTCGTTAACCAACTGAGTCCGGAAGAGCGAGAAAATATCTGCCGGCTGATTGGAAAATTTGCCCATATGACGAAACGCAGAATCCAAATCGATCATTTCTTTGCCTGGGAGTTTCTTGACATACTCACAAAATGTAAAGTAGACCTCCCAAAGGACATCTTGGAGAAGGTAATAGAATTCGAGAAGTCCGAAAAATTAAATCCACCACAAGAAAGACGTTCAAAGCAAATTCTCACAAAGGACCTTGAATCTGACAATGACATAATTCAAAGGGAAGCCGAGGCAAAAGAGATAGTCTTTCCACCGTCACTTCAACGTGATCTAAGGCGTCTGCCCCTCTTTGAGGGCGATGAGTCAATCTAGAGTGTCTGTTTTTAACCGAACAACATCAAAAGGAGGAAAAGTCTTGAAACCAATTCGTAATCTTGTCGCCGTCATTGCTGTCATTGTTATAGCCGGATTGTTTGCCGGCTGTGGCTCATCCAAAACCGTCAGTCGTGTTGAACCGAATACGACGATTGATCTCAGCGGCGATTGGAATGACACCGATTCACGTCTCGTTGCCGAAGAAATGATCAAAGATGTTTTGGGCAGGCCATGGCTTGGTCAATTCACCGGAGCAAAGAACAAAAGTCCAAATGTTATCGTCGGGACGATAAAAAACCGCACCAGCGAACACATCTCTGCAATCACGTTTACCAAGGATCTTGAACGTGAACTGCTCAACTCGGGTAAAGTGACTTTTGTTGCAAACAAGGAAGAGCGAAGCGAAGTACGTGAAGAGCGTGCAGATCAACAGGAAAACGCATCTGCGGAAACGATGAAGAAGTTCCAACAGGAAACCGGTGCGGATTTCATGCTGCGAGGTGATATCTCCAGTATCATCGACCAGTCGGGGGACGATAAGGTGAAATTCTATCAAGTGAACCTTGAGCTTGTGAACATCGAAACGAACCAGAAAGCGTGGATCGGGGATAAGAAGATCAAGAAACTCGTCTCGCAAAGCGGTTCAAAGTTCTAACTTCCGAATGTTCCCTTTGATGTCATTCTCCAAGAGTTATCCGGGAGCGCTGTGGCTGTCAGTCGCAGCGCTTTCGTTGTTTCTGACCTCGTGCGGTCCTTCGACGCAGTTCTACCGCGAGGTGGATGTGTATGCTGCGCAGGGACAATACGATAAAGCTGTTGAAGAGGTCAGGAAGAATGAGAAGTCCTATGGAGATAAGAGCACGGTGCTCTACAATCTTGACCTTGGCGCATTGTATCATTATGCGGGCGAGACAGATTCGAGCAACAAATATCTCTTTGCCGCCGAGAAGGAAATTGAAGACCTCTATACTGAGAGTATCAGTCTCAACGTCTTATCCTACATCTTGAACGACAATGTCATTCCGTACGACGGTGAGGATTTCGAGAAAGTTTTGGTGAATGTATTTCTGGCTCTGAACTATGCCAGCAAAGGCATGGATGAGGATGCGCTTGTTGAAGCGCGCAAGGTTGATCTCAAGTTGAGAGAGTATTCCCGTCAGTACGAGGGAAAGAACAAGTACCAGGAGGATGCGTTCATCCGGTACATTGCTGGCGTGTTGTATGAGAATGAAGGAGAAGTGAACGACGCATTCATCTCGTACAAAAAATCGTATGAAACGTATCAGGTCTATGAAAAAGAATACGGCACCAACGCCCCGCCATTTTTGCTGAATGACCTTGTACGCACAGCCGGCAGTCTATCATTTGATGACGAGGTCGAAACATACAAAGATCTTGGCGGCAGGATGCCGGACAAGAATACCCAAAATGCCGGCAGCGTTGTCATTGTAACGTACGCAGGCAAAGGCCCCATCAAAATTGAAAACAGACCGACGGTAACGATCCCCGATTCTTCCGGGACGTTGCATACGTTTCAAATGGCTCTGCCAAAATTCGCTCCAAGATATCTCTCCGGCCGTGCCTACATCGTGACTGCAATTTCGGTCCGGGATACACTGACAACAGAAACGGAATTGGCTGAGAACGTCAATGCGATTGCTGAGAAGTCACTCGAGGATCGGCTCGCCCTTATTTATCTCAAGAGTGGCGGGAGGGCGTTGGCAAAGTTCCTCGCTGCAGAGAAAGCGAAGAGGGATATAAAAGAAGGAAGTGACAGCAAATTGAAAAACTTCCTTGCAAGTCTCGCGATTGATATTGCGGTTGGCGTCTCCGAGCAGGCTGATACACGAACATGGCGAACGCTCCCCGCCGAAATCCAGCTTGCACGGATGAACCTTCCGGCTGGCCGATACACTCTCTCTGTTTCAGCATCCGATGGCGGATACAACCTGAGAAGTATTGAGGTTGATGTAAAGCCGGGAAAGGCCTCGTTTGTACTGGTGGATGACCTCCGCTAATCCATTCTTGGAGTTTGCAGCGAATTCGGTTATATTCCTGCCACACCAATTGCAGAGTGAACGCCGGCGGTATTCGGTGTTCCCATCTTCCAGCATCATCGAGCCTTATGAAGACCACAGCTCCTGTTGATGAAGTCTACCGTGTCATTCACACCGATCACCCCGATCCATTCAGCATCCTCGGGCCGCACCTTATCAAGGAGAAGGGTGGAACATCGCTTGCCATCCGCGCATTTGTCCCCGATGCAGATAGCCTCAGTGCCATTCTCAGGTCAGGGAAGGCAAAGCCGAAAGAATATCCAATGAACAAGATCCACGACGATGGATTCTTTGAGGTGGTCATTCCAAAGAAAGCAAAAGTGGCTCCTTATCAATTGAAGAAGATGACTGCGTCCGGCTCGACAGAAGAATTTAATGACTCATACTCTTTTCTTCCTACACTCTCAGAACTTGATCTCTACCTGTTCAACAAAGGTGATCATCACCGTATCTATGAAAAACTTGGAGCCCACTTCACAGAAGTGAATGGCGTTGGTGGTGTGCAATTTGCCGTGTGGGCCCCGACGGCACGGAGTGTCAGCGTCATCGGGAACTTTAACGGCTGGGATCGGCGGAAACATGCGATGCGGATGCTTGGCGCTTCAGGCGTGTGGGAGATTTTTATTCCCGGACTTCATGAAGGTGAGATATACAAGTTTCATGTGAAGACGCAACAGGGTTTCGTCATGGACAAGGCTGATCCTTATGGGTTCGAGATGGAGTTGCGGCCAAAGACAGCCTCGAAGGTGAACTTCCTTTCAACATTCAAATGGGCTGATGATGCATGGATGGACCAACGGGCGAAGATGAATCTGTTCGACAAACCTGTTGCCGTCTATGAAGTGCATCTGGGTTCATGGCAACGCGGGGAGAATAACCGCTGGCTCACCTACGGAGAGATGGCTGAACGTCTCGTCGAGTATGTGAAGAAGATGGGGTACACGCACCTTGAACTCATGCCGGTGTCGGAGTACCCCTACGACGGTTCCTGGGGTTACCAGGTGACCGGTTACTTTGCGCCAACAAGCAGGTTCGGATCGCCGGATGATTTCATGCACTTTGTCGACTACTGTCACCGGAACGGCGTTGGCGTCATCCTTGATTGGGTGCCCGCTCATTTTCCCAAGGACATCTACGCTCTGGCGCAGTTCGATGGAACACATTTGTATGAGCATGCCGATCCACGGAAGGGTGAGCATCAGGATTGGGGAACGTACATCTTCAATTATGGCAGGCATGAAGTCAAGAACTTCCTCGCCAGCAACGCACTCTTCTGGATCGACAAGTATCATATCGACGGGTTGCGCATCGATGCCGTGGCATCCATGTTGTACCTGGACTACTCTCGTAAAGAAGGGCAATGGATTCCAAACGAGTATGGCGGACGGGAGAACATTGAGGCAATCGAGTTCATCAAACATGTTAACGGCGTGATCCATCATTACTATCCCGGTGTGCTGACCATCGCAGAAGAATCCACATCGTATCCCGGCGTAACAGCATCGCTCGAAAGTGGTGGTTTGGGTTTCGACCTCAAATGGAACATGGGCTGGATGCATGACATGCTCGAGTACTTCGCGAAAGACCCGATCTACAGAACGCATCACCATCGCAATCTCACCTTCGCATTGTTGTATGCTTTCAGTGAGCGTTTCCTTCTCCCTCTCTCTCATGATGAAGTAGTCCATGGGAAGGGCTCGCTTCTCAGCAAGATGCCTGGTGATATCTGGCAGAAGTTTGCCAATCTCAGATTGCTTTTTGCTTTGATGTATGGGTTCCCCGGAAAGAAGTTGATGTTCATGGGAGGTGAGATCGGTCAGTGGAGTGAATGGAACCACGAGAAGGGACTTGACTGGCACTTGCTTGAGTACCCTTCGCACAAAGGCCTTTCTCTCTGGATTGAGGATCTCAACAGGCTCTATCATCACCAGCAGCCGTTGCACGAGGTCGATTTCGACTACACAGGATTCGATTGGATTGATTTCCAGGATGTTGCCAACAGCATAATTTGCTTCGAACGGAAAGCGAAGAATCCGGACGATGCCATCATCGCAGTGTTCAACTTCACTCCAGTTCCACGACACGGGTATCGCGTTGGCACACGACTTCCAGGAATATATAAAGAGTTGCTCAACAGCGACGCAGCCTCGTATGGAGGAAGCAACCTGGGTAACTACGGCGAGGTGAAGTCGGAACCGGTTCCCCACCATAGCAGGAATCACTCACTCCTGTTGACCATTCCACCGCTTGCAGCATTGTTTTTGAAGCGTCAGAGCTGACAATAACAGCTCGAGGACACCAAGGAGCAGCTGGCGCTATCATCGGATCCTGCCCGGCCAGATTTCCCCTTTGAATTTGATGGTTCTCCAGAGTGCAGCTTTTCTCCCTTGTTTCCAACAAATTAGACGAACGGCATAGACATGGAACCACCGAGGACCGCCCGCTGTTATAGAATCGTCTAATTCGACCATTTCATCTCTAATGAATAAGATAGCAATCATAGGCTCCGGGTTCGGTGGACTGGCAGCGGCCATTCGTTTGCAGGCTCGCGGCTTCGACGTCACTGTGTATGAAAAACGCTCCAAGGTGGGAGGGCGCGCATACCAGCTCGTCAGGGATGGTTACACCTTTGACATGGGTCCTTCTCTTGTCACTGCGCCATTCATTATTGAGGGTGTGTTCGCGGCGGCTGGCAGGAAGATGAATGACTATATTGACCTCACCCCGCTCGACCCGTTCTATCGCATCTATTTCCATGACCGGACCTTCATGGACTATACCGGCGACCCGGCAAGGATGAAGCTGGAGATGGCAAGATTTAATCCGGACGACGCCGCGAACTACGACCGCTTCTTCACCGACATCAAGGGAATCTACGATGCCGTCATTGTTGATGGACTCGGTGGAAAACCGTTTCTCACCTGGAAGAGCTTCCTTGAATTTGCTCCGCGTGCCCTGTCGCTTGGCGGGCTACGACCAGTTTACTCGTTCGCATCGCGCTATTTCAAGGACGAGAGAAACCGATTTGCCTTCTCGTTTCATCCGCTCTTTATCGGTGGCAATCCGTTTCGTGTCCCCAGTATCTATATTATGATTCCATACCTGGAACGAGAAGGAGGCGTTTGGTTCGCGAAAGGCGGGATGTATAGCGTCGTAGAGTCGTTTGAAAGATTGTTCCTTGAACTGGGCGGGAAAATTGAGACAAATGCAGAGGTTGATGAGATCGTCATCCGCGACGGGAAGACGGTGGGTGTGAAAGTCCAGGGCGAGTTTCTTCCTGCTGACGTGGTCGTTTCCAACGGCGATGTCCCATGGGTTTACAAGAACCTGATCAAGTCCGAACACCGTTCGCGGTGGAGTGATGCTCGGATCGATCGTCTCCACATCTCCATGAGCTGCTTCCTCATCTACCTCGGCACGAAGAAACAGTATCCGGAACTGAAGCACCACACACTGATTCTGAGCAAGAGATATAAGGAGCTGATCCGGGATATTTTTGATCGAAAGATTCTTCCCGATGATTTTTCCATGTACCTGCATGTTCCTACGCGCACTGATTCATCAATGGCTCCAGCCGGTTGTGAAAGCATGTACGTCCTTGTACCGGTTCCGCACCTCGGCAGCGGCATCGACTGGAATCAGAAAAAGGGGGAATTCACCGCCCGCATCCTGGAGTTCCTCGAAGAGGACTTTGGGATGAAGGACCTGCGTCAGTCAATCGAAGTGCTCGAGACGTTCACGCCAAATGACTTTGCCTCGGAGTTGAATTCCCATCTTGGGAACGCGTTCAGCATCGAGCCAAGGCTTACCCAGAGCGCGTATTTCCGGCCTCACAACAAGAGCGAGGACATTGAAGGGCTCTACTTCGTCGGCGCCGGGACACATCCGGGAGGAGGAGTTCCGGGTGTTCTCCTTTCGGCTGAAGCCACTGAGCGTTGTATTCTTGACGATCTTGGCGTGCCCGTTCACCAGTCTGAATTTCACAGTCCTCCTTTGGCTTCCGCTTAATAGAAAGTTGCATTGACATTGCATGGAACTGCCCGTATATTTAAATCGTCCAAATCATCGTAACCGTTCAAAACACTTGTCGTAACCATGCAAAAGACTATTCTCTCAACTGCAGACGTTGCCCGTCTCTTCAATGTTACCGAAACGACCGTGAAGCGTTGGGCCGACGATGGGACGATGAAATGCCAGAAGACTCCGGGTGGCCATAGGAAGTTTGACATCAAGCATGTCGTTGAATTTGCGACCGCGAACAAGATGGAGCCCGTCGGGACGCTCGCTCTTGTTGAGGATAGCTTCAGTTCTGCAATTCAGGTTGCCGTACTTGGCAAAGACTTTTCCGCACTCAGCAACATCTTCGTCGAAAAGGCGATGTCTGTCGATCGGCACGACTTGTATGAATTCTTGTCGTATTTGTATCAGCACAGGTTTCCACTCTGGGAGATCTACGACCTTGTTGTCCGTCCCGGACTGTATGAAATAGGCGAGCGATGGAAGAACAAAGAGATCGACATCTATCAAGAACACCGGGCTTCTCATGAGACGCTCGACGCAATGACAAGGCTGCAAACTCAGATCTCCATCAAGCCTTCTTCGGGAAAGCATGCTGTGCTGGCGTGCCTGGAAAATGAATTGCATGACATCGGGTTACGATGCACAGCCAACATTCTTGAATCGGAAGGATGGAAGGTGCACTATTTGGGAGGCCGTACACCTTATCATTCGATTGTAGAATCGGTAAAAGATGTTCGGCCGGAGATCGTCTGTTTGTCGGTTACCTACTCGGAAATTGCATCGGGGGATGTGGGAAGACTGAAGGACTTGCGGCGCATTGTTCATCGTGGAGGTGGCAAGCTTGTCTTCGGAGGACAAAAACTTCCGGCCAAGTGCTTAGACTCCGGCTATTGTGACGCGCTGTTCCATTCGATGAAGGATCTGACTGGGTATGTGCACGATATGGCATCAATTTCACTAGAAGAGAAACATCGCAAGTAGCAAAACACGTATTCACTCACCAAGGTGCTGGTATGCAGGGATATCTGGAAGCCGGGAATATCGAGCGCAACTTCGCTGAATGCAAAGTGTACACGCGCCATTACGCAAAGACATTCTACTTTGCGTCGTACGTGCTGCCGCAAGAGAAACGCAAGGCTGCCTACGCCGTCTACGCCTTTTGCAGGTATGCTGATAACCTGATCGACAATGCGGGTCCGGGCTTGGACACCCATCTCGTACTCAGGCGCCTTACCGAACTGCGACATCAGCTTCGGTATGTCTATGCCTTCTCCGAGTTGATGGATCCAAAACTGCTGGCATTCCGGGAGACGGTCTTTCACTACAAAATCCCCCAGCAGTATTTTGAGGATCTCCTTCGCGGTGTGGAGATGGATCTGACGAAGACGCGCTATGAGAGCTTCAGCGAGTTGCAGGACTACTGCTACTGTGTTGCTTCTGTCGTCGGACTGATCATGTCGTGCATCTTCGGGGTGTCTGATTCCAAGGCACTTGCACGTGCAGAAGACCTTGGTACGGCGATGCAGTTGACAAACATCCTTCGCGATATTGGTGAGGACTATGACCTTGGCCGCATCTACCTGCCGAAAGATGAGATGGATGCCTTTGGATACACGGAAAATGAACTGTCACGAGGAGTTGTGAATGGGAACTTCAAAAGGTTGCTGGAGTTTCAGATCACTCGTTCGAGAGAGTATTATGAGAGGGCTGCGGCCGGTATTCCTCGGTTGACGAACGATGGCTCGCGTTTCTGTGTCCGGTTGATGTCCCGAACATACGGGAAAATTCTTGAAGCAATCGAACACAACGGGTTCGATGTGTTCAGCAGCAGGGCCTTCGTTCCCTTCACCAAAAAGTTGTGGATAGCAATCGGAGCCGCCATGTCCATTCCGGGAAAGGGAGAGGCAGAAGAGAATCCTGCTCTTCCCAATCCGACTGGGCACAGGTCTCGCGGTGAAAATGTGGTCTTTGTTCCATCACCTCAAAAAATGTAGGGATTCCCATGCAGACTCAACCGATACTGTTGTCCCATCAGGATCAACTTCGTGCTCTTGTCGAAAACCGGATCGCCAGTGCTGTTCGGGGCGTGGAGCCCGACTATCTCCGCTCCGTGCTCTGTTATGCTACTCGTGGTGGGAAGCGCGTTCGACCCTTGTTAACGATGCTCGCGTGTAGTGCGGCGGGTGGTGTTGAGGAACAAGCGGTAGGAGCTGCAGCAGCGGTGGAGTTGCTGCACACGTCTTCGTTGATCCACGATGATATCATGGACGCGGCAACTCTCCGTCGCAGCCAGCCGACGGTACATACGCAATTCGATGTGCCTGCAGCGATTCTCGCGGGGGATACCTTGATAGCTCTGGCGTACAAGGAACTCCAGGCGACACCGCCCGAAAGACGTGACAGAATATTGCAGGTTTTTTCCGGCGCCTTCTTGAATACCTGTGAGGGCCAGGGCTATGACTTGTCACTCTCATTGCGTCCCGTCGTCGGCAAAGCTGAACACCGATACATGGTTGAGAAGAAGACGGCCAAGCTTCTTGAAGCATCAGCGGCAATCGGCGCTCTTGTGGCGACAGGTGACGATGAGCGGGTGAAAGCCCTTGCGCAATTCGGCTACAATATCGGCATGGCGTACCAGATACAAGATGACTTGTTGGATGCATCGTCTGAAGAAGATGTGGTTGGGAAATCCATCGGCGTTGACACAATGAATAATCGACAGACATTCCTTAAGCTTGCATATTCCAACAGCATTGATGTGCTCGTGTCAGAACATGATTCGAAAGAACAGCTCTCTGTTCTAATTCGGCGATACACGCGAAAGGCACATGAGGCGCTAAGGCTTCTTCCTCCAACTCCCGCTCGAAAGTACCTCACCTCGCTTGCGGATTCATTTGTTGATCGCAGGAGCTGACAATGCGTTTTGCTGCGATTGTTGTCGTCTCATTCATCGGCATGGAGTTCTTTTCCTATCTCGTTCATCGCTTCGTGTACCACAAGCTCATGTGGATCCTGCACAAGAGTCATCATACACGCCGGGAGGGGATGTTCGAGTTGAACGATCTGTTTCCTCTGGCGTTTGCTACAGTGACGGTTTTCCTGATGGTGAAAGGCAGCGCAGAAGGCTCGGGCAGTGACCTGCTTGCAGCGAGCATCGGCATAGCACTTTACGGGATGGTATACTTCACCATTCACGATCTGTACGTTCACCGACGCGCGAAGTTTGTCTCTCTGAAGATTCCGTGGCTCATCAAAGTAAAGAAAGCTCACGCTCTCCACCATCGATATGGCGGCGAGCCCTATGGGCTGCTGATGTTCTTCAACGCCGATCGTGTTGAGCGCGAGGTTGTGCATGAGGAGGAGGTTGTATGAGTCGTGTGATCGTTATTGGGGCAGGGCTGGGCGGCCTCTCTGCCGGAATACGCCTTGCACACCAGGGACACGATGTAACAGTCCTCGAGAAGAACGAGCGGGTGGGCGGCAAGTTGAACATTTGGGAGACAGGAGGATACACGTTCGATACGGGACCTTCTCTCCTTACAATGCCGTTTGTCGTACGTGAGTTGTTCTCATCCGTTGGTTGCGAGATGGATGATTACCTCAAGCTCGAGCCCGTCGATCCCATTTGCCGGTATGTTTTTAGTGACGGATCGATGCTTGAGGCAAGAAGTGACCGTGAGAAAATGGTCGCAGCTATTGAGCGTTTCAGCCCCGGCTCAGGGCAAGGGTTCGATTCATTTATGGAACATGGCAAGAAGATCTACGAAGCTTCAGCGGAGCCCTTTCTCTTCTCAAGCTTCGGTTCGATGGGGATTGGCGATGTGTTCAGAAACCTCAAGTACCTTCCTGCGATCTCCCGGATCGATGCGTTCCGATCTTTGCACGATTGCGTTCTGAAGTATTTTTCTGATCATCGTCTGCAACAGTTGTTTGACCGCTTCGCTACCTACAATGGCTCTTCTCCGTACCTTGCGCCCGCGACTCTGGCGATTATTCCATACATCGAGTTTGCAATGGGGGGCTGGTACGTCAAGGGCGGGATGTATAGGCTTGCTGAAGCATTGAACGGGCTCGCAGTTGAGCTTGGTGTCGAGATCAGAACACATGCAACCGTTGAACGAATTATGATCAATCAGAGTGTGGCTGAGGGTGTCGTTCTGAGTGGTGGTGAAGAGATCGCGGCCGATGTCGTTGTGTGTAACGCTGATGCATTGTATGCACATGAACAGCTTCTTCCCGGTGAGTTGTTGCAAGCACGCCGGCGATACAAAGGTGTCGAGCCGTCTCTTGCCGGATTCGTGATGTTGTTGGGGGTTCGGCGCTTGTATCCGGAGTTGCAGCATCACAACATCTTCTTCTCTGAAGATTACCGACACGAGTTCAACACACTATTTGGCGAGCAGCTACCATATCACGACCCGACGGTGTACGTTGGTGTATCGAGCAAGGCCGATTCCAGCCACGCGCCTGAGGGAGGCAGTAATCTGTTCGTCCTTGTGAATGCACCCGCACTCGGCGCCAACTACGATTGGGATATGAATCGGTTGAAGTACAGGGATGTTGTTCTTGAGAAACTCCGTCGATCTGGCCTGGATAATATTGAGTCCCATATTGATGTGGAACGGATAATAACACCTGTTGACTTCGCTCGTGAATACAATGCGCATCGCGGTTCAATCTATGGTACCTCATCAAACAGCAGAATGGCGGCGTTCATGCGTCCGGCTAACAAATCAAAAGATGTAGACAATCTCTATTTTGTTGGAGGCAGTTCGCATCCGGGTGGCGGAATTCCCCTTGTGCTGCTCTCAGGGAAGATCGTCTCAGAGCTTGTTGCAGAGGAGCATGCATTCGCATGAGATTTCGGTTTGAACAAGAACTCCCTGTGCCGTTCGAACGAGTGAAGCGGTTCTTCGGAGATGTGAGCAATTTGAAAAAGATCACTCCGGCTTACCCAGCCCTCACTATCGTTGCGCCATCGACAGCGGTGACAGCGGGCTCGGCGTTCCTTCTGATTCTGGATTTCGGTCTCTTTTCGTTTCGATGGAATTCGTTGATTGAGTTTGTCAACCCCGATGGGACATTTGCGGACACATTCAGTGGGCCCGTCTTTGGACGTTGGCACCACAAACATAGTTTCGTTTCCACGGCATCAGGGACGAGGCTTGTGGATGAGATAGAGTGCGAGCCGGTTTGGTGGTTCGCTCCCTTTGCATGGTTATTCGTTCACGCACTGTTTGTCTACAGGAGAATGTCTTTGCCCAGGGTGCTGCGATGATAGAAGCCAGGAAAAACAGAGTCATCGAGCCTGTGTTTGCAGCGATCAACAAGATCATCCTGCGCAGGCATTTTGCTGGCGTGCATGTCTCGGGTGTTGAGCACCTTGGTGAATTGGACCGCTCGCTTCCGATGGTTTTCTACGGAAACCATAGTTGTTGGTGGGACGGACTGATCGAGTTCTTCTTGAGCAAGGAAGTTCTTCGGGTTGACCAGTACCTGATGATGGACGAGAAGCAGATGGCAAAGTATAAGTTCTTCAGATGGATTGGAGCGTTTTCAGTGAACCGTGAGAACGGCAGAGAGGCGTATTTGTCGGTTCAGTATGCGGTCTCATTGTTGCGTCAGCCAAACCGGGTGCTATGGATTTATCCCCAAGGAGTCATGAGGCCCAATGATGCGCGGCCGCTTCGTTTCTACGCAGGTACAGCACACATCGTTGAGTCGTTAAGACGAGTCCAACTGATCCCTATCGCTCATCGGTATGAGTTCATCATGCATCAACGTCCAGAGGCGTTTGTGTCGATTGGGCCGGCAGAAGTTGTCGAGACCGTGGACTCACGTGAGAGGTTGATCAAGCGGCTTGAAACGAACCTGATCCGCCTCCTCGATGAACTGAAGCACAACATCACCAGTCAACAGCTTGAACAATTCTCCACGGTCCTTGCGGGGAAACGGTCAACCAACGAAGCGTATGATCGATTCAAGTTTGTGGGAGATGCCTAGTGCTTATTGGCCTTCATATTGTGATTCTCGTAGCGCTGGGTGTCATGGCTGGGGTCACTCTATTGAATCTCCTGACGTTCAGGTCGGTCAAGCGAAGCTTGACGCCGGAGACGACCCCCTTTGTGTCAGTTCTCGTCCCAGCCAGAAATGAGGAGCGCAACATCGCCAAATGTCTGAAGAGTCTGTTGGGGCAGGACTATTCGCACTTCGAAGTCATTGTTCTTGATGATAGTTCTTCTGATGCAACGTTCGATATTGCGAGAAGCTTTGCGGCAAACGATCCGAGGCTTAGGCTTCTGGAAGGCAAACCACTGCCAGAGGGTTGGACGGGGAAATCGTTCGCTTGTCATCAGCTCTCACAAGAGGCAAAAGGAGAACTTCTCCTTTTTGTCGATGCCGACACTGAACATACACCTCACAGCATCAGTGCGTCAGTGGCGGAAATGCAGCGGAGCCGGGTAGATCTCCTAACTCTGATCCCTCGACAAATTATGGGAACGTTCTGGGAAAAGGCTATTCTCCCGCTTCTTCACTTCAGTACATTTTGTTTTCTTCCTTTCCCTCTCGTAAGTCTGAGTAAGAATCCCAAGTTTGCGATGGCAAATGGCCAGTTCATGCTGTTCAAGAAAAGGGTGTATGAGACGATAGGAGGTCACAAGGAAGTTCGCACCGCGCTGGTGGAGGATGTATGGCTTTCCCGTCTCGTGAAGCAACATGAGTTTCGGCTTCTTGTGATGGATGGTGCTCGGCTCGTCTCGTGTCGCATGTACACTTCGCTGCGGGGGATTTGGGAGGGGTTTTCAAAGAATCTCTTTCCTGGTATGCGCTACTCCGTACCTATGATCGTGGCGGTGATAGTCTTCAATTTTCTGACTTCCGTTTTCCCATTCCTTCTCCTGTTTTTTGGGCTTGCGAGTTCTGGTGCAGACCGGTGGTTGTCCGGTTTTGTAGCGATTGAACTCGCAGTTATCCTCGCGATCCGTGTTGCGTTAGCATTGAGGTTTCAAATGTCGCTGCCTTCTGTCCTCATTCATCCTGTTGCCATGTCAATGTTGATGGGAATCGCGGCGAACTCGGTTCGCCTGGTTCTTGTCGGTGGAGGTTCACGGTGGAAGGGGCGGGCGTATGATTTTCGAAAACAGGTCGTACTCGAACAATAACAAGGTGATATCGTGATTGGTCTTTCATTAATAATGCTATTCCTGAATACTCCTGATCCTTTCATTGTCGATGCATCGACGGACGCTACATACTCGGTCCAGATTGCTCGTCCTGCACTCAAGTTATTCGTGGACGACATCGGCTTGTTTGCTCGACACATGCCTGGTGTTGTTGAGGTGAAGCCCGTTGGAGAAAATCGCTATTTTTATCGGACCGAAAAAGACGTTGCGTTGCGCAGTGCGATGAAAGTCGACTTTCTGATTGGCAAGCAGGTGTACGGTGATACTCTCACAGTGTACCGTTCTCTGAGCCCATCCGATGAGAACTACATGTCGTGCAGCGTATATCTTCATCCCGACGGAGAAAACAGCACCACTATTCGCATCAAACTCAGGATCCGAATGAGTCGCACCAATCCCATGGAGGTGCATTGGATGGCTCCCATTGTCGGAGCAGGGTTCATTTCGGATCGGATGAAGGAAGATCTGGAAGAGATGCTTTCGTCGTTCATTGCAACATCGAACAAAGAAATCTATTCCCGCTACCAGTTAAGCGCAACGAAATGATGTCCGTCCTCCAGACATTTCTTGCTACATTGACAGGGGGCTTCAGCTCCGCGTCGAAGCGAACAGCATTTATTGCGGTCTTGATCTTCGGTCTGTTCCTCTATCCGTTCGGCCTTCTCTTCGTGGCAGCCGGCGTGCTGCCAGGCGAGTTCGATTGGACGGCTTCAGTCATCATAGGTCTGTATGGCATCCTTGTATTCCTCTCGGAACACCGGTCGCGCATATCCCCTTCATCGTTGATCAGAGTCGCCGGTATTCTTGTTTTCGTCTATCTTCTTGAATACATCGGTGTTCGCAAGGGTTTCCCCTTTGGCAAATATGAGTACACGCCGGTGCTTGGGTTTCAGATTGGGACCGTGCCTGTAGCGATAGTCGTAGCGTGGTACACGACGATCATGATGAGCCGACGGATTGCCGCAGCGACAGTTAGGTTACACGGACCCGTCAGGAGAGCCGCGGTTGCGTTGCTCGCAGGCTTGCTCACAGTAGCATTGGATGTTGCGCTTGAACCGATGGCAGCATTTATCAAACAGTACTGGATATGGTCAGAAGGTTCCGTTCCTATTCAAAACTACATAAGTTGGTTTCTGATATCGTCGCTGATTGTTTACATGCTGGAAGATAGCGGGGAGAGGGATGAGAGTTTTGGGTTCCCTTGTTACAAACTTGCGGTGTTGGTGTTCTTGATGCAGCTTTCCCTTTTCATCCTCACTGACGTTGCCAACGGGTTCCTGCTTGCCCCGATGATTGCAGGAGCGATCACGCTTCTTGTCCTACTTGGCGCAAAAATGAGCTGGCCCGCCACCGGCCCGGAACGGATAGCGCAATCATGAAGGGTGAGTACTTGATCGTGCTGGGCTTGACAGTGTTTTTCCCTCTCATCTTGAGCTTCGATAAGAATCTTGCACTCTACAAGAAAAGAGGAGCCCTTGTCAAGGCAATAGCAGTGACGTGCTGCATCTTCTGGCTGTGGGACATCATTGCGACCGCACGCGGGCATTGGTCGTTTAACCCGCAGTACATCCTTGGTGCAGCATGGCTCGGCCTTCCCATTGAAGAATGGCTGTTTTTTGTGGTGGTCTCGTTTGTGTCGATATTCTCCTGGGAATCAACAAAGTACTTTCTCCGGAACCGCTAATGGAGTACACGATTTCAGCTATCGCCGGGGTGATTGGTGTCGTGACCGTTGATTACCTCTTGAAGACCAGAGTTACGACACAAGGCAGGTTCTGGGTGTTCATTGTTGTGATGTTCCTGTTCAAGATCCTGGTGAATGGTTATCTCACAGCGAGGCCAATTGTCCTTTACGGTGGAGAGTTTTTCCTCGGTGTCCGCGTCTTTACAATTCCCCTCGAAGACTTTCTCTTCGGCTTCAGCCTGATGACAACAAGCGTTGTGCTATGGGAGTACCTGCAGGAAAGAAAAGGCAAACCAATGGATAAACTGACAAACATCGCGAAACTGCAGTGAAAACATTTACGTTGTCCAGAAAGCAACAATTGCCGTACCCGCAAGAGTACGTGTTCTCATTCTTCAAGAGCCCTGAGAATCTCGCGTACATTACTCCGGAATCGCTTGACTTCAGAATTCTGACGCCATCTCCCATTTCGATGCGAGTAGGAACGATCATTGATTATACTATCCGTTGGTTCGGCGTACGCTTGCGATGGCGGACCCTGATTACCACATATGAACCACCGTTCTGTTTTGTGGATGAGCAGATCAAGGGCCCCTATTCGTTCTGGCACCATACGCACATCTTTGAGGAATCTGCCGGAGGTTGTGCCATGGTGGACGAGGTGCGATATGTACTGCCGTTTGGCATTGTTGGCGAAGCAATTCACGGTTTCTTTGTTCGATATCAGCTTGAGAGGATTTTTGATTATCGAGCTCGCGTTATCGAGAATCTGCTTGCTCGTGGGTATAGCAGATACCTTTCACATAAACAATCAGTATCAGCTCATAAGGTTGTACAATGAAAGTCGTCGTCACGGGAGGGAGCGGGTTTATCGGCAGCACGTTAATCCCGATGCTCATTGTTGAGGGGCACGAAGTTGTGCTACTTACGAGGAGCCCAGATTCTGTTCGTTCAAGAGTCGATCAGCGGGTCAAGGTTGAGGAATGGGATGGCAAAACACCTGGAGCATGGTCATCGCACATCGATGGCGCTGATGCGGTGTTGAATTTTGCCGGAGAATCCATCGCCGGCAAGCGTTGGACGTCGGCACAGAAGAAGCGCATTATCGAAAGTCGCGTAGATGCAACCAACGCAATCGTTGCGGCAATAGGGAAAGCATCGAAAAAACCCGCAGTGCTCATCAATGCATCCGCGGTGGGATTCTACGGTCCGGTGGAGAGTGGCGAAGTCACCGAAGAGTATCAACGCGGCAACACGTTCCTGAGTGAAACGACAGATCGGTGGGAACAGTCTGCCCGTGCTGTACAACAGTATGGTGTTCGCCTTGTGTTGCTTCGCATCTCGGTGGTTCTTGGTGAAGGGGGTGGGGCTCTCGAAAAGATGCTTCTTCCGTTCAGGCTTTTCGTCGGCGGACCAATTGGTTCCGGACAGCAATGGTTTCCATGGGTTCATGTTGATGATCTTGTTGGTGCTGTGTTGTTCGCTTTTTCAAACAAGGATGTATCTGGTCCAGTAAACGTTGCAGCACCCCAGGCGAGCACAATGAAGGAATTTTGTGCGGCGCTCGGCAAGACGTTGCATCGTCCTTCATGGGCTCCTGTCCCCCGGTTCGTACTCAACATCGCGCTTGGCGAGATGTCTGAAATGCTGCTGACGGGCCAGCGAGTTGTCCCCCGTGCTCTTGAGCGTTTCGGCTATAAGTTCAAATTTCCACAACTCGCGCCAGCTCTCGCCGACATTCTCCATAGCTGATCTTCAACGGAACTTCTGTTACCTCTGCCGGCGTTTACATCCATGAGTTGGTACAACGACCGATAATGATTCTTATCCTTTAGATACTTTTCAGGGAGATGTAGAATGAACACAATGAAAACGTTTTTGCTGATGGGTCTGCTGACGGTGCTATTGGTATTCGTTGGCGGGTTCCTTGGTGGACAGAAAGGTATGTATCTGGCGTTCGCGTTCGCGTTGGTCATGAACTTCGGTTCGTACTGGTTCAGCGACAAAATTGTGCTGCGAATGTATCGCGCCGCAGAAGTTCAACAAGGTGATAACCCAATGTTGTATCAGATGGTGGATGAACTTCGCCAACGTGCCGGGTTGCCTATGCCGAAAGTGTTTGTCATTCCGACGGCCCAGCCGAATGCATTTGCAACAGGTCGCGATCAGGACCATGCAGTTGTTGCTGTAAGCGAGGGCATTCTCAGGCTGCTGTCGAAAGATGAGATCAGGGGAGTGATCGGGCACGAGTTGGCGCATATCAAACATCGTGATATTCTCATTGGGACCATGGCGGCGACCGCAGCCGGAGCGATAAGCATGCTGGCAAATATGGCTCAGTGGGGATTCATGTTTGGCAGCCGGAGTAATGATGACAGGGAGGGTGGACATCCAGCGGCAGGAATCGTGATGATGATTATCGCGCCAATTGCAGCCATGATGATTCAGATGGCGATTTCCCGTTCCCGCGAGTTCCTAGCTGATGAGGGAGGTGCCCAGATTTCAGGCAACCCGCTTTCTCTCGCCGACGCGTTGCGAAAACTGGACTCAGCAGCACACGAAATTCCGATGGAAGCTTCGCCGGCAACGGCACATATGTTCATCGTGAATCCCTTGACAGGTGGCGGGCTCATGAAACTCTTCAGTACTCACCCTCCGATGGAAGAACGAGTTGCCCGACTTGAAGCGATGGTGTATGGGGGAGCAGCACTATCGCCGTAATGCTGATTGGGATTGAAAATAACTATGAACGGGCGCTTTTTGGGCGCCCTTTTGCGTTCTAATTTGAGATATTCATGATTAATCCTACCAATTGACACCTGACACGGGGTGATGGAACCCGTTGACATTTCTATGAATTTTTCTATCTTGGACACACCTACCGTCATTTCACGTTGCCACTTGGGGGGATTGTTCATGAAGAAAGTTGTGCTCATGTTATTGTTTGTCGTCCTGACTGCTGCGGCAGCATTCGGGAGAGGCTTCCAACGTGTTTACTCGCAGGATGGAAATGACGTGTGGGCTGTCGGTGATTCCGGCAATGTCTTTCGGTCGTTCAACGGAGGCGCTACGTGGGGCACCTATCCTCTTGGTAGTGGGTTGCTTCGCTCGGTGGTTGCCCGCAGTTCATTTGTCGGGATTGTGGGAGATGGCGGGACGTATTATCGCAGCGTCAACAACGGTGAGTCATTCTCATCTCAAACTCTCGCACTCGGAACAACTCTCCGCACCATTGCATTTGCTTCCGATTCAATTGGTTGGATCGGCGGGAACTCCGGTACGTTACTCAAGACGACGGATGCAGGCGCAACCTGGGCAAGCCTTTCTGCGCCAACTGCACAACACATCCAAGCTCTTCGATTTACATCCACGACAAATGGCTGGCTCGTCGGTGGCAGCGGGACTATCATGCAAACAACAAATGGCGGATCAACATGGGCCGCTTACAGCGTTCCTGGACTCGTCAAGGATCTCTACTCAGTTGATGTCAACGGAAGCACGCTGTATGTTGTTGGTGCTGAGGCAAGTGCGGCGAAGAGCACAACAGGTGGAGCTTCATGGACGAAGCTAGATTTCAAGATTGACTCGAAGTCGGATATTAATGATGTCGTGGCAACGGGCGGGACGACTGCGTACTTCTGCGGAGGGGGTGGCTTCATCCGCAAAACGACTGATGTTGCGGTAACATATTCCTTCCAACTTAATCCAATGCTTGCGGATCTGTATGATCTCCACTTCTATGATGCTAACAAGGGTTGGGCGTGCAGCAGGAAAAACAGTGCTGTATTGCGAACAACGGATGGTGGTACGACATGGTCACTGCCCACAGGAACAACAGTGGGATACTCATGGGTACAGAAGTTTAGCGGTAGTTCGATCGGCAATACATTCGTCATTGATCCCTGGAATCGTGATCGCATCTTTGTCGCGATGTCGAACGCAATCTACTTGAGTGCAAATAGAGGTGATACCTGGGCATTGCAATCCGGCAAGACTGCGGGAGGCGGCGCACAACATTCATTCTACATCTCGCCAAAGGATTCAAATGTCTGGCTCGTTGCCAGCACGGGCTCACCCGAAGGAGTCAAACGCAGCACGGACAGAGGCGTGACCTGGACGTCCGTACGGTCTGGACCTTTTTCAAGCTATGGCATGCCGCTCGAAATGGATCCCGATCATCCCGACACGGTGTTCTTTGCACCGGATGGAACATCGGGAGCAAATGGCATTGTATACCGATCAACGGACTTTGGAGTAACCTGGAATACATGGGCGAATACAAGCTTCCGGAGTCCATGTGACATTGTTGTTGTTCCGGAAAGCACATCGATTATGTATGTGGGAGATGGCGTCACCGGGAGCGGTCAGGGGCAGATGTGGCGTTCGACAAACAGCGGGTTGAACTGGAGTTCAATCTACACCACGACCGGTTCTGAGATACCCATGATTGGGATTTCACGGCATCGGAATACCGAGGCATTTGCAACGGCATGGGGGTCCGGTGGAGTAACGAAGACCTCCAATCTTGGCGTCTCGTGGCCATCTGTCGCAACAACAGGCTCCACATGGGGAGCCGATGTTGCGAAGGACGATCCCAACGTTATCATGTATGGAGTCTATGGAGGATCCACGTCCTATCTCTCGACCAATGCGGGGGCTTCGTTCATTTCAACATCTTTGACTGGTTCAAATGGCGGGCTGTTGTGTTATGACCGCGGTACGTTTCTTGTTCATCAAGCCAGCAATGGGGTTTGGAAGTATGTCATAACGTATACCGTCCCAACGAACAACGCGCAAACCGTCAGCCTTATTTCTCCGGATGGCGGTCAGACATGGCAGGGTGGGACGACGTACAACGTGACATGGAGCGTTTCAAATATTTCCAACGTCAAGTTGGAATATACCACGTCACCGGGAGGTGCGTGGCAACTCATAACGGCGAGCACGCCGGCTACCACAGGCAGCTATCCGTGGGCATGCCCCTATGTTTCATCAACACAAGTCCGTATCCGTGTTGGTGATGCGACCGACTCAGCCCCGTTCGATTCAAGCACCAATGTCTTTACGATAGAAGGCGCCCTGCCAATTCAACTTCTCGGATTTTCTGCTCGTGCAGTAAACAATACCGTGGTTCTTGATTGGAGCACACTTTCTGAATTAAATAATTACGGTTTCGAAATTCAAACCAGTGTGCAAGATTCTCTCCATTACTTTTCTGTGCCGAATGGCTTCGTGCCCGGACACGGCACGACCAATGTTCCTCATGTTTATCAATTCACTGTCATCAATCCTCCTGTGGAGGCATTCTATCGTCTGAAGCAAATAGATCTTGACGGCTCTACATGGTACAGCGATGGGGTGCTTGTTGCAATGCTCACCGGTGTGAATGAGCGGGAGATTCCATCGGTATTCGCGGTATATCAAAACTATCCGAATCCATTTAATCCGTCAACAACGATAGGATATGATGTCCCCGTTGCCGGTCATGTGAGTGTTGAAATCTTCAACATGCTTGGGGAACATGTTGCTACTCTGGTAAATGAAATTCTGTTGCCCGGACGCCATAGTGTACTGTTCAACGGGGAAGGTATTCCGAGCGGATTGTACTTCTATCGATTGAAGACGGAGTCGTACAGTGTGGTGAAGCGCATGGTGTTGATGAAGTAAACGCGGATGTTGGATTTTTATCCACCTGTTGATGAGAGATTGATTTGCAGTGCAGCCTCTTTGTTTTCAAAAGGAGAATCGGTATCTTTGGAACGATTAAAACACACCCACCACGGACTTGTTCTCCAGGTAGCATTGTTACGATGAGGGATTCCTCGCTCAAAGCTCTGTTCACGATCAGCGTTCTCTTCGCTGTGTTTGTACCGCATGGGATTGCTTTCAGTGAAAGGAAAGTACAACAGGTTCGTCCGCTTGTTATTCCTCCAATGGTCTTCGTCTCACGCAATCTAATCCCTGCCTCTGATCTGCGAAGTGCCGGTGCCATTCCCGGGTTTGGCCCACAATTCAGGACGACGATTGTCGGTGGTAAACTGCTGATGCGCAGCGCAAAGGGCACGACAAGAACACTCGTTGGGAATGACCGGCTGTATGACGTTGCTGATCCGAGCGTTTCATGGGACGGGAGGGTCATTGTGTTCTCGGGTGTTGTGCATCCGGATAGCAATTGGAGGATATACCGCATTCGAGTGGATGGTAATGGTTTTGCTCAACTCACCCACACTGATCGTAAACTCGATCTCTCACAGTTCGGTGCTGCTGCTTCTGCGTTTGCGAGGTACGATGATTTCGATCCGTGCTGGTTGCCGGACGGCAGAATCGTTTTTGCGAGTACGCGACATCCCTCAATGGCAAGCATTGATCAGGTTCTTACGAGTAATCTGTTTGTCATGAAGCCGGATGGCAAGGAACTGCATCGCATCACCTCTGAGCGCAACGGAGGCGAAGAACCGACGATCGATCCGTTGACCGGCAGGATTGTGTTCGCAAGATGGTGGGTCAATGTGGATCGACCAAGCAACATGACGAGAGAAGGGCTTTCGCGGGAAGATCGACTTGCCCTTACCACGGATATTGGAAACATCTGGCATGCGATGTCGGCGAACCCTGATGGAAATATGCTGAAGCTCTATGCAGGATTTGCGCGGACACGGTATGGAACACAAACCTACAAACCATCGGTAATGTCTGATGGCAGACTGCTCAGCACATTTAGTCCGCATACTTCCCTAACTCCGGCGATAGGAGGCACGGGCATACGTTGGTTCAAACAGGGAATGGACTACGAACATTATGTTGTCGGTGTGAAATCGGACGAGTCGTTGAGGCATGTGCCGGGTGCGGCGCCGCCGTTCGCGACAGACCCTGTTCAACTTGCGAGGAATTCGCTTCTCTTCTCTTACTCCACCGATGGCAATGACTATGGTGTATATGCATGTACCATTGACGGGAGAAACATTCAGAAGGTGATTGATCTACCTGGGACGCTTGAACTTGAACCGCAACTTGTGCAACGGCAACGTGTTCCACCCATGTTGAAAGACGAGTATCCAACGATTCTCTCTGAGTTGCCTCCAACTCAGGATCCGGGCACGTACTACATCAACGATGCTTTCCGATTCGACTGTATGAATATTTTCACGAATGGCGCTGTCGATGAGCCTATGCCCGATGCACCGCGTATTACAACCGGAGCGAAGATCAGGTTTTTTTTGAATTCTCAGCGCCAGAATCCGCTCTCTCCCGATCCCTCGATCCTCATCAAAACAGTTGATGTCCTTCAGGGGGGCGGAGTGCATGAGCCGGACGTGCCAGCTGACGTTCCACTCTTTGAACAGGTTGTCGATAGTAGCGGTATGGTTCTTCAAAACCCCAGAGGGGAGTTTGCTCATGTAACAGGAATGAACTATGAACGAATTGGCGGAGGAACGAAATGCGTTGGGTGTCATGCCGGGCATTCAATGCTCACCGTTCCTGTGAATGGAACAGTTGCCGAGTGGTTTAATGCAGCTACCTCAGCAAGGGTTTCATCGTCATCATTTTCCGTTGATGCTCAAGGGAGGGCCTTTGTTCCGCAGCGAGTTGTCGATAGGCAGGCCAAAACGGGTGGAGATTCAGTGATTTGGGTCGCAAATGAAGGCGATGGAGCTTCGATTTCCCTGACGTGGGATACCCCGATCGAAGTAAGGGAGATTATCCTCCATGGGATTTCTCCTAATTCTGAGGCAGGGACAAGTATTCGCGTGCAAGATTCAGAAATTCTTTTATATTACAACTCTAGTGAAGTCAGACGTATCAAATCTACAGGCAGAATCCGACCTGAAGGTACAAGTATCTCCATCCCCCGCACGCGAATTGATTCAGTAAAGATTACTGTAAAACAATTCACTGGTACCATCTTTCACCGGCGCGTCACCGGATTGGCTGAGATAGAAACGATAGCACGAATTCATTGACACATTTCATTTCCATTATTTCGAGGAGAAGTATGAAGAATGCATTGGTATGCCTTGCTATACTTGGTGCTTTTGCGATGCCGGTATTCGGTGCTGGTTTCTACAGTGTCCACTCTCCCAACGGTGTTGACGTATGGGCAGTAGGGAATAGCGGAACGATATTCCATTCGTTCGATGCTGGAGTGACATGGACGAACTCCACACTGGGGACGGCAGCATTGCGGTCAGTCTACTCTATGGGCACTGACGTGTGGATGGTAGGGGATAACGGTGTGTGCTTCATTTCAACTGATGGTGGAGGTTCTTGGTCCAATCAGACGCTTGCAGGAGGAGCCTCTCTTCGGTCTGTTGCTTTCGCAAATGGACAGATGGGGTTGACTGCAGGTAACGGTGGTGTTATCGTCAAGACGACGGATAAGGGTTCCAACTGGACATCGAAGGTTTCAAACACCTCCCAGCAACTGAATGCGCTCACGTTTTCTGATCCTCAGACTGCGTATGCTGCTGGAACAGCAGGGACGCTGCTCAAAACGACTGATGCCGGTGAATCATGGACAAGTATTGCACAGGTCGGATGGTCAAAAAATATTCTCTCTGTGAGTGTCTCCGGTCAGACAGTGTTTGTAACGGGTACCGATGGTTTCTGCTACAAGAGCACCAACGGTGGTACGACATGGAATTTGTTGGACTTCAAAACCGATTCGAATGTTGATGTGGATGGCGTGTTTGCCTTGTCACCGACGAATGCGTACTTCATCGGCGGCGGAGGATTCATCCGCAACTCTGCCGATGGCGGAGCAACATACAGCTATGGAACTCATCAGATGCACGCAAAGCTAAATGATGTATTCTTCTACACCGCAACAAATGGATGGGCATGCAGTGAAAAGAACAACGCAGTTCTCCGTACCACCGATGCCGGGGCAACATGGCAGCTTCCGCAGGGAACAACTGTCAACTACCAATGGTCGAATAAGATCAGCATCAGTTCCATTGGCAATACTTTTGTGATTGATCCGTTTAACAAGAATCGCATTTTTGTGGCGGGTGGAAATGTGATTTATGTGAGCAATGACCGCGGTGAAACTTGGTCAACGGCTTCCGGAAAAACTGCCGGAGGTGGTTCGCAATGGTCATTCTTAATATCACCGACAGATTCAAACATCTGGCTTGCTGCAACTTCGGGATCACCCAAAGGAGTAAAGCGCAGCACCAATGCAGGTGTGACATGGACATCCGTGCTTGCAAGGAACTTTACAAGTTACGGTATGCCTCTTGAAATTGATCCCGACAGCCCTAGTAATGTCATATTCGCGGCCGAAGGGACAGGCAGTGGTCCGGATGGCGTTCTGTATTTCTCAAGAGATTTCGGCGCCTCGTGGGATACTCTTGCTCGCACAAGTTTCCGAAGTCCATGTGACATCGCGATCGTCCCCGGCAATTCAAATGTCTGGTACGTTGGTGATGGGACGACAGGATCCGGAAGCGCCCAAATGTGGCGGTCAACAAATTACGGAAGTACTTGGACATCAATCTATTCGAGCACCTCGTCTGAGATTCCGATGATTGCTGTCTCCAGACTTCGAAACACGTATGCCTTTGCAACTGCTTGGAGCTCAACGAGTGTTACGAAGAGCACGAACTCAGGTTTGACCTGGACTAGTATCGCACCAACTGGTTCATCGTGGGGTACAGACATAGCCAAGGATGATCCCAACGTGGTGATGTACGGAGTGTATGGAGGCGGGACCTCATATCTTTCGACAAACGCAGGAGTGAGCTTTTCGTCATCGTCATTAAGCGGCTCCAATTCTGGAATGCTTTGTTATGACCGTTCAACTTTCCTTGTTCACCAAACCGGTGCGATCTGGAAGTACAATATCACCTATACCGTACCCTCGTCCAATGCTCAAGTTCTCACGCTCATTTCGCCAAGCGGTGGAGAGAACTGGTCGTACAATTCAGTCCGAAACATTACGTGGTCGGCAGGAAATATAGTCAACGTCAAGATTGAGTACAAGACCGGTCCATCAGCACCCTGGCAAACAATAGCACCAAGCGTTCAAGGCTCACTCGGCACCTATGCATGGACGGTACCGAACGATCCAACAACGCAGGCCCGTGTTCGTGTGAGCGACGTAGCCGATGCGTCTCCGGTGGATAGCAGTCATGCTAACTTCTCAATTACTGTCGCCAACGCTACAACACAATCCTCTCTTTCCTTTGGTAATGTCGGTGTGGGCAATATGCGGGTCGATACTCTCCGTATTAGTAACCCAGGCACAGGACCTTTGGTGATTACAAGCGTCACTACCGGCACGTCTCGTTTCATTCCCTCGCGTTCATCGTTTACCATTGTCGCTGGCGCATCGGACACACTATCGGTGACATTCTCGCCGACAGCCCTCCAGAGTTACACGGATACGCTTCGTATCAATAGCAATGCTGTTGGCGGACCGACCAATGTTGCGCTCAGCGGTACCGGTGCGCTTGTTGCCGCAGTATCGGTCGTGGCTCCCAACGGCGGTGAAGTTTGGAGAGTCGGAACTGTACACAACATCATGTGGTCATCAACACTGGTCACCGAAGTCAATGTGCTGTACAAACTCCTTACTGGCAGCACATGGGTTCCGATTGCAATCAATGTTCCAGCGGCGTCGGGTTCGTACGCATGGACGGTTCCGAATTCTCCTGGCGATGCGTATGTGCGCATCGTGAATGCAGCCGACGCTGCAATTCTTGATGAGAGCAACGACCCGTTCACTATCGAACCGGCAACATTTGTGGTTGAACTTGGCGGGATCCCGACAACATATGAACTTGTTCAGAACTATCCGAACCCATTCAACCCGACGACGCAAATCACCTACGGCTTGCCACATGACGGCCACGTAATCCTGACAGTTTACAACGCTCTTGGACAGGAAGTTGTTCGGTTATTGGATCAGAACCAGCCTGCCGGACGGTATTCAGTCCAGTTTGCTGCAACCGACAATAAAGGTGCGGCGCTCTCCAGCGGTATTTATTATTACAGCCTCAGAGCCGGTGAGTTTGTTGAAATCAAGAAAATGTTGTTGATGAAGTAAGATAGCGCCGCGGTCGGCTCAGTCCGACCTACGGCTCTTTGACAGTCGCTGACGAAAGAATGTGAAGGCTGAGAGAAGCGCTGTTGCTTTTCCCGGCCTTCACTGTTTCATACAATCAATAAACGCTCACGCATTGAAGGGCACTTCAATGAAAAGACTCCCTGGCATTATTCTTCTGGCACTTGTTTCGACCACGTTAACATTCGGACAGGGATTCATGAGCGTCCATTCTCCGAATGGTGTCGATGTATGGGCTGTCGGAAAGAATGGTAACATCTTCCATTCTTTTGATGGGTGCAGGCGAATATGTTGAGAACAGGAAAATGCTTCTTTTGAAATGAGAGTGTAGCGGAGTTGTGACTTTCACTTCTTGCCGGAGTGTTGCTCTTGAACCGAACTTTCATTTTCTTGTTGAGCATCAATCAGTTTACGACTTCAGTCGCTGCATATTTGTTGAGACACCTCTGGAGAGATGATGAGTTCGAGGGATACTGGTGTCATACTTTTTCTTTTGGCAGGATTGTTTTGCGGGTTCAATCTCCTGTATCAAACCGGTATGGTTGGAGTGACAAAGAAGCCTGGCGCAAACCAGTTTTCCGGCGCATCCGGTTGTTTTTGTCACAACGACAAGGATAGCGCAAGTGCGCGGACCCGGGTTTGGATAACCGGGCCGGAGACACTGCGTGCGGGCTACCAGGCCCTGTATACTATCTCGGTCTCGAAGGAGTCAAGTGTTGCGGCTGGATTTGATGTTGCTGCTTTCCTGGGAGAGCTTGGCATCACTGACAGCAGCGCAATGTACTTGCAGACACCCAATGATACCTCCACTTCCGAACTGACACAAGTCGAACCCAGACTTGCTAATGGTCATGATACAATTTCCTGGTCGTTTTACTACAGGGCTCCGCTGACTGTTGATGTGGTGGATACATTGTATGCGAATGGGAACAGCGTAAACCTGAATGGCAGCCCTGACGGAGATTATTGGAGCTTCGCCCCGAACTTCCTGGTGCGGGTTACAAACTCAGTGGACGTTCCCGAACAACCCAGGGTTCAATCATTCCTTCTCGCACAGAACTACCCCAACCCGTTCAATCCAAGCACGGTGATTCGGTTCGCAATGCCGGTGGCTGGTCAGGCTTCTCTGATTGTGTATGATGTGGCGGGAAGGGAAGTGGGAGAGCTGGTGGATGAGCGTATGGATGCCGGTGTCCACGAAGCGAGATTCGTTGCAGGTGAAGGTAGGGTGCTGTCAAGCGGTGTTTATTTGTACCGATTGAATGTTCAGCCTTCTGTTGATGCACAAGCAACACCCTTTGCAGCGACGAAGAAGATGGTCTTTCTAAAATAACATGATTGGAATCATGTTGTTCGAAGGTGTTCTGATGTTGGGTTTCGAGCCCCCACACAAACGGGGGCTTTTGCGTACGGGAGTGTCCCTGACGTTATTGGCAACCAACAATCACGATCTCGCGATTATGGAAGGACTACTTTAACTCGGCCGACAGCCGGGAGAGGTTGTTGACGATGTCGTTTTTGTTGAACAGACGTAACCCGTGTTGTTTCGTGTACTCACGGAGTGTCTGGTTTGCTGATCCGGTCATGAAAACAAACGGGATGGCCTTGGTTTTATCATCCCGAAGCAAGCGGGAATGCAGTTCCAAACCGGTCATTCCCGGCATGTCAAAATCGGAAATGATGAGTGCGGGATGGAAGGTAGTCAGGAGTGTGAGCGCTGCATTTCCGTTTGGAGCGGTGAGGACCTTGATATCCTGAATTGCAAACACATCTGTTATAAGTTCGAGGTACAAGGGTTCGTCATCAACAACAAGAATTTGTTTTCGCATTACGTTTAGCCTGTTTTATTCTGAAAAAATATATGAACACTCCATCGGCTTGTCAACGAAAAAGATTAGCGAACCTTTCGCAGAGATTGTATGTAACGATGTGTGTGCATCGTCGATGAAAAACTTAACAAGTTCATTTCGATCGTTATCAACAATGACGGGTAAGACCTGATATGACCGCGCTGGATGCCATTCTTCTTGGTCTGGTGCAAGGACTGACTGAGTTTATTCCTGTCAGTAGCACTGCGCATCTGACCCTTGCCGGGAAGTTGCTGGGGTTGATTGACGCGAACAACTCGGCTGCGTGGACTGAGTTTATGGCAATTATGCAAATGGGGACACTTGCAGCCGTGGTTCTCTACTTCTCTCGCGATCTGTCAGCAATTATCTTTGCTGTCATAAGCGAGATACGATCGAGAATAACTGGCAATCGTTCACAAGCACTTTCAGGACATGCGAAAACAGGGTGGCTTGTTGTTGTGGGCACACTTCCCGTCGCGGTCATCGGGCTGATGTTCAGCAAACAACTCCACGGGTGGTTTACGAAGAGCACGTCTGTCATTATTGCGAGCCTCATCGTACTGGCCGCATTATTGTGGTTGGCGGAAAAAACTGCACGTCATGTACGGACCATCGGCGACCTCACATTGAAAGACTCTCTCATCATTGGATTTGCGCAGGCAATGGCGTTGCTTCCCGGCTCATCGCGGTCCGGCACAACCATTACGGCCGGACTCTTCCTGAACTTTACTCGAGAATCAGCCGCGAGGTTTTCATTCTTGTTGAGTATTCCTGCCATCCTGGCGAGCGGAGGCTATGAACTTCTGAAGATGAACGGAGAAGTGGCCCGGTTGGGATATGGGAACCTTATTATAGCGACAGTAGTTGCCGCTGTGTCCGGTTACGCGGCGATTGCATGGCTTCTCAGGTACCTTGCGAGCAACTCCACGATGCTTTTTGTATGGTACCGCATTGTGCTGGGTATCGTACTCATCCTGCTCCTTCGTTTCGATCTCATTCAACCGTAACTCGGCTATTGAATCCATGCTCTCGACAACTCGTGAAGTAACCACTGTTGCGCTCCTCACCGCCGTGGGTATTGCACTGTTCGTTATTGAATCGTTTATTCCTGCTCCGCTTCCATTTCTCAAAATTGGCTTTGCGAATATCTCCTCGGTTGTTGCAATGATGGTACTGGGGGCGCCACAGATGTTCATCGTGGTTGTGCTTCGGGTGCTTGTCGGGTCAATGCTTGTTGGCTCACTGCTGACACCGGGATTTTTGCTTGCATTATGTGGTGGCATTGCGTCAGCAATAACAATGGCGCTTGCCCGAAGTGTTCGCAAGGATCTTTTTAGTCCGGTAGGCATCAGCCTTATTGGTTCGTTTACCCATGTTCTGGTGCAATTACTTCTTGTGCTTCTGTTGTATGTTCAAAACACTGCAGCCCTTTTTCTGCTTCCTCTGTTGCTGCTCTCGGGGTTCATTGGCGGCGTTGTGGTCGGTGTGATCTCTTCCCGCTTGCTTCCGCTTCTCCAGTCGACGCGACTGTATTCCTGATGTTGCTGATCCGACTGTCGCTGATAAGCAACTTTCTTGTTCACGTGTTTTTCAGTATCTTGCGTTTTGAACAATGAGACAGTATATCACAACGGCTGACAAGATATTGATGGTTGTTTCGGCCTGCCTGATTGTGGCAAGCTACGTCTTTGCCAATGTAGTGGCGGTGCAGGGTAGCGTGGTTGTGATTCAAGTCGATGGGGTGACCGTCCACAAGGCGTTGCTGAGCGAGACACACCGCATCACCGTGAAGGGTGTCCACGGTGAACTGATCGTTGAAACTCGCGAGCTGAAGGTTGCCATCACTCAGGCTGATTGCCCGAATCACATCTGTGTGAAAACGGGATGGCGTTCCCGTTCCGGCGAAGTGATTGTCTGCGTACCGAACAAGGCCCTCGTTCGAATCATCGCGGCAGACCAGAAGGGGGTACGCGCAACAACGGGCTAGACCATCTTCAATGATCTGATTGTGCCATTCGATTTCATGGATTAACAACTCACCAAACGATTATGCACCCAACCGATAACAGAAGTATGTCGGTCATTTTCTTACTCTTTTCTCTCCCTGCATTTCTTCTCTTCTTTTCATGTGAGAAAGACCCTGGGACACCAATCGTCCGGCAAGGCACAGCAATGAATACGTATGTCGGTGTTTCGATCTACGATGCGGGAACGGATCGAGGCATAGCCAACGCATGGATTGATTCCGCGTTTGCTGAAATCAAACGTGTGGAAGGAATGGCGACCGACTACAGTGATACGAGCCAGGTCGGACGCATAAATGCCCTCGCAGGACTCGATTCAGTTCAAGCTTCGCCTGAACTCATAGCTTTGGTACGCCTTGGTTTGCACTATGGCAAGATGTCCAACGGTGCATTTGATATTGCCATCAAACCACTGGTGAAGGTCTGGGATTTTCTGGGGGCGACGCCGCATGTTCCCTCGAAAGCGGAGATTCAAGCAAAGCTTCCCCTTATCGACGATCATCTGGTGTCGATTGCAGGTGATAAAGTGTACCTTCCACGCAGAGGTATGGGTATTGATCTCGGAGCGTATGGGAAGGGATATGCAATTGATCGCGCGGTGCAACTCCTTCGCCGGGCAGGATACAAAGAACTCATTGTGGATATCGGGGGAAAATTGGGGATATACTGGGAGGGAACCCGAATGTTGGATTCGACTGCCGCGGATGTCTCCATTCGACATCCGCGCCGCAGTGGAGAATATCTTGGGAGCTTTCGGATGGGGACGGGGGCTGTGTCAACTTCGGGGGACTATGAACGTTTTTTTATTGAGAACGGGATTCGATATCATCATCTTCTGGATCCTGCAACGGGGTTTCCGATGCGCGGTATCGTGAGTGTAACACTTGTTACACCGGAAGCAACGTGGGCTGATGCGCTTTCAACGATTGTGTTTCTTCTTGGCCGCGAAAAAGGAATGGAACTCATCAAGAAATCTCCCGGTGTTGACGGGATGATTGTGTATGAATCAGCAGACACTCTTGCACTTGATTTCACGCCCGGATTTCGACGCCGCTTCGTCATGGCCGGATCTCATGATTGAAGTACGGGATCTTTGCTACCACTATCCCCACACACGGGATGATGTACTGAATCACATTGATCTCAGTATCGGGGAAGGCAGTTTCACCGTCATCATGGGATCCAACGGTTCCGGCAAGAGTACGCTTGCCCGTTGTCTCAACGGGCTTCTGATTCCCACAACAGGGACGGTCATTGTGGATGGAGCAAGAAGTGATGATCCCGTGAGTAGATTCGAGATGAGGCGTAAAGTCGGACTCGTGTTCCAGGATCCCAATCTCCAGATGACTTCCGCAACGATCGAGCGCGAACTGGCGTTTGGCCTTGAGAACATCAGGATGAATCCTGACGAAATGCACGCACGTGTCGGCGAGTATCTCAAAGTGTTTGGCTTTGAACACCGGCGGGGCGATTCGCCCGCATCGCTCTCAGCGGGAGAGAGACAGCGTCTTGCTGTTGCATCCGTCATGATCCTCAAGCCCTCATACCTTCTTCTTGATGAAGCGACGTCACTCCTGGCAATGAAGTCGCGTATGGCTATCATGGCCATGGTGACAGAGCTTCGCCGTCAACACAAAATTGCAGTTATTCAGATCACGCAATACCCCTCGGAAGCCCTACTTGGTGAGCGATTGGTTGTGCTGCATGAAGGCAACATTGTTATGGACGATACGCCTGAACACGTGTTCCGGCACGGTGCGACCCTTCTGCAGTTGGGTGTCCCCATTCCGATGAGAGAACGATTAAAGGTTGCCGTATGACGTTTGATCTTCACGGTATTGGCTTTGCGTATCATTCAAAGAACTCGACCCGCCACAGAGTCTTCAATGGTCTTACTCTTTCCATCCAGCGGGGAGAGTGTGTTGGCGTTCTCGGTCACGAAGGCGCCGGGAAGACGACGTTGCTTCAATGTATGGCCGGATTGTTGACGCCGGATGAAGGATCGATTTCCATTGATGGGACCAACGTCTGGCAAAACAACCGTTTCATCTCTCGACTGCGAAACCGGATCGGATTTGCCTTTCAATTTCCTGAACAACAATTCTTTTGTGAAACTGTTGAACGAGAGTTGCTCTATGCCCGGAACAACTTTGGGGAGTATGAGAGCGCAACGTACATGGCTCCTCACGAAGCGTTGAACGTTCTTGGACTTGATGCCGACCGCTATTTGCATCGATCTCCATTTTCTCTGAGCATGGGTGAGGCGCGTCGTGTGGCGCTCGCAACCTTGCTTATGACGAAACCGGATGCGCTGTTGCTCGACGAGCCGACGGTGGGGCTGGATGGCGCCGGTGTAGATATTGTATTGAACCTTCTTTGCCGGATGAAACATGAGGGCGTAACGGTTGTTGTCGTTTCGCATGATGTTGATGTGCTTGCTGAGGCAGCTTCGAGAATCATCATCATGGGGAATGGAAGTGTTCTGGAAGACGGTGCTGTGGAGGAAGTCTTTGTGAATGACGCACTGTTGTCAGCACATGGGTATGGTGTGCCGGAGATTGTGCGTATTATGAGAGACGAGGGTCGCGAGCCGTCAGCGTTCTACAGGTTCAGCGAAGCTAAGGCTATACTTGAATCCAGGTAAAATGGTTGGAGGTTCCGCTTCTGAAGACAAGCGTGAGAACAAATTGCATGAGTATCATGACGCCGGTGAGCCAATCCTGTAACGTAAAGGTTAACCGACTGTATAATGATCTCTCAGCCATAGGATCATAGCACCGGGCTTCCATTGCCTGGGCGAGATGGTCAGAGGATCGGAGGGTCATTGCAAACAATGGAACCGCTGCAGAAAATGCAAATTGGATTTGGCGGGCTACGTTCTTGTCCGGTTCAGCGCCGCGGGCAATCTGAGCCTTCTTGATTTGCCGCGCAGATTGAATCAGCATCGGCGTAAAGCTCAGCGCAATGGTCAGCACCTGAACGATTGCCCCCAGCCGCCTGCGTACGGGACGGAGCGTGGCCTCGATCCCATCAATCATTATAGAGATTGGTGTGGTTCGTACAACCAGTGTAGCGGCGATCAGCATGAGCACAATCCGGATGGAGAGTATCGCTCCTTGATACAATCCCTCGCGAGTGGCATACATGCCAAAGAGTTCGAACACGACATCTCCACTCACGGTGAACATATTGAGGCCGAGGATAACGAGAAGGAATACGGAGACGGATAAGAGACGTTTGAGAAGCACCTGGAAGGGGATCCGTGCGGAGATGCTCGCGACAATCAACACAACAGATGCTGATATCAGAGGCAGCTCACCGGTAATGCCAAATATCTGAATTGCGAGAAGGATGGAAGAAGAGAATTTAACGCGTGGATCGAGTCGTTCAATGAACGATCTGCTATGATGTGTATGATTTTCCAAAGGCATTGTAGGTGTTCAAACTTAGTGAATTTTGATGACAAATCAATTGCTCAAAACTAGCTGTCCGCATGCCTGTTGAGCGAAACATATCGCCCATTCGACGATTCAAGATGACATTGCTGGATTCGCGGCGTTTCCACATTCCATTCCTGCTTGTTGTCGCGTTTCTGACCAGGACGGGCATATGGTTCCATCTCGATACTGTTACGCTCGGCTGGAGACAAGCCGATCTCTCCAGTATTGCCATGAACTACCTGAACAACGGCTTCCGCTTTTTTTATCCACAAATAGATTGGGGTGGAGCTGGACCAGGGTACGTTGAAATGGAGTTTCCGATCATTCCATATCTCACGGCGTTGCTCTACAGGGTATTCGGTGTACATGACGCTTGTGCATTGGTTATTCCTTTTATCTGTGGTATTGGAGTTGTTGTTGCCATCTATCTGTTTACTCGAAGGTTGTGTGACTCTGCTGTGGGTCTCGTTGCGGCTTTGATTGCTGCGTGTTCTCCACTACTCTCTCTGGCCAGCCAAACGCTCCTTGGTGAGCCGGCACTGATTCTCTGTACCATATTGTCAGTACACTTCTTGCTCCGTTGGACGGACTCCGACCAGATGCGCGATCTCGTGCTCTCTGCACTGCTCGCCGCTCTTGCAGCATTGCTCAAACTCACGGCGCTCTACGTCGGGCTTCCGTTGTTGACGTTGTTTATCGTGAAGCTTGGCAGGGGGATATTCCGGAGCGTTCATTTCTGGTTGTTTGCCGTTTTGGCTCTTCTCCCCGTACTCTTGTGGTACGTTCATTCGCATTCATTGTACGTGGAATACGGGAATACATTTGGCATTCTCTCTGGTGGTTACAATAAGTTTGCCCGTTCTGAACTCTTGCTGAGTCCGGAGTTTTATATGCTGATGACAAAGCGAATACTGCTTTCGGTTTCCACGCCGATGGTGTTTGTATTCTTTCTCTTCGGGTTGTTCCAACGCCCGACCAAGCCGGTTACGTTTGTGCTACACACATGGACGGCTGCCCTCGTGATCTATACCCTCTTGATTGCAGAGGGAAACAAGGATATGATTTATTATCAACTGCCATGGCTGCCCGCAGTTGCTGTGCTCGGAAGTGTCGGTGTGTTTTCCATCTTCGAAGGCATGGGCCGTCTACGTCAGCCATTACCGCCGGGTCGACAACGCACAGCGATCACCGTAGTGTGCGGGCTCCTGGTAGTGAGCGTGGTAGGTGTTGCCGTCAGGTCGGTGCGTGTACCAATCACTGTTCTTGAGAACGAAGCGCGGATTCGAACACACGCGGAAGAAGTACGACGCGCAACACCGGAAGGTTCATTGATCGTTGTGGCAACTTCCTACGGTAATGGCAAAACTCCACGAACGATTGATACACCGCCGCAGATGTTCTATTTCAGCAAGAGGCAGGGTTGGTACCAGGCATTGGCGTGGCTCACTCCGCACACGATAGACAGCCTTCAAGCCGAGGGCGCCAACTATCTTGTGGTCTTCGATGGCGATGTTGAGAATTTCCGGTCTCATACCCCGCTGTTTTCATGGCTCCTCTCAAAGGCATCTCCGCGTATTGCGCGTCCCGATCTTCTCGTTCTGCCCCTTGCGCAGAAACGTGCCCAGTGACTGCTGCCACGCAGTTGGGTTGTAATTTAGAACCCAATTGGCTATGATAACACCCACAAACATCTTTCGCCAACGTAGCGAGACCATGGATGAAGTCAAATAACAAGCGGGTGTTGGTTACAGGGGTTGCAGGATTTATTGGGTCAAACCTTCTACGCGTGCTGATCAGCCGTGGATATCAGGTTGTCGGTATTGATAACCTGTCAAACGGCTTCATGAGGAATATCGCTCCTTACCTTCAGCATCCAGGATTCAAATTCATCCAGGCCGACGTCACACGACCGGAACCCTTTCAAGGTGTGTCCAGTGTTGATTGTGTGATTCACCTGGCTGCGTACAAGATCCCCCGCTATGGGAATGTGCTCGACACATTGCATATCAACCTCAAGGGAACAGAGAATGTTCTGGAGTTTGCGCGGCACGCGGGTTGTAAAGTGGTGTTCGCCTCAACGTCTGATGTCTACGGAAAAAATCCCGATGTACCATTCTCGGAGACGCACAACCTCGTTCTTGGAGAATCGGGGATCGCACGATGGGCCTATGCTGTATCAAAAATCTACGATGAGCACTTGTGCTTTGCCCATACAGAGAAATACAAGACCCGCATTGCCATTGCACGGTACTTTGGCGGGTACGGCCCAAATCAACACACAACATGGTGGGGCGGGCCACAATCAGTGTTCATTGATGCCATTTTGAATGGCACATCCATCGAAATCCATGGCGATGGGCTGCAGACACGGTCGTTCACGTACGTTGATGATCTGGTTGAAGGAACAATGCTCATCATGGAAAGCGACAAAGCGGACGGAGACATTTTCAATATTGGCGACATGAGAGAGATTACGATCATACAACTTGCTGAGATTATTTGGGGATTGATGAAAGGTCAGGGGGCGCCACCATTGAACTTCATTCCTTACTCAACATTTTTTGGGGGCAAGTACGAAGATGTGCGTCGGAGAATCCCGGACATTACCAAAGCCGGGAAGATTCTTGGTTTTGCACCTTTGATGAAACTTGAAGAAGGGCTCAGGATTGCCATTGACTGGCAAACAGATGTCTGGAAAGAGGGTTTGGCGAAGCCATCTGTCAGCAAGAGTCACCAGGATCACTCCTGATATGCACTATTTTGTGGTCCTTGCCTACAATGAAGAGCAGAATCTTCCCCGCCTGTTTACAACTCTTCACGTTGCTGCCTCGTCGTTGAACAGTCCGTATGTTCTTATTCTTGTCAACGATGGCAGCGCGGATGGAACTGTTGCCGTGGCTGAGGAATATCAAAAGCGTATGCCCATTCAGATTGAGCATCACTCCTCGAATCTCGGCGTCGCACAAGGCTTCCGTACAGGATTTCGCGCCGCCCTTACGACGGCAAAGGAGAGCGATATCATATTCACGCTGGAAGCAGATAACACGGGTGATCTGGCACTTCTGCCGCTTATGCTGGAGAAAATCCATCATGGTGCAGATGTGGCCATGGCTTCCTGTTATGCTCCGGGCGGAAGTATTAGCGGTGTGTCCTTTGAACGAAGGTTCATGAGTGCATCCATCAACAAGGTCATGCGTTTGCTGTTTCCGATCGCCCGTTGTCATACATACAGCTCATTCTTCAGGGCGTATCGAAGCGACATTCTGCTCAAGAGCATTAATCAATACGGGGACAAGTTTATCCAATCGGATGGATTCACGGTTGCGGCTGAGATTCTCTTCAAGCTTCGCCGCCTCGATGCCAGAATGGATGAGATACCGATGTTTTTGCAGTTTGATGAGCGCAAGGGGAAGAGCAAAATGAAGGTGGGCAGGACGATCATGGAGTACATAACGTTTTTGTCGCGTGAAATCAAAGAGGAACTTCTGTATCGGATGAGGAAGTCATGAACCCGCGTATGCACTCAGGACAAGCTGAAAGGCTCAACATCGGTATTGTCGGTGCGGGGATACTGGGCTTGACGCTCGGGTATCGATTTGTGAAAGACGGGCACCAGGTGACGCTGTATGAACGAGACTCATCTGTGGGAGGACTCGTTCGTTCGATTACCGTACACGGCATATCGATGGATCGGTTCTATCACGTTATTCTCATGAGTGATAAGAACTGGATTGATCTCATAACGGAGCTGGGCCTTGGTGATCGTATCTATTTCAAAGAGACAAAAGCCGGGTTCTACAGTCATGGCAAAACGTACTCGATGGCAACAATCGGAGAGTACTTGCGTTTTCCTCTGCTATCGGTTGTGGACAGGTTTCGTCTTGCGCTGATACTCCAAAGGTGCAAGATACAAAAGGGTTGGCACGATCTTGAGCGTGTATCAATTCAGGATTTCCTGATTGCAAAAGGGGGCAAGGCACTGTTCGAATCGTTTTGGAAGCCGCTGCTTAAGGCGAAGTTCGATGACCGGTACGAGACAATCCCTATGACCTACATCTGGTCCCGTGTACGCCGGATGGCCTCAACCAGACGCAAGGTGTCGCAGCGGGAAGTGTTGGGACATATCAGGGGTAACTTGCAGGTCGTTGTCGACACCCTGCAGCAGAAGATTCAAGAACATGGGGGGACAGTCTTGACCGACACTTCCGTTGATTGCATCACGATAAAGAATGGCGTTGCGAACGGTGTTGTTGTTTCCAGGGAGAAGCGCTCGCATGACGTTGTTATTTCAACACTTCCCAACCCCCAGTACCAGAAGCTGCTGCCAGAGGAGATTCGAGAGAAGAGTGCAGCACATGTCGAATACATGGGAATTGTCTGCATCCTCCTTGTCATGAAGAAGAGGCTGACACCATTTCACACCCTGAACCTCATTGATGAAACGACGCCTTACACAGGGATCATTGAGACAACAAACGTGATTGATCCTACGCTCATGAACGGAAGACATCTCGTTTATATCCCAAAATATCTGTCACCGCAGAACAAGCGATGGCTTGTCCGAACCGACGAGGATCTCAAAACCGAATGCTTTGGTCATTTGAAACGGATGTTTCCTCAGTTCTCAGAAACTGATGTCGAGGGAGTGTGGATTGGTCGTGAAGCATTCGTTGAGCCGTTGTACACACTCGAATTCTACAAAAACATTCCGCCAGTGGGAGGTCCGGCAAAAGGGTTATTCGTCGCTAATAACAGTCAAACGTATCCGTTTTTGCTGAATTGTGAATCGGTGGTGTCGCTTGCAAACTCAGTTGTGGCCATGATCTACTCGCGTCATTCACTAACCTGATAGTGCGTTGAAGAAAGCTCTCACCATTGTTGGTGCCCGCCCTCAATTCGTCAAACTCTCTCCCGTTGCGCGTGCATTTGAAGTAAGGTTCGCCCACGTGATTGTGCATACCGGGCAGCATTACGATGATGCAATGTCCAAAGTGTTCTTCGAAGGTCTTTCGCTTCCCCGTCCCGATTATCAACTCGGTGTTGGATCCGGAACTCATGCGGTTCAGACGGCATCGATGATGACAGGGCTTGAAGGAATACTTCTCAAGGAGAAACCTGACATCGTTGTGGTGTATGGCGACACGAATTCAACGCTCGCAGGAGCGTTGGTGGCCGCGAAGCTCAACATTCCCGTCGCACATATTGAGGCTGGTCTTCGCAGCTTCAACCGTGACATGCCTGAAGAGATTAACCGTATCATTGCCGACCGGGTTTCCCACTTCTTGTTTTGCCCCACCGAAACGGCAATGACAAACCTTTCTGAGGAAGGGATGAAGGATGCCGCCCATCTCGTTGGAGATGTCATGCTTGACGCCTTACTCTTGCATCAGCCACTCATCGAGCGTCATTCTTCCGTTTTGAATAGGGTGGGCGTACAACGGGGCGGATTCTACGTTGCGACCGTGCATCGAGTTTCGAACACAGATGATGTGCAGAGCCTCACCGCCATACTAGAGGCTCTTGATGCACTTGATGCATCAGTTATCTTTCCTTTGCATCCCCGAACACGAAACATTATGGCAGTGCACAAGATGGATCCGGGTCGGTGGAAGAATATTCGCTTCGTCGAACCTGTTGGGTACCTCGACATGCTGGTACTGCAATCTGGCGCAAAGAAGGTGTTGACAGACAGTGGCGGCATTCAAAAAGAATCGTATTGTCTTGGAACTCCATGCATTACTCTGCGAACCGAGACCGAATGGGTTGAGACACTCCAGAACGGGTGGAACAAGCTCGTCGGAGTGGACAAGAAAGCCATCGTTGATGCCGCGATGATGCCTCCTCCCAACGTTTTGCGGAAGAAAGAATATGGCGATGGGCATGCAAGCGACATGATTGCTGATATCCTGATGAACAGGCTCTCTTAAGCATTTCTCTTTGGCGTTCAATATATTGATAGTGTGATGCATCCAAACAATTCACCAAAGTATCCTTCACAACCAACAGGTGGACGTTGTCACTTCTAGAAAAAATTGAACGCAAAGAAGCTGTGGTAGGTGTCGTCGGACTCGGATATGTCGGCCTTCCGCTTGCAGTACAATATGCAATGGCAGGATTTACGACGATTGGAATCGATGTGGACAAGCGGAAAGTCGACGCGATAAATGACAGCAAAAACTACATTGCAGATGTTCAGAATGCCCACCTGGAGTATGTTGTCCGGTGCGGTGCACTCAAGGCAAGCACCACGTATGACCCTCTCGTTCAGGCGGACGTCATATTCATTTGTGTGCCCACTCCGTTTACAGCAGCAAAAGATCCGGACATCAGTTACATCACATCTGCGGCACAGGAAATCAAACAGCGACTTCACCGCGAGCAATTAATCATTCTCAAGAGTACGACGTTTCCATCGACAACAGAAGAACATGTTCTCCCCATCCTCGAAGAGTCGGGTCTCAAAGCGGGAAAGGACTTTCATCTTGCGTTCTCACCGGAACGTATTGATCCCGGCAATAAGAAGTTTACGATTCACAATACACCCATTGTTGTTGGAGGATTGACCCCTGCATGTACCGAGGTTGCTGTTGCCATTACGAAGTGCGTGATTGAAAACGTGGTTCCGGTTTCCAGCCCACGGATTGCAGAAATGGAAAAGCTTCTTGAGAACATCTTCCGCAGCGTGAACATTGCTCTTGTAAACGAACTGGCGCAGCTCTGTGATCGAATGGGAGGGATCGACATCTGGGAAGTCGTGGATGCGGCGGCAACCAAGCCGTTCGGGTTCATGCCTTTTTATCCTGGGCCGGGGATTGGCGGTCATTGCATTCTGATTGATCCGTATTACCTCGGTTGGCTGGCGAGGAAGTATGACTTCCAGACAAATTTTATTACCCTCGCTGCCGAGACGAACGAAAATATGCCTTTCTTTGTGAAGGACAGGGTGATGTGGGAAATAGCCCACTTGCCTGTAACTTTGGGTGAAGCAAGAATTATAGTGCTGGGTGCGGCGTTCAAACGAGATGTGGATGATACGCGTCACTCGCCGGCGATAAAAGTATTTGAATTATTACTGCTGGCGGGCGCGAAGAATGTTGTGTATCATGACCCGTTTGTCCTTGAGCTTGAAGTATGTGGTGAGAAGTTCTCTTCTATTCCACTCACGGTCCGGGAATTGCAGAAATCAACCTGCGTGATTATTCTTACTGACCATACTCAGTTCGACTATGCAATGATCGGACAGTACGCAAATTTGATTATCGATACGCGGAATGCAATGAAACATGTACAAGCACCACAAGCTCGGATCGTCAAGCTCGGTGGTGGGCAGATCTCGATGAAAGGTTTTGCACACTAACATTGTAGAAGGACAGAATGAAACAGGATTTCGCAGTTGCAATAGTCGGTTGTGGGAAGTGGGGAATCAATCATGTGCGTACCGCATATCAGTTACTCGGCGGGCGGCTGAGAGTTGTATGCGACATTTCTGATAAGGGCCTTGCCTTGGCTGGGACCGTCGCGCCTTCCGTGCGAACGACCAAGGTTCTTGGTGAGATACTCTCTGACCCCGACATTGCAGCGGTGATTATTGCATCCGGGGCCGAAACGCATCACGATATTGGCAAACAATGTCTCGAAGCAGGAAAACACTGTTTGATTGAGAAACCGCTCACGTTAAAAACTGAAGAAGCGCTCGAGCTTCTGGAACTGGCGGAAAGAAATAAATTGACGCTCATGGTTGGGCATCTCCTCTTATATCACCCTGCAGTCAACCGCATCCGGCGTGATATTCTATCGGGCGATCTGGGACAGGTGCTCTATCTGTATTCTCAGCGCGTGAACTTGGGAACTATTCGAAGGGAAGAGAATGCCTTTTGGAGTCTTGCCCCTCATGACATTTCAGTGATGCTCTACCTGACAGGTCAATTCCCAATTTCAGTTTCTGCCATTGGCGGTAAATTCATTAGCAAGAATCTTCCCGATGTCGTGTTCTATCATTTGGAATTCGAGAACGGTTTGTTGGCACATGGCCATGTCAGTTGGCTTGATCCGCATAAGATGCGCAGGTTCACGATTGTTGGCAGCAGGAAAATGATGATTTTTGATGACATGGAATCAACGGGCAAGCTAAAGATCTTTGATAAGGGTGTAGGCTTGGAAGTTGGTGAAGGGGACATGCTCTCGTTGCCGGGGGTTCCCGAAATGCAATCGCACGGAAGTGATCTCATCATCAGGGATGGGGATATTTCAATTCCCAAAATCAGCCAAACCGAACCGTTGCGTATCGAGCAGCAGCATTTCTTTGATTGTGTCGCGAAAGGAAGGAAGCCCCTGACCGATGGACATAACGGGCTGATGGTATTGCAGGTTATGGAAGCCGCACAGGAGTCTCTGGACAAAGGTGGTATTCCTATAGAAATCAAACACACCAAGTACGCCTGAAAACAGTGATTGCCCGGATTCGTTCACCACGATCTGGAGCGATATTCTAAAAAAGAAGTATGGATCCATTGCATCCCACGCTGACTTTCCCCCTATTCTCACAATTCCCATAACCGGGTTTTCCCGCCCTTCAAAACCGTGATTGCTGGCACAGTTGTTCACGCGTTTATCATCTATCTTGAAAACAGCCCATCTGCCTATCATCTTCGTAACAAATGAGAGGTGTTGAATTGCAAATTGCTGACACAACATCGGACGTCATCCTGGATACCAAAAGCTTCAAGCAGGCAAAAATCGAACACTACTTACAGCGAGCTGAAGAGCATCTTCAAATGGCGCGGTACACGACCGCTTTCAACGCACTGAAAACCGTGTATCATCTGGATTCGGAGAACGCTGCTGCCCGATCACTGCAGAAGCGTATTGAGTATTTTGTTTCTACGTTGGTTCCCGGCAAATCTGACACTGGAAACGGACACGAGGTTGTGAGGAAGAGGCATCGCGATGAACTTGTGTTCGTTGTTGATCAGGATGAGCATGTACTGACATCACTAACCTCTACACTTCGCAAGTATGGGTTTCGTACAATTGGGGCCGGCAGCTACAACGAAGCGATTGAAGCGATGTCGATCTATCGCCCCGATATGGTTGTGTCAGAAGTGAATTTTGAGGATGGTTCGGTCGGGTACGATCTCTATCTCTGGATTCGTACGAATATTGCAACGCGAGAGATGCCATTCCTTTTCCTTGCAACAAGGTTAGATCGCGATACACTCATTGCCGGCAAACGTCTTGGTGTAACCGATTTCATTCTCAAACCGCTTGATGAAGATCTCGTGGTTGCGTCCATTTTGAATTGTCTTTCTCGCATAAAGAAGAATGGCCATGTAAAAATGTGATCAATCATTTAAGAGTCTGACCCCCGTTTTCTCCGCGTTTCACTTTCTTGCTTTTCCTGCCTCTTCTTAGTACATTTTTTAGGACTTTCATTTCTGCTTTCATGACGCAACTCATCATCAACGAAATTTTCCACAGCATTCAGGGCGAATCCACGTATATGGGTCAGCCGTGCGTGTTCGTGCGATTGACGGCCTGTAATCTCCGTTGCACCTACTGCGATACAGAGTATGCCTTCCATGAAGGCGCGTCAATGAATATCGATGATATCCTGCAGAAGGTCGAGAGTTACGGCTGCAAGCTTGTCGAGATCACGGGTGGTGAGCCATTATTGCAGGAAGGCGTTCATGAGCTGATGGCGGTCCTCTGCGATCGGGGTTGTGATGTTCTTGTTGAGACCGGCGGGAGCCTTGATATTTCCCATATCGACCGACGCGTCAAAAGAATCGTTGATCTCAAATGCCCGAGTAGCGGAATGATGAAAAAGAATCTCCTCGCGAACATTGACCACCTTCGCTCGACTGATGAAGTGAAGTTTGTGATCGGTACGCGGGAGGATTTCGAGTGGGCGGTGGATATGATGCGTTCACACAATCTTGCGACGCGATGTCCCGTTCTCATGTCCGTCGTGTTTGGGGTGCTTGAACCTGTTTCGCTTGCAGAGTGGATACTTGAAAGCAAGCTGAACATCAGGTTCCAGTTGCAGATGCACAAGTACATTTGGGAACCTGAAACAAGAGGCGTATGATGAAACCGGTGGCAGTGGTGTTGGTGAGTGGCGGGATGGACAGTTGTGTTACAACTGCGATTGCTGCCGGGGAGTATGCTCTTGCACTTCTCCATCTCAATTACGGTCAACGAACCGAAGCCCGCGAGTTGCAGGCATTTCACAATCTGGCTGACCACTACAACGCAGCCCATCGTCTTGCGATATCGATGGAGCATCTCTCAAAAATCGGTGGATCGAGCCTGACGGACCTTAACATCCCGGTGAACATTGCAGCTTTGAACAGCAACAACATTCCTACGTCGTATGTTCCTTTCAGAAACGCCAACATGCTCTCTGTTGCCGTGAGTTGGGCGGAAGTCATCGGGGCTACGGCTATTTTTGTTGGTGCCGTGCAGGAGGACTCTTCGGGCTATCCTGACTGCAGGAAGGAGTTCTACGATGCATTCAATGCTGTCATCAAGACCGGTACAAAACCCACGACCAGCATTGAGGTCATCACTCCAGTGATTACGATGTCGAAGGCCGAAATCATTCTCCGCGGTGTTGCCCAGGGGGCGCCTCTTCACCTTACGTGGTCATGCTACCAGAACGAGGATGTTGCATGCGGAGTATGCGATAGTTGCGCACTCCGCCTGCGCGGATTTCAGAGCGCCGGTCTTGAAGATCCCTTACCGTACGCACATCGTCCACAGTACTCGCACCAGTAATCCCCGGTGTTTATTTGAAGGAGAATTCATGATGGAACAATTCAAAGCTAGTATTCTAAAGCTCGTCGTTGAAACATCCTCCAACCTTCCCCCCGATGTTCGCAGGGCTATGGAAGGAGCAATTCAGCGCGAGACTTCCGGTTCGCAATCAGCCCTTGCGTTACAGATGATTGCAGAGAACATAGATATGGCGTGCGATACCCAGGCTCCAATTTGTCAGGATACCGGTATGCCGACGTTTGAAATCATGACTCCCGTCGGCGCGAATCAGATCATCATGAAGAAGCAGATCAAGGATGCAATCGCTGAGGCAACAAAGCTCGGCAAGCTTCGTCCGAATTCTGTGGATGTCTTGACAAACAAAAACACCGGCGATAACCTTGGGTCCGGAACTCCCGTCATGCACTTTGAGCAATGGGAGAATGATGACATCGAAGTTCGACTGATTCTTAAAGGCGGCGGCTGCGAGAACAAAAATATCCAGTATTCAGTCCCATGTACACTGGAACATCTCGGGCGCGCAGATAGAACATTTGACGGTGTACGAAAATGTATCCTTCACGCGGTGTATCAAGCGCAGGGACAGGGTTGCAGCATTGGAGCAATCGGAGTGGCCATCGGGGGAGACCGGGCGTCCGGATATGCCTTTGCGAAGCAGCAGTTGTTCCGCATGCTTGATGACATTAACCCGAACCCGGAGCTTGCACGACTCGAACAGTACATCATGGACAACGCGAACACACTCGGCATCGGTACGATGGGGTTCGGTGGAAAGGCCACGCTCATAGGCTGCAAAATCGGTGCGTACAATCGATTGCCTGCGAGTTACTTCGTCTCTGTTGCGTACGACTGCTGGGCGTTTCGCCGGCTTGGTGTGGTTCTGGATTCGAAGACCGGCGCAATCAAACGATGGCTCTACAAGGATGACACGCCTGCCGTGGGCATGGCAAAGAGCCATGGATTGCCGGCAACAGGCCGCGAAGTTCGGTTGACAACGCCGATCTCCTATGAACAGATTCGCTCCCTCAAGGTTGGCGATGTGGTACTACTCAACGGACTCGTCCACACGGGACGCGATGAGATACATCATCACTTGCTGACACATGACTCGCCTGTAGATCTCAACGGCTCGGTCATCTATCATTGCGGGCCGGTCGTGGCAAAGGAAGGGGATAAGTGGCGTTTCACAGCCGCAGGTCCCACAACAAGCATTCGTGAAGAGCCTTACCAGGCGGATATTATCAAAAAGTTTGGTATCAGAGCAATTATGGGAAAGGGTGGGATGGGTGCCAAGACACTTGCCGCACTTAAAGAAAACGGAGCCGTGTATCTGAACGCCATCGGTGGCGCGGCACAATACTACGTGAAATGCATATCGGATGTCCAAAGCGTTGACTTCCTTGAGTTCGGTACGCCTGAGGCAATGTGGCACATCATGATGAAGGACTTTCCGGCAATTGTCACTATGGATGCACACGGAAACAGTCTGCACGCTGATGTTGAAAAAGCTTCGGGGAATGAATTGGCGAAGTTTGCAGCACCGGTTGAATTCTAGTCTGCTTCGTCATCATGCGTGATCATCGGTCTGATCTCTACAGAAAGATCTGGGTAGCTGTTCAGCGTATCCCGAAAGGAAGAGTTGCCACATACGGAGGAATTGCCCGTGTCTGCGGATTTCCCCGCCATGCACGACTCGTCGGGTATGCTCTCCATAATCTCCCACACGGAGCGGACATTCCGTGGCATCGTGTCGTCAATGCACAAGGTAAAATATCTTTGCCGAAACGGCGCGGTCATTATCAGAAGCAAAAAGCGTTGCTGGAAAAAGAAGGAATTGTACTTCTCAAAGAGAGAATCAACCTCTCATCATTCATCTGGCCGAAGGTAAAGAAGCCTGCCAATTGAACAACGCAACTCCGGTGTAACTCAGATACTCATCAACCTCATTCGCTTGCAATAGTATGGAATGGATAACTGACCCTCAGTTCTGGGCTGCGCTCCTCACGCTCACAGCCCTTGAAGTCGTCCTCGGCATTGACAACATCATCTTCATTTCGATTCTGGCTGGCAAGCTCCCTGTCAACCAGCAAGCCCGCGCCCGAACCGTCGGACTTGCGCTTGCAATGCTTACACGGGTCGCGCTGCTACTATCGATCACGTGGATCATGAGACTGACCGAGCCACTCTTTTCACTGTTTGAGAATGATTTCTCAGGCCGGGATATCATTCTCATTCTGGGCGGACTCTTTCTCCTTGCCAAGAGCACGCATGAGATTCACCAGAAGCTTGAAGGAGAGGAAGGTGAAGGCGGAGTGCGCGGCAAGGCCGCCAGCTTTAACAGCGTCATCATTCAGATCATGCTGCTCGATATGGTGTTCTCGTTTGATTCAGTGATCACAGCGGTCGGGATGACGAGCCATGTTGGCACCATGATTACCGCCGTGGTCATTGCCGTGATCTTCATGATGTTCTTTTCCGGGATGGTGAGTGACTTCGTTCATCGCCACCCGACGATCAAGATGCTTGCGCTTTCATTCCTGCTGCTCATCGGCGTTACGCTGATTGCAGAGGGATTTGATCAGCACATCGCCAAGGGTTATATCTATTTTGCAATGGCATTCTCCGTGTTCGTGGAAATGCTGAACATCCGGATGATCAACAAACGCACGCCCCCTGTCAAGCTTCGCGAGCAGATGAAGAAATGAACATGATTCTCATGACGACAGCCAAATGCCCAGACTGAGGTTCGTCGTTTTCTTCTCGGTGGTGCTTGCTGTCTATGCTCTTATCAATTTCTACATCTTTATCAGAGGATGGGAAGTTGTTCAGGATACGTCACTGGGTACTTTGTATGCCGGTGTGTTCATTGTGCTTTCCCTTTCGTTCATTGCCGGCAGGTTTCTCGAACGCGTTCAGTTATCCTGGCTGAGTTCTCTGTTAGTGTGGATGGGATCGTTCTGGCTCGCTGCAATGGTGTACCTTCTGATTGCGAATGTAGCGATTGACATCATACGCCTCGTCAATTATTTCATACCGGTCATTCCTGATTCGATCTCCAAGCAATCCGTTGCGATTGTCGTAGCCTCAACAGTGTTTGCCATTGTTCTCCTTGGCCACATCAATGCCCTCATGCCGAGGATCAAGACGCTTGAGATAACGATCCCCAAACACAGTCGATTAAAAACGCTCAACATTGCCGTCGCTTCGGATATTCACCTCGGCACAATCATCTGCAAAGCACGACTGGAGCGTATCGTTGCAAAGATCAACACACTCACGCCTGACCTTGTACTCCTTCCCGGCGATGTCGTCGATGAGGATATTGGTCCCGTCATCAAGCAGAACCTCGGTGAGACTCTCCGGAAAATCCAGTCCAAGTATGGCGTCGTTGCGGTGACCGGCAACCATGAATATATCGGCGGTGTTGAAGAGGCGTGCAAGTACCTCATCGAACACGGGATTGTAATGCTGAGAGACTCATTCATCAAGATTGACGACAGCGTGTACATCGTCGGCAGAGAAGACCGTTCATCCGGACGCAGAAGAAAAACGCTGGATGAATTGATGACTGGTGTCGATTGTGCTTATCCCATTATTCTCATGGATCATCAGCCGTTCAAACTCGAAGAGGCACAGAACTGTGGAGTGGATATGCAACTCTCAGGGCACACGCATCATGGACAGCTCTGGCCGTTCAACTATATCACTCAAAAGATTTTTGAAGTCAGCTGGGGATACCTCCTCAAAGGCGCTACCCATGTGTACGTTTCGAGCGGTGTTGGAACGTGGGGGCCGCCGGTGCGAACAAGCAACAGACCGGAAATTGTGAACGTGAAGTTGACATTTGCGGGGTGAAGTCTCTTGCTATTCAACTGACTTTTCAATTAATTCACTCAGCAACCAGCGTTCTTTTGAATCAAGGATTTGACAAGCATGTCTGACGAAATTGCCCAACCGGCGGCCGCGCCACCACCAAAAGCAAAGAAACGCCCCAGGGAATTGGCCGTTATCAACCAGGCGGGCTGCACGGGATGTGAAGTCTGCGTGGAATTCTGTCCGGTCGATTGCATTCTCACTGTTCCCGGACCCGAGTACGATCAGTACAAAAAGCTCGTTGAGATCGACCTTGACATCTGCATCGGGTGCAAGCTCTGTGTGAAGTATTGTCCGTGGGAAACAATCGAGATGATCCCGAGCGGCGAGGCGTTGCAAGTTGCGACGGATTGGACCGAGCGTTCCGTGCTTCCCAATGCCGAATGGATTCAAGGAACGGACATCGAAATTATCGAAGAGGGACCGCTTCCCATTCCCGGTACAAAACCGAATTAGAGTGTTCTTTTCAATTCTGGCGTAGGTCGGACCTGCCCGCTATATTAAAACTCGTATGGTCAGGCGGGCATTCTTGTCTGACTACAAGAGGTTTCTCAAAAAGGGAGGCGGATGCTTCCCTTTTGCTTTTGTGCTCGTTGCCGTAGGCGACCAAGCACAATTGTCACCTAGAGTGGAGTCGAATGGTGACAAGAGTTCGCATGCCAGGCTTCGACTTCCCTCAGCCTGACGTGGATTCACAAACCGAGGCGCCAACCTCGTTGCAACTGTCTCACCTTTTTCATATTTTTGATCCGCATTCATGCTGGCGTAGCTCAGTTGGTAGAGCAGCTGATTCGTAATCAGCAGGTCAGGAGTTCAAGTCTCCTCGCCAGCTCAGGTTTTCGATATGAACTCTCCTCGATTTGCAATTCACGCCATACGACATCACCAACCCGCTAATCCCTATGTTTGATCTGATCGTTGTTGGAGGCGGCCCCTCCGGTCTTTCGTGTGCCATTGAGGCAAAGAAGGCCGGACTATCGGTTGTTGTTCTTGAGAAGGGGAGTGTTGTTGATGCGATCCGCAGGTTTCCGCAGAACCTCGTCTGGTTTTCAACGCCCGAGCTGCTGGAGATAGGCGGCATCCCGTTCGTTACTTCCACGGTTCGTCCCACGCGTGTCGACACGCTTTCTTACTATCAGCGAGTCGTGCAGTACTTCAAGCTTGACTGCCGGTACTTTGATGCAGTCGAGCATATCGTGCGTGAGGATTCCGCTCTCAAAGTCACTACTGCTTCAGGAAAGGCTTACGAAGGGCGTAGTGTCGTCATTGCCACCGGATATTTTGACAATCCCAACCGGTTGAATGTGCCCGGCGAATCTCTTCCCAACGTCCGGCACTATTACGATGAGCCGTTCAAGTATTTTGACTGTGATGTTGCTGTGGTGGGGGGCCGGAATTCGGCAGTGGAGACCGCACTGGATTTGTTCCGGCATGGAGCGAGAGTAACGCTCATTCATCGTGGAGAAGCGCTGAGCCCCGGAGTGAAATACTGGATTCTCCCTGACATCGAGAACCGTATCAAAGCCGGAGAAGTGAAGTCGATGTTCCGGTCGACGGTCCGTGAGATTCTTCCCGACTCGATTACGGTGAACACACCGGATAGCGAGAAGAAGGTACCGATGGATTTCACGTTTGTTCTCATTGGCTATCACCCCGATACGCAACACTTGAAGCGGTTCGGCATTGAGATCATGCCGGAGACACTCGCGCCGCGGTACGATGAGAAGACGTTTGAAACCAATGTGCCCGGACTCTATGTCGCAGGGTCAATCGTTGCAGGGAAGAACAACAACAAGGTGTTTGTGGAGAATGGGAGATTGCATGGCGCGGTGATTGTTAAGGCCATTCTCTCAGGAAGCTGATACATTGAGGACATTCAAGAATGATCCGGCTAAGGATTGTGGGCACATTACAGCATATTCTCCCGTATTGCCTTCGCAACTGCCTGGGCTTGAGTGTGGACGTGGAGCTTTCGATAGATGTTCTTACAGTGCTGGTGAAGTGTGTGAGGGCTGATGAAGAGGTTATCGGAAATCCGTTTTTCGGAAAGGCCATCAGCAAGACCCAACAGGATTTCCTTTTCTCTCACCGTTAATTCAGCTTCCTTTGACTTCCGTCGCGCCTTGATAATCTCATCCCTTACCATCCGAGCGATCATCGGGCTCATGGGCGCACCACTGCGGCTCTCGCGAATCCTATCCGCAAGACCCGGATCACCCTTAACAATATAGCCTGTAGCCCCCGCACACAACGACTTGAAGACACTGTCTTCGTCTGAAAAATGCGTCAGCATGAGTACGTCGGTTGATGGGAGAATCGCCTTAACTTTAGCAGTAGCTTCGGTTCCTGATATTCCTGGCAATTCAATGTCCATCAGAATGACATCCGGAAGATCTTCTTCGAGGCGCTCAAGCATTTTCTCCGCCGTTGGATATCCCGCAAGACAATCAATCTCGTGTTCATTCATTATCAGAGATACATACCTCTCTAGTGCCGTTTCGTTGTCCTCAACAATGACTGTTCGGATCATTGAGGGGCTTTCATCGGTCGAGGCAGACTTGGATATCATATGGATCTTCTGTGATGTCCTATTTCATAAATCATCATCAAATGCAGCACACTACCACGATAACAAACTCAATGAGCAGGTCAATACCCTCATTAGGGGAGATGGAAGAACAATTTCACAATGGCCCCCTTTGGCTGGTTGGGCAAGATCGAGAACTCTGCACCCATTTCGTCAGCCCTCTTCTGCATGTTTCTCAGTCCATCACCCTTCTTTACCCTACCTATATCAAAGCCATTTCCATTGTCAACGATTGTCAAACTGAAGAAGTGACCATGGTTCAGCTCTATTTCGACGACAACTCTCGTAGCGCCAGAGTACTTCTGAGCATTTGTCACAGCTTCCTTGAATATCAAGAAGACTGGGCGACGGAAACGAATTGGTAAAGACAAAGGTGCATCGCGCTCCGGATAAATGAACTCGTAGTCGATCCCCGCACTGTTGAGCCTGGCTGCAGCAAACCCTTTCATGTGCCCAAGTAAATCATCGTATGTGTCCTTCTTGGCGTCGACGTACCAGATAATGTCCCTCAAATCATCGCGCACTTCCTGAGCCAGCGACACTATGTTGTCAAAGCGTGATGCGAGCTTGTTTGACTCTTCCTTGTCCAGCGCATGCATGCCAAGAATGGTTCGCTTGGCATTTTGCGCTTCAAGAGAAATCGTTTCCCAACTTGATTTGATATCATCATGAACATCCGTTGCTATGTTTGTACGGATTCTCTCGATTGCAAGGGCCTTGTTCAGCTTGAATCTGTAGATCGTGTAGAAAACAGATCCGACCACAACAACGATTCCAAGCAGGCTCAAAGCTGTGAACCACCATGTTTGCGACCAGTGTGGAGCAATGAAGAATGCAACACCTGCTTCGGTTTGGCTCCGCAAACCATCATTGTTGAAAGCGGCAACGACAAATCTGTAATTCCCATGAGGCAGATTTGTGTAGAAGGCGGCCCGTCGCGCTCCCACCTGAGTCCACATCGAATCATAGCCTTCCAACCTATACTCAAACCTAACCCGTTCAGGTACTTCAAAACTCGGGGCTGTGTAGCGAATCTCCAGATTGTTCTGGTTGCTGGCGAGGGAAATCCGATCTCCGTTCAGCAGAACTTCATGGTCGTTGACTATGGCTCGCTCTATGTACACAGGCGGTGGTACGACATTGCGATGAATGTTATTCGGATCGATACTCACAACGCCTGCCATCGATACGAACCACAAACGACCATCACGACTCTTCCATGCCGAGGGTTGCCAACGGCCATTGCATTCAGTCTCGCGCATTCCGTCAAGATAGTTGAATGATTCACACACAATCCTGTCGCTTTTCCCATCTGCAACATCGTTAAGCTGTTGTTTGCTGACCTTGAAGATTCCCTGGTTGCCACTGCACCAGAGGTTGGCGCTGTCATCTTCGAGAACAGTGAACAATCTGTTGAACGAAAGGCCATGCTTCGTATCGACATTCCGATACATACCATTCTTTCGTCTGAAGATGCCTTGATCATCCGTTGCCAGCCACAGCGCTCCATCGGCGTCCTCATGCATGGAGTGGATTCCCAGTGCCGTCAGTCCATTGTTCACGCCAGTCCTATGAAATGCGCGGTCAATCAATGAGTATAATCCGCGTTTCCAAGTCCCACCGAGGACCTCCCCACCTGAAGTTACAAAAACACTCCCCACCACGTGTGACTCATCATGATGCGTTGAAGACGAGTCGACAAGGTGGAATTCTTCGTGCCTTCCGTTTTTCAGCCTTTCCACCTTTCCAAGCGCGGAACCCATCCACAGTTCTCCCGTTGGTGCTTCGAACATCGATGCCGCATACACCGGAGCCACAGGGCTACCCATCAGCACGGCAGGTTTTCCGTTCACGATGCGACCGAATGTGGGGAAGCTTCTGAACCATACTGATCCGGAGGAGGATGGATACAGCGGTATGCAATCTGGAATCGGAATGGTCTCAACGCTGTAGCCAATAAACGGGTCCTTGATAAGCCTGGCAGTATTTTCTCCAACGAGTCCGACCCACATGTTCCCTGCTACATCCTCACATATGGCGCGGCCAAAGCTGCCTTCCAATCCTTCGGTCACTCCAAAAGCCAGGAACTTATTATCGGATAGCCTCACGATTGCCGCCTCGGTGGTGAACCACAAGTTGCCCTCCTTGTCTTCGATGACGTCTCCGAAGGCGCTGGTCCTGAGAGGGAGCATCACGTTTGCGGTGAGTACGTCGTAACGACCATTGGCAACGCGAATGATTCCGCTACCGGTTGCTATCCAGAGGTTTCCGGATCGATCCTCAATCATCCTGTTCACGTTCCGGTTATAGGGAAGCCTCGGTTCAAATCGTTTGAAAGTTCCATTCTTGTACACATGAAGACCCGAGGTATGAGCCCACGCCACTACGTCGCCATTCCGCCGTTTGCAAATGGCGGGAAAATAGTAAATGCTGTCCCCCTGACCGATGTACCTGGCTGAATCCCCTCCAATAATATCAACAGTGGCGGTGAGCACTCCACCATCGTCGAGGAGACAGAGTTCGGATACTCTCCCCAAAGGTTCGGTGCCGAGTTTCTTAAAATTGACAAATGACCCATTCCTGAATCGGCTTACCCCTCTTTCTGTTCCTAGCCAGATTGTCGAGTCCTTTGCAATGATGATTCTCCTGACGACATTGTCTGCCAGACCATCCTTTGTGGTATACGTTGTGAACGTTGCTCCATCAAACCGGCTTACGCCGCCGCCGTACGTACCAACCCAGATGTTGCCATTCCAGTCTTCAGCAATATCCCAAATGAAATTCTCCAGCAAGCCTTGATGAGTGGATTTGTTGTAGACCGTGAACCGCACTCCATCGAACCGCATCAGTCCTTCCTGCGTGCCGATCCACAGAAAGCCTTTTGAATCCTGGAAGATTTTCTTTGGGCTGAACAACGGCATTCCGCTCCTCGCGTCGTACACGCGCATGTCGTATTGGGTTATGTGGCGGTGCGGGTCGAGGGCATACCCGGAGGAAGCGAACAGGAGAATCCCTACCCAAAGGATGGAAATTGACAGGCTACGTGTCCAGGATGTTTTCACGACGTACGCATGCTTGAGACGGGAAGAGGGTGGATTGAAAATGACCCCGCTAAACTATGTGTTCGCAAGTTCAATATCAAGTCATCTTTAAACCTTTGATTCTATCGTAACACAGAAACACCCCGATCAGGGTATTACGGGATGATCTGGATCAGCATATCTTGAACTATTTGCCTTGAGACTATAACGACGAAATGGTGACATCCAACTAACATATCTGTTTCCCATGGATGATTCTGCTGACACAAAATTCCACATCCGCATTCTGATTGTCGATGACCACAAATTTGTGCGGGAGGGGATTAAGGCGGTAATCAAACAGGAATCGGATATGCTGGTGGTTGCCGAGGCTGCAAGCGGAGCCGAAGCAATTGACTTGGCCCGTGTATGCACACCGGATGTTATTCTCATGGATATTAAGATGCCTGAGATGGATGGAATGGAAGCAACGATGCACCTTTTGAGGGAAATCCCCTCAGCACGGATCCTGATATTGAGCCAGCATGATGACCAGCAATATAAGCAGCATGCGAAGCAGGTAGGTGCTGCGGGGTTTCTCAACAAGAAGACAACTGTACAGAACTTGCAAGGAGCAATCCGGATTGTAGCTCGCGGCGGAAACCTGTTCTAGTTATTCGTGACCCACGTCCACCCATTATCACCCAAGGAGCCATGTCCGCCGCCAGCGCAATCCAACACGCAATCGCATTTATCAAAGCAGAGTGGAAACAAGGGAAGAGTCTCAAAGAGATCGCTCAAATATTTCGCGTGGATGCCGGTAATCTTGCGAGGGCATTCAAAGATGTGGAGGGAGTTACCGTGAAGGAGTTCCTCGACCGTAAACGGATGGAATATGTAAGGACGGCTCTGGCAACCGACCTTCAATATGGGTATGAAATTGGTGGAGCGATTGGCTTTCAAGATGAGCTTGCATTCTATCGGTGGACGAAGACAGCATTCGGAGTATCCTTTCGAGCCCTGTGTGAAAAAGTCAGATACAAGAAACAGTGAGTTTTTGTGGTTGACTCTTCACTATGAAGGAAGGAGATTGTGTTAGTAGTTCTTGTAGCCCTTCCCTTGCCTGTCTCAAACTGTCTTCAACAACTCATTTCTGATAGGAGGTTCTATGCCGCGTTTGCTACTCTTGTTATTTGTTCTCTTCTGTGCTCTGGCATTTTCTGTGAACGCACAGGTTCCTCGCAAGATGTCGTATCAAGGGTTGCTTACGGCTCCATCGGGAGCGCCTGTTCCTGATGGAACATACTCGTTGAAGTTTGACATCTACAATGCACCGATTGGTGGATTGTTGCGGCACACGGAGACTCAAACGAGCGTCTCTGTCCAACGAGGGACGTTCAATATCTTGCTTGGTACAGCTGCGACCCTGACACCCATCTTCTCAGAATCTCTATTTGTGGAAGTGACTGTCGTGAGTGGGCCGGGAATCGGATCGCCAGTGACCTTCTCGCCACGCTCGGAGTTGTCGAGCGCACCATACTCACTCGCACCCTGGGTGACCAGTGGTGGTGCAATCTACTACAGTTCGGGCAACGTTGGGATCGGAACAACGAACCCATCTGATCTATTGACTGTAGGGAGTACGTTGACCAGAGGGGCTCTTGCTATTCAAGGCTCTTCATCTCTGCCACCTGTCTTGGGGTTGACTGACAATAGAATCAATGGGAAAACCTGGGGGCTGTATTCTGGAGGTTCATCAATAGGGGACTTCGGAATCAATGATGCGTTGGCGGCTACGTATCCTTTCGTGATCAAACAAGGAAGCGGCAACGTCGGCATCGGGACGACGAGCCCTTCGTACAAGCTTGACGTCAATGGTGCTATCAACGCCTCTAACATTCTCAAGAATGGTGATCCAGTAGCTACTGGTGGTGAATGGGCCACGTATACTCCAACAATTTCTTTAGATGGTCCAGGAACGGCGCCAACCTATACAGATGCATCAACCGTGACTCGCTTTTGTCGAATAGGTAAGATCGTGTTCATTAATCTCTATTTGCGGAATAACACTGGAGGAACTCCCGGAAGTGGATCCGGTGTCATTGCGATCTCACTTCCTCCAGGTCTTCCATTTGGCGCAAATGCCCCGAAGTACTTCATTCCGGGAGGAGTGTGGCAAAACGGTTTCAGCTCGATAAGCGCGGTTATGGTTCACCCCTATTATAATTCAAATACGACTTTTGCGTTGTATCAGCCGACTGGAACTTTTACTCCCCTGACAGCATCAGGACAAGACCAAGCCATCAGACTCATACAGGTACAATTTTCATATGAGGTTGACTAACGTGCTTGACTTGTATCTCGCAGACACAATATTCAAGTATGAAAAAGAGACCATACATGCATACTAAAATACTATCCTTGGCACTTCTGACTGTAACGAGTGGATTTCTTTACAGTCAAACCGTCACACACCCTTGGCGCGCCGTAGATCATGGGGGTGGCAAATCCAACGGTGGAAGCTTTTCGTTACATTCGTCGATAGGTCAAACATCTACTGCAATGCTGTCCGCGCCATCCAATACTCTGGAGGCGGGATATCTTCCAGGCATCCGCTGGTTGACGGGCGTATCGTCGGCACTCTCAATCAATATGGAGATTGGATGGAACCTGGTATCTGCACCAATGCTCGCCCAGGATTACACCAAAGAAAGCCTTTTCCCGAACGCAACTTCTTTTGCATTCGCTTTCACGGTAGCAGGCTATCAACGAAGAGACACTCTGCAGAACGGTATAGGATACTGGATAAAATTTAGCTCGGTACAGAATATTGAATTTGCAGGTACCACGATTGCGTCAGACACAATTGATGTCATCGCAGGATGGAATATCATCGGGCCATTCTCATATCCGTCACTTTCCAGTGATGTTGCCCCGATTCCGCCTGTAGCAATTCTGAGTTCATTTTTCGCTTACACCGGTGGCAGTGGTTATGCCGCCGAGGATACGCTGGAACCCGGGAAGGGCTACTGGGTGAAGGTGAACCAGGCAGGGAAACTGATGTTGGGCTCTGGCTCGGTACTCGCAGGTAAATCGGCAGGTCCTCTCGCAGTTCTTAGGACGAAAAATAAACAAAACGAATCATTGTCCGAAGATGGTGTACACAAGATTACCTTAAGAGATGCAACAGGGGTGGAACGAAAGTTATTCTACACAACCTCTCGCACCGACATGAAAAGTACCGACTTTGAATTGCCTCCGCCTGCTCCTGAAGGCATTCTTGACGTTCGGTTTTCTTCACAGTCACAACTTGTGGCGGCCCTGGCTGGTGAGTTGAATGACTTCAAAATCAATACCGCAAGCGTAGTCTTTCCGCTTGAGATCACTTGGAATGGATCACCCGTGGAAGGTGAGGCATATATCAACATCGTTACCGATACGCATGAGTCCCGCCGCATAAAGCTTAATGGACAAGGAAGCGTCACCGTCAACATGAATGGGTTTCAATCCATCTCGCTTGAATTGCAGGCCGCCACTGTCGATGAATTACCAACATCATTCGCGCTTGCTCAGAATTATCCGAACCCATTCAACCCCACTACAATCATCAAGTATGACTTGCCAGTTGACAGTAGAGTGACGCTGAAGATATTCAACATCCTGGGTCAGGTTGTAAGAACCCTATCTGATGAAGTGCAGCTTGCAGGGTATAAGTCAGTCCAATGGGATTCCAGGAACAATTTTGGTAACAATGTATCGACCGGAGTCTATTTCTACCGCGTTGACGCAGTGGGTACGAATGGAAGGTCGTTCAACGAAGTGAAGAAGATGCTACTCCTCAAGTGATTGTTATTGTGAAAGGGACGGCCCGCCGGCCGTCTCTACGCGAGAATCAAGGAATTGGAATGGTCTGAACCTTGCGCGCAGCGACGGCGCATTGAAGGAAGTACTTGCTGAGGAATTCATCGGAGGTATTGTAATTGTTCTCACCGTAGAGAGCATCGCAAAGAGTCTCTCGCATTCTGCAGAGCTCCTTCCGCTTTCCGCCTTTCCATCGGACATCTCCGATTGTGAGATCAAGTAGTTGGAGAGTACGATCAAAAGCCTTCTCGGCGAGGATTGAATTGCTTCTTCTCTTCCAGGCAATGGCTCTTTCGACTTCGCTGCCAATGTTGCCAAGTTGCTCCATCAATCCCATGCTTGCCCACCGCTGAGTAAACGCCTCGTTGCTGAATCCGCTCATGGTGCTATTCCCTTATAAGCTTCATCACTATTTCGACAACCTTTTTCCGGATTGCCGCATCCTCTACAGATCGGGATCTGTTTCCCTGTGAGGGCCTGACGTTGATCATCGAGTCGAATTCAATCATTTCTTCTCTGCTCATTGAAGGGTAGATGTTAATTCCCCACAAATTCCGTTGTATGCTGCCGTCTTCAAGAAGGAAGGCCTCCTCGTCTGCATGGAGTTCTCCGCCGAGTGCAATGATTTCCCGTTGGATGTCGACTACGCCCTTTACCATATCCCCAAAAAGCTCACGCGCAATCTGGTGAAGTTCCGGTTGTTGAATTGGCTCTCGTACTATTCGAATCATCAAGGGATGTCTTAGTGAATGCTGGGTATCAATATTGGCAATAAACGCTATCGAGTCAAGATATTTGAGGAGGAAGTTGGCAATGTTGCGACGGGGGTCTATTCTTATCGGGTAGCGCGGAGGGTGTGACAATTCCCGCCGTGTCGTTCAATCAAGTGAAGAAGATGTTGCTTCTCAAATAACATTATCACTTACTACGATTCACAAGCCCGACGACACCCGTCGGGCTTTTGTTTCTCACATAGAAGCGCAGTTGAAAATCCGGAACCACAGAGATCACAGAGGCCGCGGAGAAAGGATCGTTTGTTTCTATTTCCAATGTCACTTCTTTTCTCTGTGTTCTCCGCGGTCTCTGTGGTTAAGTTCTTTTTTTGACGGGTTTTGAACCGTGCTTATAGGCTGTTGATTTTCACACCTATTTTTCATAAGTTATGACCACAATTTTCCAGTAACCCTCCAAAGCTACTCCCGAAAGGAATTGAATGAACGAAGGCAAAATCGTCCAGATCATTGGACCAGTGGTCGATATCGACTTCTCAGGCGGCAAACTCCCCGAAATCCTCAATGCAGTCCGTATTCCCCATGCTGGCGGGGATGGCAAGCAAGAAGATCTGATTGTTGAGGTCCAACAGCATTTGGGTGACAATCGCGTCCGCACGGTCGCCATGGACTCAACCGACGGCCTTGCCAGAGGGATCGCATGCTTTGATACCGGCGCTCCAATAACGATTCCGGTCGGGGCCGCTGCACTTGGCCGATTGATTAACGTGCTCGGACAGGGGATCGACAATCTTGGCCCGATCAAATCCGATGTCACGTATCCAATCCACCGTCCCGCTCCTCCTTTCGATCAGCTCTCGACGAAGAAGGAACTCTTCGAGACAGGGATTAAAGTAATTGACTTGCTCGAACCGTACTCAAAGGGAGGCAAGACCGGTTTGTTCGGTGGCGCTGGCGTCGGAAAGACGGTCGTGATTATGGAACTCATCCACAATATTGCAAAACAACATGGAGGCTTCTCTGTGTTCGGTGGAGTGGGCGAACGTACCCGTGAAGGGAATGATCTTTGGCTTGAGATGAAGGAATCAGGCGTGTTGGACAAGACGGCGCTTGTGTTCGGCCAGATGAACGAACCTCCCGGTGCACGTGCTCGCGTTGCGCTCACGGCGCTTACCATCGCCGAGTACTTCCGTGATTCGGAAGGGAAGGACGTTCTTCTCTTCATCGACAACATTTTCAGATTTGTGCAAGCCGGATCGGAAGTGTCTGCTCTTCTTGGACGTATGCCTTCTGCAGTGGGTTATCAGCCGACTCTTGGTACGGAGATGGGCGAGTTGCAGGAGAGAATCACTTCGACCAAGAAGGGATCAATCACTTCGGTCCAGGCTATCTACGTTCCCGCAGATGATCTCACCGATCCTGCACCGGCAACAACGTTCTCGCACCTTGACGCAACGACAGTGTTAAGCCGTCAGATCTCCGAGCTGGGTATTTATCCGGCAGTTGATCCGCTCGACTCCACTTCGCGTATTCTCGATCCGCTTATTGTTGGCGAGGAACACTACGGTGTTGCAAAGCGTGTGAAGGAAATTCTCCAGACGTATAAAGATCTTCAGGATATCATCAACATCCTTGGCATTGACGAACTCTCTGACGAAGACAAACTGACGGTTTCCCGTGCAAGGAAGATACAGAAATTCCTTTCGCAGCCGTTCCACGTTGCCGAGCAGTTCACCGGTATTCCCGGAAGATATGTGAAACTGGAAGACACGATCCGCAGTTTCAAGATGATCATCGATGGCGAATGCGATCAGCTTCCCGAGCAGGCGTTCCTGATGGTTGGAACGATTGAGGAAGTTTTTGAACAGGCCAAGAAACTTCAGGCCGCCTAAGACCAAACGATCATGTACGAAAAATCATTCAAGCTCCAGATCATTACTCCGAACAAGATTATCTTTCAGGATGATGCAACAAGTCTGAGTGCGCCAGGCATGATGGGTGGATTCCAGATTCTCTACAACCACGCTCCGTTTATCTCCACGATTGAGGTCGGTGAACTCAAGGTGAGGGACAAGAACGGCAAGGACATGATGTTCGCAACAAGCGGGGGATTTGTTGAGGTAAAGGACAACTCGGTTGTGGTGCTCGCAGAAACTGCTGAGCCTGCCGGTGAAATCGACGTGAACCGTGCCAAAGCAGCAAGCGAGCGTGCGACAAAGCGCATGCATGAGAAAGATCCGGGTATTGACTTTGAACGAGCACGTCTCTCAATGCTGAGGTCTCTCAATCGACTGCGGGTAGCTTCAAAAGCGTAACCCTCTGAATGCCCTGTCTCGTGAATCGAGGCAGGGCTTTTCAGCTTTTTCTCTTGGCTGTTGCGTTGACATTGCTTTGGCAATCACCTATATTTTTGAAAATCAGTGTTATCGCGAGAATGTCGGGGGCACAAAGTTACATCATCAGGCTGTTGCGCAAGGTGGAGACTCGGCTGAATGAAGAAAACCATTTATCCGAGGCATCCAACGTGGGCAAGATCGTGCAAAAACTTGCACAGGCAGAGGATATCCGCGCAGAGATGAGCGCGTTGTATGCGGTAGAACGATTCGACCAGTTTGCACTCCGGTTGATGTGGCTGTTGGATGAGGCTGAACGTGATAACGGGAACTTCGAGAGCGGCGTACTGGAGTTTCATACGTCCTGGTTCACCCGTCTGATTCTCGAAGTGTTCAGAACGAATAGTGATGGTGGGCCGGCAGATCCTGTACCGATGATGCTCTCGGATCAGATCGATGAATTGTACATTGGCCTGCATAAGTTTGGTCGGTCGCTTGAGGAGTTGAAGCGACAGTCCAGTGAGAATGGAACTTTCCTGGGAATTCAGGAGAGTCAGCTTTACAAAATCCTGAGCGATCTTGCGTCGTTGAAAGAACATGCCATCGGTGCAGCGAAGGATGACGTCGCAAAGTTTGCAGAGGCATGTGGGGAATTCATCCAGTATGTATTGGACAACGGTTTATTGAGTGATGTTCGCATCATTAACATCCTTGATAATTCGAACATTACATTACAAACGGTGTTCGAATCTGCCGGTGTCGAAGACAATGATTCGCTCCAATCAACGATAGACCTTCTCAAGCGTCCGAAGGATCTTTTAGACCAATAAGCGAAACAGCATAATGCCAAAAACTCTTGCCGTAATCATGGCTGGCGGGGTAGGAACAAGGTTCTGGCCTCGCAGCAGAGAGAAGTCCCCGAAGCAATTGCTGGAGATCCTCGGCAAAGGGACGATGATCCAGAATACCGTAAAGAGGCTCGAGGGTCTTGTTGACGTTCACAACGTACTTGTTGTGACCAACCGGGTCCAAAAGGCCATGGTCATGAAACAACTCGACACCCTTCCTGAAGAGAATATCCTCGTAGAGCCTGTTGGGCGAAACACCGCACCATGTATCGGGCTCGCCGCGCTCCACGCCAAACAGATGGACCCTTCCGCAGTAATGATTGTTCTACCGGCAGATCATATCATTCAGAATACCGTTGAATTCCTCAGAGTGTTGAAACTTGCCATCGAGACAGGGTACGAATCCGGTAGTCTGTTAACCATTGGCATCAAGCCCACACATCCCGAGACTGGTTTTGGATACATTCAGATGTTTACTGAGGACGGCGCTCATAACCCGTACTCGTCAAAGGGAGTCTATAAGGTCAAGACGTTCGCTGAAAAGCCGAATATCCAGACGGCTGAACGCTTTCTCGCCAGCGGTGATTTTCTATGGAACAGCGGCATGTTCATCTGGCGTGTTGATGCCATACTGAAAGAGATCGAGCGCTGCCTTCCTGATTTGCACGCTGAGTTGAGCAGGATTGAACCAACCATTGGAACTCCCTCGTATCACTCTGCGCTGGAGAAATCATATGGGATGATGCGTGGTATCTCCATCGATTACGGAGTGATGGAAAAAGCGGAGAGAGTGTATGTAATTCCAGGTGATTTCGGCTGGAGTGATATTGGTTCGTGGGATGAGGTGTACAGGCTGTCAGGGAAGGATGAGCATGGAAATTCCATCACGGGCAAAGTCATTCAACAGGATACACACAACTCCTACATCTATTCACCCGACAAAGTTGTGGCGACGATTGGTGTTGATGATTTGATCATTGTGAACACCCCTGATGCTCTTCTTATATGCAAGCGAGGGATGTCGCAGAGCGTGAAGGAAGTCTCCGATTACTTGAAGCGTAAACAAATGAATGAGTATCTGTAATTGATCTCGCTGCGTGCATTGAGACTTTGGATGTGGATATCATGTCTCGCTGTCATCTCCGGTTGTGGTCCAGCGGCGCCGCGGTTTACTACGCGTGAAGTGCCGTCAACAGAGAAGCATCCCACGTCAGTTCATCAGTTGGAAGGTACCGCCTCGTATTATGCCGATGAGTTTCACGGGCGCAAGACGTCCAACGGAGAGGTGTATGACATGCACGCACTCACGGCTGCTCACAGAACGCTGCCGTTCAACTCGAAAATTCGAGTGGTGAACAGTGACAACGATAAGAGCGTCATCGTTCGCGTGAATGACCGCGGACCGTTCAAAGATGATCGCGTCATCGACGTTTCACTTGAAGCGGCTAAGCAGCTTGGGTTGATAGCTCATGGAACTGCTCCCGTAAAGCTTGAAATACTTGAATTGAGTATAGATCAAAAATAATCAGACTGTGGCAAAACAACTCATTACAGAACAAACCATCAGAGACTTGATGGGCAAGGGGTCGAAGACATTTGACGTTCCCAACGGTGCGATTATTACGCCGTTGGCCGCGGAACTCGCCCTCAGTGAGGGGATCACAATTGTTGAAACAGCAAAGACTGCTTCAAGCAAGTCATTACCGCTTGCTGTTTCCCCCTCATCACGGCCTTCGGATATTGCACCTTCGGACCGGTTGGTTGCCTTCGGAAGCGATCATGGCGGTTTCCAACTCAAAGAGTTGCTGAAGAAGCATGCTGAAAGTTTGGGATATAAAATATCGGATGTGGGAACGCATACCGAGGATCCATGCGATTATCCTGATTTTGCGTATGCAGTGGCTTCCTTGGTCTCAAAGGGAGAGGCTTGGCGGGGTGTCATGATCGACGGTGCTGGAATTGGCTCCTGCGTTGTTGCCAATAAGGTTCCGAAAGTCCGTGCAGCTTGCTGCCATAACGAGTTTGTCGCCAGAAATGCGAGAGAACATAACGATACGAATGTCCTCACCCTTGGAAGCAAAGCAGTAGGGAGTGAAGTTTGCAAGGAAATATTGAAGATCTGGCTTGAGACCTGGTTTGCCGGTGGCCGACACAAGCAAAGGGTCGACAAGATTGTTGATGTTGAATCGAAATTCCTCAAATAAGTACAGATTTCAGCGACAAGGCGGGTAATCTGTTCCCTTTTTCTCCCCGTGACCTATCTCTCACCCAAGACAAACGTCTTGACATTTATGGTGGTTAACCATACCTTTGTATGTTCATTTTTTATGACTACCGTATGTCTTGGAAAATCAATCAGTTAGCTGGTTAGATTATTTTGGTGAGGTTTTGCTAGAGCAGACCTCGGAAACCCGATGAAAGCTGTTGGGGGGATGTTAAACAACTTGGAGGATTCATATTGGTTTTTACAAGCATGCAGAGACTTTCGCTTTTGATGGTATTTGCTATCCTTGCCGGGATTTCAGGATGTAGCCCGGTGAGCGAAACTCTTGTAAAAAAGGCTCAACCCAAGCAGAATTCAGCGGGGATTGGTTCCACGTTGGATCAGGTTCAGTCTTTGATTCCAGCAATGTCTCAATCTGATCGCGTGATTATTCAAAGTTATGGTGGGACCATCAAGAAGTACTCTCAGGAATATGGTCTTGATTGGAGGCTTGTTTTGGCGGTTATGAAGGTTGAGTCGAGATTCTCTCATGACGTTGAAAGCGAAAAGGGTGCGGCTGGACTGATGCAAATTATGCCCGTAACAAGTAGTGAGTTGGCAAAGGCTCTTGATATTGAAGATATGACCCACCCAATGAATAACATCCGTGGCGGTGTTTATTATTTGAAGAAGTTGTATAACCTCTTCGATGGGGCAGAAGAGTCTGAGAGAATAAAACTCATGCTGGCTGCGTATAATGCAGGTGTGGGTCGGATTTATGACGCCCAAGTGCTTGCGGCATATCTTAACGATAACCCAAGAAGTTGGGATGCCATCAAGGAAGCCCTTCCTCTCCTCTCCAAAAGGTATTATACCCTGCATCGAAATGTATGGGATCAGGATCGGCCGAAGATTGCCGGGTGGTTTGGCAACTCAAAAGAGACGATTGTGTATGTGGATCGTGTGATGGAGTCTTACGAAGTGTACAAAACAGTTCTCAACTGAAGCGTAATCAAAGCAGAAATGCCCGGCGAGCCTTGACTCCCGGGCATTTCTGCTTTTTGGGCCGACTTAAGGAAGAAGAATTGCGGATGCTACAACGGTCGTCCAGATACCATCCTTATGGCCCTCAGCCGACTGTGTGACATTATAGGTCTTGACAATCTTCCCGCTCATCTTGTAAAGCTTTTCTCGCTCGTCCCAGCCAGTGGTGGCATCGAATTCCACACCCAGTGTAGTCGCCAGCATTGTTGCGGCCAGATCCTCTGCGTACTCTCCAGCTTTTTCATCTGTTTCGCCAAACGGATGATGTTCTGAAAGGTATCCATATTGTGACGTATCAGCGGGAGTAGCCACCCCTATGGACGCTGCAATGAGTCTGTTGGGTTCATTGGTCGCGTTCCTTGCCATCACGGCGAACGTGATCTGACCTGGCTGCAGAAGTTTCAGGCCTTCCTCCGGAGGGATGCGCTTGCAACCCGGCGGATAAATGCTTGAGACGGTCACCAGATTGCACTTCTCAATCTTTGCGTCTCGCAGTGCGAGCTCGAAGGATTGCAGGTAGTCTTTGTGCCGACCTACACCTTTGGTGAAAAACATTTTTCCGGGGACGTACAATTTCTTCGCTCCAGTGTTATGATTTAGGGAATGGTGAATTATGCTTTCTTGACACGCAGGAATCGTCGTTTGCCGACTTTTACAATAATGCTTTCCGCGATTGAGATTTCAGCGTTGTAGTCGGAGATGCGCTCGCCGTCGATGGTGACTCCGCCTTGCTCAATCATGCGTCGCGCTTCACCGTTGGAAGCAACGAGTTTCGTTTCAGCCAGCAAACGCATGATGCCGATGCTGCCATTCTCAAGGGCGATCGACTGCTCCGGGATGTCGTCGGGCAGGTCTTTCTTGATAAACACTCGATCAAACTCTTCTTCCGCTGCACTTGCCGCTGCTTCGTCATGGTACAACGCCACGAGCGTCCGTGCGAGTTGGCGCTTCAAGTCGCGGGGGTTCAACGATTTGTCTTCGAGTTGGTTTTTGATTTTCAACAGATCCTCGCCTGAAGTATTGGTGGCGAGAACGTAATAGTCATAAATCAGCTTGTCAGGTATGGAGAGTGTCTTGCCATAAATCTGTCTGGGTGATTCACTGATCCCGATGTAGTTGTCGAGCGACTTGCTCATCTTTTCAACGCCGTCCGTTCCCGGCAGGATCGGCATTGTGATCGTTATTTGTGGCTCGAGTCCGTACTCGCGCTGGATATCTCTTCCCACCAGCAGATTAAATTTTTGATCCGTTCCACCTAATTCAACATCGGCTTGAATTGCCACCGAATCCATTGCCTGGGCGAGCGGGTAGAGCATCTCATGAATGCTGATTGGCTCTCCGGCCTTGTATCGCTTTTCGAAATCATCCCTCTCAAGCATGCGCGCAACCGTGTACTTGCTGCCGAGTACGATGACGTCTGAAAAACTCATCTTGCCAAGCCATTCGGAGTTGTACAGCATCTGGATTTTCTTTGTCGAGAGTATCCTCGTGGCTTGCTCAAAATACGTCTGGCCGTTTTTGCGGGTCTCGTCAATCGTCAGCGGCGGACGTGTCTTACTCCGGCCCGAAGGATCACCGATCATTCCGGTAAAATCCCCTATGATCAATGTTGCCTGATGTCCAAGATCCTGAAACTGCCGCAGTTTGCGGAGCACGACGGAATGTCCAAGATGGAGATCCGGCCTGCTCGGATCGCACCCCAACTTCACATTGAGAGGCTTTTGCGTTTTTTGAGACCTCTCAATCTTCTTGACAAGGTCCTCTTCCGGAATAATCTCAGAAGTTCCTCGCCGGATAACGTCCATCTGCTCATTGAGTGGGGGAAACAAGGTCAGCTTTTTTGTCTTAGTTGTTGTCTGATGCTGCGCTCGGCATCCCGCTTCTTGATATCTTCGCGCCTGTCGTACTCCTTCTTGCCACGGGCAATACCGATGAGGATTTTGACAATGTTATGCGTAAAGTACACGCGCAACGGTACTAGTGTCAAACCTTTTGAAGTAATCTTGCCGGTGAGTTTGAGAAGCTCCTTTTTGTGAAGAAGAAGTTTCCGATTTCTCAGCGGGTCAACATTGGCGTAGCTGCCGTGATCGTAAGGAGAAATATGCATGCCGAGGAGCCAGAGTTCCCCGTTCTTCAGTATTGCATAACTGTCGGATAGATTGGCGTTACCCTGCCTGAGCGATTTGACTTCTGTTCCTGTGAGGACAATGCCTGCTTCGTAGGTGTCGAGAATCTCGAAATCGTATCGAGCTTTTCGGTTGGTGGTGACGACTTTCTCTCCGCGTTCCTCCTGTTCAGCCATCTCATGTCACTGAAAAATTTGTGCCTAGTATACCCATTTTGAAATGTAAAATCAATTCGTTTTTCTCATTCCACACTATTTTGCTCAAGAGTCAGGCTCGGACAGTTGTTTGACTTTCAGGCCATGTTTCAGTATATTTTTCGCACTTTCTTTATCCAAACTACTTCAAGAGGGAATTCCACTTCCCTTTTTTGTTGTTCCCAACGAGGAATTCATGGCAGATAAATCATTTGATGTGGTTGTTGTCGGTGGCGGACCCGGCGGGTACACTGCTGCCATCCGTGCAGCGCAACTTGGCATGAACACAGGAATTATCGAGCGTGATCGCCTGGGTGGTATTTGCTTGAACTGGGGCTGCATCCCCACCAAAGCGCTTCTCAAGAATGCCGAAATACTTCATACCTTTAAGAAGGCAGAGGAATGGGGTATTTCATACGATAACTTGAAATTTGACTTCAGCAAGATTATCAAGCGGAGCCGGACGGTTTCGGACAAGATCGTCAAAGGCGTTGAATACTTGATGAAAAAGAACAAGATTGACGTCATGCCCGGCTATGGAATACTCCTTGGGAACGGCGGGATCGAAATCCGGGCCGAAGGGAAACCAGCCGAGAAGATCACAGCGAAACATATCATACTTGCCACAGGTGCAAGACCGCGGACTGTTCCCGGCGCCGCCTTCGACCGTAAGCGCGTTATTTCCAGTACGGAAGCAATGAATCTTCCGGAACAACCGAAATCCATGATTATTATCGGAGCTGGAGCAATCGGAATCGAGTTCGCGTATTTCTATAACGCTATCGGCACAAAGGTGACGGTGGTTGAGATGATGGCGCGGATCCTGCCGGTTGAGGATGCGGAACTCACAAAGATGATGGAGTCCAGTCTCAAGAAACAAGGCATCGAGTTTCTTACCAACACGAAGGTGGAAAGCGTAAAGGCCGGAGCGAATGATGTTACCGTTGTCGTATCCTCTGAAGGAGTGAAGAAGGAGTTGAAGGGCGAAGTCGCTTTGATGGCAATAGGCGTTCAAGGCAACGTTGAGAACTTCGGACTTGATAAACTCGGAATTGTTGTCGAACGCAACCACATCAAAGTTGATGCGGACTACAAGACGAATGTTCCCGGCGTCTACGCTATTGGCGATGTTATCGGTCCGCCGTGGCTTGCGCACGTTGCATCGGCCGAAGGAGTCCATTGTGTCGAAGCCATTGCCGGCAAGAAGCATGCACCAATTGACTACTCATGCATTCCCGGATGTACATACTGCCAGCCGCAGATCGCAAGCGTCGGCCTCACGGAAGAGAAGGCAAAGGCAGAAGGCTACGAACTCAAGATCGGCCGTTTCCCGTTCCGTCCTTTGGGCAAGGCGATGGCGATTGGTGAGACAGAAGGAACAGTGAAGCTGATCTTCGATGCGAAGTACGGAGAGCTTCTCGGTGCGCACATTATGGGATCTGAAGCGACAGAGATGATCCACGAACTTGTCATTGCAAAGAAACTGGAATCCACCGGGGCGGAGATCTTCCGCACTCCGCACGCACACCCGACGTTGAGCGAAGCCGTGATGGAAGCGGCAGCGGCAGCGTATGGCGAAGCAATCAACATATAGGACTCGTGTTGAAAGCAATCGACGTCATCAATCTTGGCCGTACTGATTACAAGGAATGCTGGGACTTGCAGCGAAAGCTGTTTGAACAGCGGGCTGCGGGGGAAGTTGGCGATCTGTTGTTGCTGACCGAGCACGATCACGTATACACGATCGGCAAGGGTGGTGATGATAACCATCTGCTTGCCAACGAGGAGGAATTAAGGTCGAAGGGCGTCGCTGTTTACCACAATGATCGAGGTGGCGACGTTACGTATCACGGTCACGGACAATTGGTCGGCTATCCGATTCTTGACCTCAACAATTACTACCTCGATCTTCATCGCTACTTGAGAGACATTGAAGAAGTCATCATCAGGACACTCGCCGGTTATGAGGTGAAGGCTTCGAGAGATTCGGACTACACCGGCGTTTGGGTTGGCAATGACAAGATCTGCGCGATTGGTGTAAAGACGGGCAGGTGGATTACCATGCATGGATTCGCTTTCAACATCAATACTGATCTCTCATTCTTTGGCCGCATTATCCCGTGCGGGATTTTCGAGAAGGGTGTGACTTCATTGAAGCAAATTCTTGGACGTGAAGTTGAGTTGAGTGAAGTTGCTGCAAGAGTTGTAAAGGAATTTGGAGAAGTGTTTGGCGCTGAGATGTGTCCATCTTTCGAAGCCAGCGAAGCCGAAACAATGTAGTGGTTTTTTTCCTCAACATTTTATCACATTGAAATAAGGATTCAATATTGGCGATACCGAAACCTCAGAAACCAATGACTTCCGCGAAAGGTTCAAATGGTGGTTCTTCTCCTGCCAGTGATGCCACAGCGAAACTTTCAAAGGATCAGATCCTCAACGCGTACAAGAACTGCGTTACGGCCAGACTGATTGATCAGAAGATCCTTGTCTTGCTCAAGCAGGGGAAATGTTTCTTCCACATTGGCGGATCCGGCCACGAAGTTGCGCAGACGGCAATGGCTCTCGCAATGAAACCCGGCTACGATTGGGCCTATCCGTATTATCGTGACCTTGCCTTTTCGCTGCAGTTCGGTTACACGATCAAAGACATCATGCTTGAGGCGCTCCATCGCAAAGGCGGACCGAGCAGCAACGGTTATGCCATGCCGTTCCACTACGGACACAAGAAGTGGAGAATCGTGTCACAATCGAGTCCAACCGGCACACAGTATCTCGAAGCCGTGGGAACAGCGATGGGTGCAGTGAAGGATGGCAAGGATGAAGTGGTGTATGTCTCATCAGGTGAAGGTGCCACGAGTGAAGGTGAATTTCACGAAGCAGTCAATTGGGCTGCGCGTGGCAAGTATCCCGTCATCTTTCTGATTCAGAATAACAAGTATGCGATTTCGGTTCCGGTGCAGGACCAGGTTGCCGGCGAATCTGTGTACGGGATGGTTCAAGGATACGAGGGATTGAACCGGTATCGCGTTGATGGCTGCGATTTCAAAGCGATGTATGATGTTGCCGCTGACGCAGTCGCGAAGGCCCGTCGCGGTGAAGGCCCGAGCGTCATCGAAGCTGATACGGTCCGGCTCCTGCCTCACTCGTCGTCGGATGATCATCGCAAGTACCGCGAAATGAAAGAAATTGAAGACGACATCAAGAAGGATCCAATCCCACGGTTCGAGACGTTTCTCACGTCACAAGGGCTTCTCAAATCTGCCGACATCAATAAGATCAAGGAAGAGATATCACAACACATCAACGACGCAGCCGATGCCGCCGAGGCAGAGCCGCTTCCCGATGTCACTGAACTTGAAAAATATGTCTACTCCCCACGTATTGTTGTGTCGAAGTCTGGTTTTGTAGAACCGGTACACAAAGGTCCGAACATCGTATTGGTTGACGCAATCAACCACGCACTTGCCGAGGAGATGGAGTTTAATCCCAAGATGCTGATTTATGGTGAGGATGTTGCCGGAAACAAAGGAGGCGTCTTCACAGCGACAAAAGGACTGACGGCGAAGTTCGGTGAAAGAGTCTTTAACTCTCCTCTTGCTGAAGCGAGTATACTCGGCACTGCCTTTGGTCTTGCAGTGCGTGGTGACTACAAACCGAATGTTGAAATCCAGTTCGGAGATTACATTTGGCCGGCGTTCATGCAAATCCGCGACGAAGTCGCAATGCTTCGTTTCCGATCATACAATGAATGGGCATGCCCGATGGTGATCCGCGTTGCTGTTGGCGGATACATTCACGGTGGGTTATATCATAGTCAGTCCATTGATGGGTTCTTCACACATATTCCGGGAGTGCGGGTTGTATATCCATCCAACGCTGCCGATGCAAAGGGATTGCTGAAGACAGCGTGTCGTGAAGAAGACCCGGTGTTGTTCCTCGAACATAAGGGACTCTACCGTCAGAGTTTCGCGTCGGCGCCTGAGCCTGATGCAAATTATCTCTTGCCATTCGGTCTTGCGAAAATCAAAAAGGCAGGAAGCGATGCGACAATCATTACATGGGGCATGCTTGTTCAACGCTGTCTTGATGCAAGCGCCAAAATAGAAGAGAAGCACGGTGTGAGCATCGAAGTGATTGATCTTCGTACATTGAATCCACTGGACAAGGACACAATCTTCACGTCGGTACGTAAGACGGGCAAGGCGTTGATTGTTCATGAAGACACCCTCACGAGCGGTTTCGGCGGTGAGATTGCAGCGATCATAGCCAGCGAAGTATTCGAGCGACTCGATGCACCAATTCAACGGGTTGCCGCAAAGGATACGCCCGTGCCGTACGGCCCTGAACTGGAAAACGCAATGCTGCCACAGGAGAAAGATGTTGTCACTGCTTTGGAAAAACTCGTCACCTACTAATGACTATGCAAGCTGCGCAAGAGAAAGTCTCTAACATTCATTCATCCGTAACGCTCTCGAACACCGAGAGGTTGGAGTTGTATTACTATCTCCGACTGACAAGGGAGTGTGACAACGCCATTCTCCGGCTTTATAAGCAAGGGAAAATCGTTGGTGGCGCATACACTGGTTATGGAAACGAAGCGACAGCAGTAGGAAGTGCCTACGCACTTGAGAACCATGACTATCTCTTCCCGATGCACCGTGATCTCGGAGCGCATTTGGTAAAGGGGCAGACGCTGAAGAATATCTTTCTTCAGCAGTTGGCGCGACGCGATAGCCTCACACGCGGCCGCGACGGAACAGGTCACTACGCTGATCCTTCCCTCAAAATCTATGGCAACGTCAGCCATCTTGCTGCGATGATTCCAATGGCTGTTGGCGTAGCCCTTGCAGCGAGGATGAGGAAAGAAAATGCCGTCGTGATGAACTACATAGGCGACGGTGGATGTAACGTCGGCGATTTCCACGAAGGCTTGAACATGGCTGCGGTGATGAAACTGCCATTCATCCTGATTATTGAGAATAACCAGTTCGCATACTCAACGCCAAACACAAAGCAATTCGCAGCGCAGAAGCTTTCGGACAGAGCGTTGGGCTATGGTATTCCCGGATTCACTGTTGATGGAACGAACATCATCAAGGTCTATGAAGTCTGCAAAGAAGCTGTTGATCGGGCACGCCGTGGTGCGGGGCCAACGCTCATCGAGACTATCACCATGCGCATGCATGGACATTCAGCCTCTGATGATGCCTCGTATGTTCCCAAAGGAATGGTCGAGGAGTGGAAGAAGAAGGATCCCGTAGAGAAGTTCGAGCGTATTCTCACCAATGACCGTGTGTTGAACGAGTCAAACAAAAAGGAAATGGAAGAGAAGATGGCCGCGGAGATTGAAGAGGCGATGCAATTCGCACTCGATAATCCGTATCCGGCAGGAGAAGATGCAGCGGAAGGAGTCTACGCTCCGTAATGGCAACAATGACGTATATCGAAGCTCTGTCAAAGGGAATGTGGGAAGAGATGGAGCGCGACCGTTCGGTGTTTCTCATCGGCGAGGATATCGGCGCGTATGGTGGCGCGTTCAAGGCAACGAAAGGATTCCAGCAACACTTCGGCGAGGAACGTGTCATTGATGCAACCTTGTCTGAGGCTGCAATCATCGGAGCAGCGACTGGCGCGGCTGTTGTCGGCATGCGGCCAATTGCCGAGATGCAGTTTGCCGACTTTGTAACCTGTGGGTTCAATCAGATCGTTACCAATGCCGCGAAAACGCACTATCGCTGGAATCTTCCGGTCCCGATGGTTGTTCGATTACCGAGTGGGGGATACATTCACGGCGGACCATATCATTCCACAAATCCCGAGGGATGGTTCTTTCACGTTCCCGGACTCAAGATCGTCGCGCCGTCAACCCCGTATGATGCAAAAGGATTGATGAAGGCGGCGGTGCGAGACAATAACCCTGTCCTGTACTTTGAATACAAGTACCTTTACCGTCGCATCAAGGGAGAAGTCCCAGACGAAGACTACTCTATTGAAATCGGAAAGGGAGACGTGAAGCGGGAAGGGAGTGACATCGTCATCTTCACGTACGGATCGACAGTGCATCACTCGCTTGAAGCAGCGGAGATTCTCTCAAAGGAAGATGGCGTCGAGACGATGGTGGTTGATTTGCGTACACTCTTGCCGCTTGATAAAGAACTTATTATCAATTCGGCGAAGTCTACAGGCAAGGTTCTTATCGTGCATGAGGATACACTGACAGGCGGCATTGGTGCAGAGATCGCAGCCTTGATCTCCGAGAATGCATTTAAGTTTCTTGATGCGCCGATCAGGCGAGTTGCCTCGCTTGATACACCGGTACCGTTTGCTCCTCCGTTGGAGGAATATTTTCTGCCGGACACAAACAAGATTGTGAAAGCTCTTCGTGAGCTCAGCAGTTTCTAAGAAGATCAACTTTACAAGAAGGAATAATCATGGCAAGGATTGAAGTGGTGATGCCGCAGATGGGGGAGAGTATTGCAGAAGGAACGATCGTCAAGTGGCATAAAAAGGTTGGAGATAAAGTCAAGAAGGATGAGACCTTGCTGGAGATAAGCACAGACAAGGTCGATTCCGAGATTCCGTCACCTGCGGCGGGAGTCCTTGCTGAGATTGTCATTCCAGAACAGAAGACTGTCGCTGTTCGAACAATCATCGCCTATCTCGAAACAGAGGGTGGCGTAGTCACAGCAGAACCAGCGAAGCCAACTGCAAACCCGCTTGCTGAAGCACCAAAACCTGTTGCCGCTACCGTAGTGCCGCCAGTCGTCACTGCAGTAAAACCTCTGGCAGCCCCCGCAAGCGGACGCTTCTACTCACCGCTCGTATTGAACATCGCCCGTGAAGAAGGCGTTGCCATGACTGAGCTTGAACTGATTCCTGGAACAGGCGATGGCGGTCGGGTCTCGAAGAAGGACATACTTGCTTATGTTGTTGCAAAGAAGAGTGGCGCAGTAGCAGCTCCCGCCGCAACACCCGCACTCAAAGCCGCACCTGTCGGCATTGTTGCCAAGCCGGTTGATGTGCCTGAACTACGCGCCAAATACCCCGCGCCGAACTTCGAGATCCTGCAGATGAGCAATGTTCTGCAGAAGATGGCCGAGCATATGGTGAAGAGCGTACAGACTTCTCCTCATGTCGCAGCTATTCATGAAGTCGACATGACCAATGTGGCGAAGCACCGGTCTGCTCACGCAGTGGAGTTTGAAAAGAAGGAAGGCTTCAAGCTCACCTTTACTCCCTACATCGTTGATGCTGTTGCAAAGGCGATCAAGAAGTATCCCCTCATCAACACATCGATTGAGGGCGATAAGATCATCAAGAAGAACTTCACCAATATCGGGATCGCGGTTGCAGCAGAGAACGGGTTGATCGTTCCCGTGATCAAGAATGCAGAAGAGAAGAACTTCCTTGGTCTGGCCCGCGCGGTGAATGATCTCGCAACACGAACCAGAACCAAGAAGCTGACGCCGGACGATATTCAAGGTGGCACATTTACCATCTCCAATTACGGTGTCTTCGGCACGTTGATTGGAACACCGATTATCAACCAGCCGCAGGTCGCAATTCTCGGCACTGGCGCCATCAAGAAACGTGTAGCGGTGATCGATGATGCAATTGCAATCCGGTCGATCGCGTACTTCACATTGTCGTTTGACCATCGTATCGTTGACGGTGCGCTTGGTGGAATGTTCCTTGAGGAGATTGTACAGTATCTCCAGAACTTTGATATGAACCTGAAATTCTAACATGGATTTTGTCATCCAGGAAATAACAGAAGAAGCGATGCCACGATCGCCCAGGCCGGACTGGTTAAAGGTGCGCGTGCCGAGCGGTGACAATTTCGCTCATCTCAAAATCCTCATTGATGAGCACAAGCTTCATACGGTTTGCGAGGAAGCTCGTTGTCCGAACATGAGCGAATGTTGGAATGCCGGTACGGCAACCTTCATGATACTCGGCGACATCTGTACGCGTTCGTGCGGCTTCTGCGCGGTGAAGACCGGCAAACCAATCGGACTCGATCTCGAAGAACCGTATCGCGTTGCGGATGCAATTCGTATCATGGGTGTAAAGCATGCAGTGATTACCTCGGTGAACCGAGATGAGTTGCCTGATGGCGGTGCTGCGGTTTTCGCCGAAACGATTCGTCAGGCAAGGATCGTAAACCCCGACGTGAGAGTAGAAGTCTTGATTCCTGACTTTCGTGGTGTGTGGTGGGCTCTTGATCTCATCATTGCTGCAAAGCCTGACATCCTTAATCATAACACGGAGACGGTGCCAAGCCTTTATGCGACAGTGCGTCCACAAGGAAAGTACACTCGGTCACTCGAACTCATCCAACGGTCGAAGCAGGAAGGCATGGTGACAAAGAGCGGTCTCATGCTGGGACTAGGTGAAACCATCGAAGAAGTTCTCGCCGTCATGCAAGACCTCTTTGAACACGGTTGCGATATCCTCACTCTTGGTCAGTACCTCCAACCGACCAAGGATCATCTGCCTGTTGCCCGTTTCGTCCATCCCGATGAGTTCCGAATGCTCAAATCCAGGGGAATGGATATGGGGTTCAAACATGTGGAGTCCGGGCCGTTGGTAAGAAGTTCATATCATGCTGAACAGCAGGCCGTATGATTTTCGGAGACCAAACATGTTCCGCAAGATAGTCTGCCTTATCCCTCTCGTCATTATTTTGATGCCTCTCTTCTCGTCGCAATCTTTTGGGCAATACACTACTATGAGCAATGGTGTGCGGCACACAACCGCGATTAATGTAGTCTTCCGTTTGGATCCCGTTAGTATGGACAGAAGAGATACGTTAGTGTACGTAAGCGCAATTAGACCAGCTTATTATAAGCTTCGAGAATACTTGTCTTCCTTTGGTTTAGTCGTTCTTAGGAAGGTGTTCCCTGGAAGGATATGGGGCGATACTATTCTTGTAAATCCACAAGGTCGGTGAGTGAAGATCCCCAATATGGCAAAGCACTATCAAATCATCTTTTCCAACACCTGTTCCTGCAAGAAAAATCTTGCAAGGGCTTAAGAGCTTTCCCGAAATAATAGAAGCTGCACAAATTCCACCTTCCGTTGTGAATGCTGGGAGATAGTGCCAACCGTGTCCACCCGCGATGAACAATTCCCTACTTTCACTTTGACTCTCTTCCCAAAAATCCTTATCTTTTTAAGCCTTTCGATTGACGATTCTCAAAGTACCAATTAGGAGCGGATTTCGTGGAAAAGACTACCCGATTCTTCAGAACAACTGATTTGCCTGAAAAATGGCATCTTGTGAACGCCGAAGGGCAGACCCTTGGCCGCATCGCAAGCACCGTTGCCCGACTGCTCAGGGGCAAACACAAAGTTGAGTTTACGCCAAACTCAGACATGGGCGACTTCGTTGTTGTGGTGAATGCATCCAAAGTGAAAATGACGGGCAAGCGTCCGGAATTGAAAGAGTACTTCCACTATACCGGTTATCCCGGCGGTGGGACGTTTGAGAAATATCAGGAATTGATTCGAAAGAAGCCGGAGTGGGTGTTTGAAGAGGCAGTCAAAGGGATGTTGCCGCACAACCGTCTCGGCCGTCAGATTATCAAGAAGCTCAAAGTTTATCCAGGTGCTGACCATCCACATATGGCCCAGCAACCCGCAGCCTATGTCATCAAGAACTAACGCAGCAGGAATCCGCAATGCACGCTCATAACACCTCGGCAGTTGGAAGACGAAAGACCTCGGTCGCACGTGTGATTCTTTCACCGGGTTCCGGGAAAATTACCGTGAACAAAAAACCGATTGATCAGTTCTTTCCTCTCTTGACCCAACGTACTGATGTTTCGAAACCGTTTGAAGTAACACAAACCGCCGGCAAGTACGACGCGCACGTCAATGTCGATGGCGGTGGTTCAACGGGTCAGGCCGGAGCTATTCGTCTCGGGATCGCACGTGCATTAGTTGAGATGAGTGAGGACAATCGTTCCTCTCTGCGCACGGCAGGATTGTTGACACGCGATCCGCGTATGGTTGAGCGAAAAAAATACGGCCAAAAGAAAGCGCGCAAGAGATTCCAGTTCTCGAAGCGGTAACCGCAGTTTTGTAATTTATCAAATACGCATACCTTTGGATTCTGACGGCAGTGTGGCGCCAAGGCGTTATTCCGGAAGAAGTTGAAGAAGGTAGAAGCCCAACTAAAACATAAGGAGTACACATGGCTGTTGAAGTAGCAGATTTGCTTGCCGCAGGGTGTCATTTCGGGCACCTTACCCGCCGATGGAATCCCAAAATGCGTCCGTACATCTTCATGGAACGCAACGGGATCCACATTATTGACCTCGTGAAATCCAAGACCCTTCTTGATGACGCTTGCAACGCCATTACAAAAAGTGTTGCCGAAGGAAAACGCGTGCTGTTTGTGGGTACGAAAAAGCAGGCAAAGGACATTATCAGAGAAGAAGCTGTTCGTTGCGGCCAGTTCTATGTGAGTGAACGATGGCTCGGTGGTTGCCTCACGAACTTCACTACGATCCGCAAGAGCGTGAAGCGCCTTACCAATATCGAGAAAATGGAGAGCGATGGAACGCTGGACAAGATAACAAAGAAAGAAGGACTCTTCCTCTCGCGTGAAAAAGAAAAGTTGAACAAAGTTCTTTCCGGTCTTGTTGAGATGACAAGGTTGCCCGGGGCAATCTTCGTTGTGGACGTCAAGAAAGAGGGAATTGCTGTGAAAGAAGCGCGTCGTCTTGGCGTTCCTGTGTACGCAATTGTCGATACGAACTGTGATCCTGATATTGTGGACTACGCGATTCCAGCAAACGATGATGCCATCAAGTCTGTTCAGGTGGTCACCCGGGCGTTTGCAGATGCGGTGCTGATGGGCAAAGAACGTTCAGCATCACGTCAAATGGAAATGGCTGCTGAAGCAGGAAGCAAAGGGAAAGATGGAGCGGAAGAAAAAGCAGCATTGAACTAATTGAATCGAATACTAAGCGAGAAACGAATTGGAAGTCATGGAAATTACGAGTGAAATGATCAAAAAGCTCCGGGAGAAAACCGGGGCGGGAATGATGGATTGCAAGCGTGCGTTGGAAAGTACTGGCGGCGACATGGACGCAGCCATCGAGTATTTGCGCAAGAAGGGTGCTGCTATAGGTCAAAAGAGATCGGACCGGGCAGCCAAGGAAGGCGTGATTGTCACTCGAGTTGGGGACAACGGAAAAACCGGTGTTGTTGTTGAGGTCAATTGTGAGACAGATTTTGTGGGCCGTAGCGACGACTTTATTGGCTTTGCCCAAGCGGTCGCTGAAGCAATCGAACTCCGTAAGCCACAATCGCTTGACGCCATTCCGGGATTGACGAATGCAGCCGGAAAGAAGATTGCCGACCTCATGAACGACGTGTTGTCAAAAGTGGCGGAGAAGGTTGACATCCGCCGCTTCCAGATCTTTGAGGCAGTCAATGGAGTCGTGAGTTCGTATACGCACCTTGGCAACAGGATTGGTGTTCTTGTCGAGATTGAAGGTGTCGCCGCCAATTCTCCAGTGGCACGTGACGTTGCAATGCAGGTTGCGGCAATGAATCCATCGGTCATCGCTCGTGAGCAGGTGGACAAAGCCTGGATTGAGCGCGAGCTTGATATTTACCGCACACAGGCAAGAAACGAAAGCAAGCCTGAACAGATTGTGGAAAAGATTGCGCAGGGCAAGTTGGAGAAGTTCTATCAGGAAGTCGTGCTTATGGAGCAGACATTCATCAAAGATCCGGGAAAAACGATCAAGGATATTCTCCGGGATGCCAATCCCGCTCAGCCTGTGGTCTTGAGGCGATTTCAGCGGTTCCATCTTGGCGAAGAAACCAAGTAACCTGAATGTCCCCCTCGGGGACATTTTTGTATCCACCATACCTAACCGATAAATGAACAAGCCAAAGTACAAGCGCGTATTATTGAAGGTGAGCGGGGAAGCGTTGTTGGGTGACCAGGAATTCGGGATTGACCCTCTTGTGCTTCAGCGATACGCTGCTGAGATCAAGCAGGTAAAGGATCTCGGCGTTGAAATCGGCATTGTGATTGGGGGAGGAAATATCTATCGTGGCGTGTCGAACTCGTCGAGCAACATTGATAAGGTTACAGGCGACCACATGGGAATGCTTGCGACTCTCATCAATGCTCTTGCACTGCAAAGTGCCCTTGAACATGAAGGACTGGTAACACGATTAATTTCTGCCATCAGGATGGAAGTCATTGCGGAGCCATTCATTCGTCGTCGCGCAGTCAGGCATCTGGAAAAGGGGAGGATCGTTCTGTTCGGCGCGGGCACTGGGAATCCGTATTTCACAACAGACACTGCGGCAGCACTGCGAGCCGTGGAGATCGAAGCCGATGTAATCATCAAAGGCACGCGTGTGGATGGGGTGTTCGATTCAGATCCCGAGCACAACCCGTCAGCTTTCCATTTTCCCGAAATCTCGTATCTTGATGTTCTCCAGAAGGACCTGAAGGTGATGGATATGACTGCCATTACCTTGTGCAAGGAGAACAAACTCCCAATCCTGGTGTTTAACATGAACATCCCCGGCAATCTTAAACGTCTTATCCTGGGTGAAGCGGTTGGCACGCGGGTTTTTGAGCCCGTTCCCCATTCCTGAACAACAGAGAGACTACCTGAATGTTGAAACAAATTCTGAAAGACGCTGAAGATCGGATGCACAAGGGCGTGGAAGTTGTTCGCCAGGAACTCACAAAGATACGGACCGGTAAAGCAACAACCGCATTGCTCGACGGCATCAAAGTGGACTACTATGGAACTCTTACGCCGCTGCAGGAGGTCGCGAACACATCTGTGCTTGACCTTCACACGCTCACAGTCACTCCTTGGGACAAGAGTTCTCTTGATGCCATCCAGAAGGCTATTCAGGCAGCGAACGTCGGCCTTAGCCCTGTGAAAGAGGCAGACCACATCCGTGTGCCAATCCCGCAACTGAATGAGGAACGACGAAGGGAACTTGTAAAGTTGTCCAAGAAATTCGGTGAGGATGGAAAGATCGCCATCCGGAACATCCGCCGGGACGGTATCGAGCATCTGAAGAAATCCGAAAAAGCCGAGCATGTCTCGGAAGATGAGCGAAAACGGGCTGAAGTCGACGCTCAGAAGATGACAGATAAGGCGATTAAAGATATCGACAGTCTCCTTTCTACGAAGGAAAAGGAGATTATGGAGGTGTGATAGTTCCTGGATACTATGTTGTAGTCAAGGATAGGCCGGCAGCGCTGCCGGCCTTTTTTTTGTCTCTGATTTTGCAACAAGTGACCGTTCTGTATCGTAGCAATATGTGTCAAGCACTGAAAGGAGCAAGGCATGAGCAACGAAATACGACGGCTCTATAAGTCACGAACAAACAGGATGATTGATGGAGTGTGTGGAGGGGTAGCTGAATTCTTCAACATTGATCCAACGCTTGTCCGCATTGCATGGGTTATTCTCACCTTTCTTGATGGGTCAGGAATTCTATTGTATATCGTCGGCATGATCATCATGCCTGTGAATCCCACCTTCTCAGTTCCAACAGGACATACCGCTGGTGTTTCCTCGTCTTCCAACCACAGATTCTGGGGGATACTGCTTGTTGTTATAGGTGGACTGTGGCTCATGAGCAACCTTGGCGTGTGGCATCAATGGTGGGGCTTTTCATGGGATGTTTTGTTACCAACAGTTCTTATCCTTGCGGGAGTAGCGTTTCTCTTCGGGGGAAGAAATTACCTTACCAATCAACAATCGCCCGACTCAGGACCGATTGGAGATGAAAGAGCACCTGCAGGAACCGGATCGATTCTGCGACCATCCAAACTGTATCGTTCCCGTACTGAGCGGAAAATGTTTGGTGTGTGTGGCGGACTCGGAATGCACTTTGGCGTTGATCCTACAATCGTACGAGTACTGTTTGTCATATCTGCATTCGCGTCATTCGGGCTTACGATGTTCGGCTACATTCTCATGGCAGTCGTCGTCCCTGAGGAACCTTTTACTTTCACCGCGCAAGGAGCATGACCGTGGGAAGATTCTCCTGGCTTGGCGTCGGATTAGTGTTGGTGGGCGGTACGATGCTTTTGGATCGAATCGGCGTGGTGCAGGTTGGCTGGCAGCCTGTGCTGTGGGCGCTTCTTTCGGTCTACGGGATTGTTAAAGCGATAGACGGATTCAGCAAAAAGAAATCCGGCCGGGTGTTCTGGGGAACATTTCTCTTCCTGTTCGGAGTGTATAACGTGTTGCGTCATCTCGATATAGTGGAGTTGCGATCATACTGGCTCTTTCCTGCAATAGTGTTGATTGTTGGATTCAGCTTGCTCATGATGTATCTGAGTTCTCCGAAGGATTGGCACTTGCTCATTCCTGCGGTTGCGCTTCTCGGAACTGGAGTGGTCATCGTCCTTACGGAGTTTGGTTACTTCTATCGGTATGACGTCATGGAAGCCTTCCGCATGTACTGGCCTATTGGGCTTATTCTGTTCGGCCTCGCTTTGGTTCTTCGAAGAGTCTCATCACATTCCCGCGCATAAACGAATACGGCGGCCAATGGGTCGCAGCGCTGTCCAACCCGCGTGTTTCGCTTTCCTTTGAACGGTTTTGCTCACCTTTTTCCTGTCACAGTCTTTGGATTCTACAAACACGAAAAGTGTCTGTATCCTATGTGGTTCGGAGCAGTGTCAAAGGTTTATAGAGGAAGGTTAGTGGGCTTCGAGCCAGTTGGAACCGGTGCCCAGTTCAACTTCAAGCGGTACAGAAAGTTTCAAAGCGTTTGTCATACGGTCCAGGACCATCGCACTCATCTCGGCTATCTCAACTGTGGGAACTTCAAATACCAACTCGTCGTGTACTTGTAGTAACATTCGGGATGTCAGTTTGCCCTCGTGCATTGCATTGTCGATGTGTATCATTGCGAGCTTGATCATGTCTGCTGCTGTACCTTGGATCGGCATGTTAATCGCCTGACGTTCTGCGTTCCCCCGTATGTTCTGGTTTCTGCTGTTGATTTCGGGAAGATATCGTCTCCGTCCCAACAGAGTGTTCACATACCCGCGTGTGCGCACAGTGGAAATTGTATCGTTGATATATTGCTTTACGCCAGGGAAGCGCTCAAAGTACTTTGTAATGATTTCCTTTGCCTCCGCTTGCGTGATCTCCAATCTATTAGCGAGTCCGAATGGGCCGATACCGTACATGATGCCAAAGTTCACTTCTTTTGCTTTACGACGCATCAATGGCGTAACATCGGCAAGGGCGACGCCGAATACTTTGGCAGCCGTTGACGCGTGGATATCCTCCTTGTTCCGAAATGCATTCAGCAGCCCTTCGTCACCGGACACATGGGCCATCACCCGCAACTCAATTTGAGAATAGTCTGCTGACATCAATACCCAATCGCCTTTTTCCGGTATGAATGCTTTACGAATTGCCCGCCCCAGTTCAGTACGTATGGGAATGTTTTGAAGGTTCGGATCGCTGCCCGAGAGCCTTCCCGTCGCAGCAACCGTCTGGTTGAACGATGTGTGGACACGGTGTGTGGTGGGATGAACCAGTTGGGGGAGTGCATCAATGTATGTGGACTTCAGCTTCGTGATCTGCCGGTACTCAAGTAGCTGGTCTATGATGGGATGTTCACCACGGAGTTCTTCCAACACGTTCACGTCCGTGGAGAACCCCGTCTTCGTCTTCCGGACTGTCCTGAGGTTGAGTTTCTTAAAAAGGATGTCGCCGAGTTGCTGTGTGGAGTTGATATTGAATTTCTCTCCGGCAAGATTGTGAATGTCCATAACAAGGCGCTCGGTCTGCCGTTCGAGGTCCTGCGACATTCCCCGCAGGTATTCGACGTCGAGGCTGACGCCTGCTGCTTCCATTCGTTCCAGTACACTGATGAGCGGGAATTCCATCTCTTCGCAGAGCTTCAACAGCTCCATTTCCTTGAGTTGCTCGAGTTGATTGTGGTAGATCCGCATCGTGATGTCAGCGTCCTGGGCGGAATACTTGCTGACGGCATCCAACGGGACTTCGGTAATGTGTCTCTGGCTTTTGCCTTTGCCAACAAGTTCATCAAAACCGATCATCTTGTAGTTCAGGTGTTCCATTGCGAGAGCGTCGAGGCCATGCTGGCCATCAGCGCGCAGGACGTAGCTGGCAACCATGGTATCGAACTCGATTCCCTGCACATGAATGCCATGAGTCCTGAGGACAAGCATATCGTACTTGATATTCTGCCCAACTTTCCGAATGTTGGGATTCTCCAGCATTGGCTTGAGCTCGGCGAGAACCTGGTGCGTGTCGAGAGCGGCTGTTGTATGGTTGGCTTCATTGGAGGCATGTGTATCAGCAAAGAGTTCGCCTTCACGTTGGCGGGTGAATTTCACCGGGATGTAATACGCTTCCCGTTCCTTTATGCTTAACGAGATTCCGACCAATGAAGCCTGCAAAGCATTCTGCGATGTCGTCTCTGTGTCCAACACCATGAGACTTGCCTGTGACAACTCCTTGCAAAGTTGCTTGAGAGCTGAGAGATCTGTAATGCAATGATACTGATGCTCATCGCTGCTGATATCAATGGTTGCCTGAGGTTCTTTCCCGTCCACATCTGGAGTCGAAGGGAAAACAGTTGGTGGAGTATCGAATGTGAATCGTTCAAGGTTTCTGATTCGACTTGCCAGAGCTTTGAACTCGAGTTCATCAAAGAGCGTGATGAGCTTTTTCGCATCGGCATTGGAAGCTTTAAGCTGATGAAAGTCTATGGCAACCGGAACCTCGGTATGAATGGTGACGAGTTCACGCGAGAGGAATGCAAGGTCCTTGTTGGCGGCAAGCTTTTCCCTGGTTCCCTTTTGAGGAATGTCATCAAGATGCTCATAAAGTGAAGGGATGCTGCCATACTTCTGGATCAACGGCATTGCGGTTTTCGGACCAATGCCCGGCACACCGGGAATATTGTCGGAAGTGTCGCCAATAAGACCGAGAACGTCGATCACCTGTTCCGGCCCTACGCCGAATTTCTCGAACACTCCTGCTTCCTCAACAATTTCCACCTCGCCGCCCCCCTTGCCGGGTCGATACATCTTGATCTTTGGGGAGATGAGCTGCATGAAGTCCTTGTCGGCGGTAACCATGTACGTAAGCACGCCTTCCTTCTCGGCGCGGCGTGCGAGTGTGCCGATAATGTCATCAGCTTCATATCCATGTAATTCGATGCTGGGTACATTGAATGCACGAACCACCTCTTTGAGTTTGTCCAACTGTGCGGACATATCCTCGGGCATCTTCTGGCGCGTGGCTTTGTACTCCGGGTACATCTTGTGCCGAAATGTGGGCGCCTTTGTATCAAACACCACTGCAATGTGTTCGGGCTTCTCGTCTTCAAGGATCTTCGAGAGAGCCATGACAAAGCCATAGACCGCGCTGGTGTTTATCCCTTTGCTATTAATGAGTGGCCGGTTGATGAAGGAATAATAGGCACGATAGGCGAGGGCCATGCCGTCTAATAAGAAAAGGCGTTCTGTTTGAGCCATGAAGAAGTTTATAGAGTCTGTGGAGTTTGTAGAGTTTGTAGGGTTGTTGGAGTTACTGGTCGATTCAGTCTTTTAAGAGGAGAGGATCGTTGTAGTGGTCTTTAATAACGAGAAGAATGGTTTCAAGTGCAAGAGAGCGTTGCTCAGCGAAGATTGTCTCCGGGACTTGGTTGGGTTTGATAGATGCCCCAACACAACCGACGCACCATGGCGTGTTGACATTGAACCATAACCTCTTTAGATTGTTTTCGACTAATAGGCAACTGCTCCCGGCTATCCGAAAGACCGGCTAAAAGTATGACTCGATACTTCCTCCTCACTTTTGTCATTATCTCTTCTTCCCACGCCCAGTGGTCCACCGACCCTGCCAACAACCTCATTGTTGGCTCCGGGCTGAATCCAAAGATTGCAAGCGACAGCGCTGGCGGTTGTTACATCACCTACACCCAGCAAGTTGGCATCTATGATCGAATCATACTGCAACGCCTGAATCGGTACGGTTACAAACCTTGGGGAACGAGCCGACAGATCCTGGGTGTTTTGCCGGGACAGACGTTTGCAAAGATCACGGAGGACGGTCGAGGTGGTGCAATTGTCAGTTTTGTGGATGTGGAAGTGATAAGTCCAAAGGTTCCGCCGATTGAACGCCTCAGGGTGCAGCGCGTTGACAGCAGCGGGAATTCTCTCTGGGGCCCGACGGGTGTGAGAGTTTCACTCTCGGAGACAAACCAAGGTGATCAAGCGATTGTCTCCGATGGTGCGGGCGGGTGTATTGTCGCGTGGGCTGACACCCTAGGAAACTTGAGGGTCAACAGGGTTGACGCAACTGCCAATCGAGTGTGGGGCGACAGCGGAATGTATCTTTGGAACTCACCAGCAACGCCACTGATGGTTTCCGATGGGCAACAGGGGTGCATTCTCTTTTTGGGTGCTTCACGACTACAGCGAATCAATCACTCTGGCATATTACTATGGGGCCCATCTGGAATTCAATTGGGGAATATCGGAATTTCTCAGATGATTTCTGATGGGTCGGGTGGAGTTCTCCTCGCTGGCATGAAATTCATTAGCTCCAACAATGGCGATCCTCTCTGGACACCCAAAGCCCAACGAGTGGATTCAATTGGAGCGATACTCTGGGATACAAGTGGATTGACGTTGGAAGATAGTCTACATGGACTTTTTCTTAACCCACCAAGTATTGCAATAGAAAGAAACAATGATGGCGGAGGGACATTCGCATGGGGAAAAAGAGTTCGCCCAAACGTTATCAGAACCTTTGTTCAAAGGGTGCGAGGGAGCGGTGCATTTGTTTTCCCTGATAGTGGAATTCAGGTAAGTGCGATTGATAGTGGCGGAGTTGGAACTTGGGGCATTATTAGTAGTTTGCAGGATTCAAAAATTTTCATAAATGCTGATGCAAGGAATAGTGGTACGACTCGGGCTCAGCGTTTAGATTCAACGGGTGAGCGATTATGGCGGAATAGCGATGTAGTATTAAGCTCTATCCAGCTCGGAAATGTCGTATCGGTAACAGATGGGAATGGAGGTGTCATAGTTTCTGGTTTTGTTCAATCAGATTTCAGTATTCGTGCCCAACAGATTGGCAAGAATGGAAATCTTGGAGAAGTTATTACTTCCACAATGTCCTCTGACTTTGGCTTCCCCCAGAGATTTGTCCTCCACCAAAACTACCCGAATCCGTTTAACTCTTCAACAATCATCAGCTACACGGTGCCAACAAGCAGTTGGATCAACATCTCTGTCTACAGCATTCTTGGACAACGACTAATTACTCTTGTTAACTCACACCATTTGCCCGGAAGCTATTTTATATACTTTCAGGCGGATCGATTTCCGTCGGGTGCGTATTTCTGCCGGTTGCAGGCTCAAGGCCAGATAGCGCAAGAAGGCATACTTACTCGTAAACTTCTCGTCGTAAAATAAGAGGAGGTCACTATGAAACGCTTCTCGTTTCTTGTTGCATGCGTATTCCTGCAGCTTCTCGTGCCAGGTGCGACTCTAGCAGCACCGTTTGACACCGGTTTCATCGAGTGGTCCCAGCCGGACGAGAAAACCACATTCATTGCCCGCACATGGGGTGATGAATTCTTCTGGTGGATGGAAACCGATCAAGGTTACCGAATCGTATTAGGTTCTGATGATTGGTATTATTATGCATCTCTCGATGAAAGCGGGGAATTTTCTCCAACCCATGCCCGGGTGGGCCTTGATTTACCGCCTGCGGAATCTCATCAACTTGACCGTTCCGCATCACGGATCTCGGTACTTAACCAAGAGATTGCGCAATTCAGAGAACAGATTCAGCTTAATGCACAGTGGTTTACAGACAAGCAAAATGCTGCCATGAATATCGGCCAGCCGATGGTTTTGAAACTCGGGGTCATCCTGATTGAGTTTCAGGATGTGACTCACTATAATGGTGGCAATCGGCCAAACGGTTACCTCAAAGCTGATTTTGACAGCATGTTTTTCTCCCAAGACTATTGGCACCAACCAAGCCCGACACCTGAAGATCCGTCACCACATCCTGAAAACGAACCAGTCTTTGGGAGTTTCCGCGACTACTGGTGGCAAATGTCTCGTCCGAATGGGCTGCCAGGTTCGCTAGTCATCACAGGCAAAGTTGTCAATCCCGCGGACAACGATGGTGTACCTTTGTGGATCCGCGCTGACAACGCGAGATCGTACTATTCAAGCCTTAAAGATTGGCGTGCCCTAGCTTATGAAGCAATTGCGAAAGCTGATTCGCTGGGATACATAGATACTGCCGATGTCAACCAACCGAATTACTACGACAAGTTGTGTATAATATATGCGCAAGATGCCCGTTATGGTGGTTCCCTCAGCGTTCACGCAGAGAGAGTCGGGGGCCGCTATTATTTGATGGCGGAAAGAAACGGGTACCGACTTTACGGCACTCAAAAGGCATTCAGTCATATTGGAACGCACCTGCATGAGTTCGGGCACACAATCGGCTTTGATGAGCAGTACACTGGCACTGCCAGTGACGATGGTAACACTAACCTCTTCCTTTTCGACGTAATGGCATGGGGTCTATTCAATGGCCCAAATGTCAAAGGAGAGTGTCCGGCAACTCTCTCGCCATACTATCGAATTCAAAAGCGATGGGTCACGCCGATTCAGGTTTGGTTCAACACCACCAACTTGGAGGTCCAGTACAACTACAGCAACCCACAGGTCTATCGCATTGACCCAAGAGATGCAACGGACAATGAGCACTACTTGTTTGAGACGCGACTGCGTCAAGGATTCGATTCGTACATCCCCACTCCTCCCGACAGCTTTGTCTACCAGCCGGGAACTCTTCTGGTCTGGCATCACAACGCCTCTTCTGAGTGTTTATATCACGACCGCATTCGTCTGAAGCATGCAGACAATACTCGCGCTTGGGGCTCATTGATAACAGATTTCTTCCCTTCAAACGCATCTTCGAACCGCCAAAGCCTCAACGACGCGACAACTCCCGCCGCAACACTTGGCAGTCCTGACTTGAACAATCACGAATGCGACAATGAGCGCCTTGCACATTTTGCTCTGAACGGGATTCACAGAGATTCAAGTGGAAACACCCTCATCGATACAGTTTCCCTCTACTACAAATATGTTTCAATCCCTGTGGCAAATGCGTGGCACATGTTGAGCGTCCCCGTTACTCTCGGCAACTACTTAAAACCTGTAGTTTTTCCCGGTGCTACTTCCGCAGCCTTTGTTTATGTTTCGGGTTCAGGATACGTACAAAAAGACACATTGAAAAACGGACCTGGATACTTCATCAAGTTTGGTGCAACCGGCTCGTTGGTTTTGGGTGGGAACGTACGGGAAACTGACACTGCATTTGTCAGTGCCAACTGGAACCTTGTTGGTTCGATTACCGACACGATTGATACAGCGAACGTTTGCCTGTATCCTTATCCAAGCAACAAGCGGCTTACACCGTTCTACAGATATGAGAATGGGTATGTTCCCGATAGTCTCATCGTCCCCGGTCGGGGTTACTGGGTTAAGGTTCTTCTCGACGGCGAATTCGTGTTTCATCATGATCCCGTTGAGTGCGGAGGAGGTGGTGTTGATTTTGCAACGTCCGAGTTTGATCACTTCATTATCACTGATGCAGAAGGAAGGAAACAGGATGTGTACGTTGCCAACCTGGATCGGGATCCATCGCTTGCACAGATTGACCTGAGCATGCCTCCCCCGTTTCCCGACGCTGTGTTCGATGCGCGGTTCGAAGCCGGTGAGTTTGTCAAAGCTGTATCGCCAGACAGTGGCGTGGTTGAACTGACGATCAACGTCGAAACAGAAGCGTACCCCGTCACCGTTACATGGGAACTCAATCCTGAGAACGGAATCGAATATTCAGTCAATACAGAAGGCATGGGAAAGAAACAAGGTGGCGCGAGCCTTACGCGCTCCGGCTCGTCCGTCATGACGAATTCATCTGGCGGTAAGTTTCGGCTCAACGCTGAAGTGACAGGCCATGGTTCAAAGAACGTTCTGCCGACTGTGTATATGCTGGCTCAGAACTATCCGAACCCATTCAATCCATCCACACAGATTCATTACGAACTTCCACATGATGGACAGGTGAAGCTTGTGGTGTACGATGTGCTTGGGAGAGAAGTGGCAACACTCGTCAACGATGTGAAAGCTGCGGGAAGGTATGATGCCAGTGTCAGTACAACAGGCCTTGCCAGCGGCGTCTACTTCTACCGGTTACAGGCCGGGAGTTTCGTAAACACCAAGAAAATGATTTTGTTGAAATAACATGTCGTGAAGCGAGGTGACCGTGTGAGCGGGGTTGCTCTATAATGCCGATAGACTTTTCAAGAAGTCAGCCTTTCTGCGGGAGGAAACTTCAACCTCTGAGCCATCAACCATAGAGACATAGCCCCCTTTACCCTTGTTGTATTCCTTGATGTGAGCAAGGTTTATCAAGTGCGAGTTGTGTACTCGATAGAAATTGTATTCGATTAGCAGTTCCTCGAAGTCCTTCAGCGTCCTTGCCACGGTTATTTTCTTCCTGTCTCTCAGGAAAATATCGGTATAGTTTACATCGGACTGGCAACGAATGATATCAGCAACCTGAAGGAATATCAACCCATTGATCGTTGGAATGCTTATTCGCTTTGATGCCCCTTCGATGCTTTTCAGGTTATGAAACAACACATCCAGCTTTTGAGACATTTCCCCCCCTGCCAACTTCTCTTTTAGCTTGTCAACAGCACGAAGAAGGTCATCCGGATCGACAGGCTTCAGTAAATAATCGATGGCGCTGAACTTGAATGCCTGAACGGCGTATTTCTCGAATGCCGTTGTAAAAATCACTTCAAATTTTACGTCGTTCAGGTGTTGGAGCAAATCGAACCCCGTTTTGTCTTTGATCTGGACGTCCAGGAACACCACGTCCGGCTGGTGTTTCGCAATCGCCTGCTTGCCATCTTCAACTGATGTGAAAGCGCCAAGAAGGAGGACGGAATCCTTGCAGCGATCCGTTATCAGGGAAGTCAGCCTGTCGATGCAGTGCTGCTCATCTTCAATTATGAGTGCTCTTATCATTCTTGCAAGCTAGAATTGCAATACCAGGGGCAACGTCACTTCCACGCGCATCCCTTCAGGCAGGTCAGAGAATAGTACTTTTCCTTTTGTTTGCTTCATTGCATTGAGAATCTCGATACGTGCGTTGGTGATCTTCATCCCCAACGATTGTCTCTCGGCTGGAGAGGAGACTGACGCTGCTTGCTTTCTTCCCACGCCGTCGTCTTCAACGATGCAGTTGATCATTCCATCCTCCTTGACAATACGGACGCGAATTGTTCCTTCTCCCGCCTTGGGGGCGATGCCATGCCAGATGCTGTTTTCGACAAAGGGTTGAAGGAGAAGTGGTGGCACCATTGTGGACTCCTTGTCAATCGCATCATCAACGATGATTTCATACTTGAACTTGTTATTGAGTCGCAATGATTCAAGTTGCAAATACAGTTCGAGCGACTGCAGGTCGTCTGCGAGAGAGACTTCTTTTCGTTCTGAATGCTCAAGGATCAACCGCATGAGCTTTGCAAACTTCGCCAGGTAGTAGTCTGCGCTTTTGATGTCGTTTTTTGAAATGTAGTCGCCGATGGAATTCAAGGAATTGAAAATGAAGTGCGGGTTCATTTGCGAGCGTAGGGCTTTCATTTCCGTGTCGGACACCTTTGCGCTGAATTCCGCTTCCCTCGTCCGCTCATCAGCGTCACGTCTTTTCTTGTAGAACATAAAGCTGAAGGCCGCTGCAAGCAGCAATACGGCAGCCCCTCCCATAACGGAGTTTCTCACCACATTTTGCCGTCTGATTTCCGAAGCAGCCAATGCTTGTTGTGTTTCGTGCTCGACTTTCAGCATCGCCTCTTTTTTCTGAAACTCATACTGCATTTCCAATCGCCGAAGTTCCTGCCTCTTTGTATCATTCAGTATGCTATCCCGGATGAGTACAAAAGTCTTATACGTTTCGAACGCTTTCGCGAAGTTCTGCTGCTTCGTGTAAATCTCGCTCAGTCCCTGGTTCATTTCCTTCTCATATTCAAGAAGGGGAATCTCCCTGGCCATTTGGAGTGCCCGCTTTGTATAGGTTTCAGCCTTGTCGTATTGCATCAGGTGAAAATATGATTCACCGACTCCCCCGAGTGATTGCAACATGATTCGTGCATCGCCGATCTTCCCGGCAACGGCAATGCTCTTTTGAAATGATGCAAGCGCCTCTTTGTAGTCTCCCTTTTTGTTCAGTGTCGCACCGGTGTTGCTCAATACATACGCAATGACCTGCTGGTACTCATTTGGTTCAGCAATCGTCAGACTCTGCTGGTAGTAGTCAAGTGCCATGGGCTGGTTATTGTTCTTAAAATGGACCAATCCGATGTTCATCAAGGCAATTGCCTGTTCTCGTGGCGTCTTCTGTTCACGTGTAACAGCAAGGTACTTGTCGTAGTATTGAAGGGCCTTGTCAAATTCAGAAAGCTCCGAGTACACTAGTCCCATATTGTTGAATATACTTCCTTCCAACTTCTTATCGTTCAGAGATGCGACCGCCTGGAGAGCTTGCAGGTTGAAGTCCACGGCATTGAGAAAATCAGCCGTGATGTAGGAGCAATAACCCAGCATTCTGAGTGATCTGGCGATTCCCTGTTGCCAACCGATCTTCCTTGAGATATGGAGCCCCTCATTCGCATAGCGCTTTGCCTCGTCTGGTGCGTTGGGAACAATGGCTTTTGACAGGGTGACTAGCGCGTCGACGCGGGTCGAATCCTCCTGGGGATGCAGTTGGAGAAGATTCTTGAGAGAATCAATCTGTGCATCACTTTGCTGTCTGAAAGCTACGCAGACAAAAAGGACAAGGAATATGTGCTTCATAAGTGGTGACTCCGGGGGTGGGTATCCCTGGTGTGTATTCTTGGGAATAGCTCTACAAAGGTAACAAATAATCCACTATTATCCCCTTCCTCTCAGCAGATAATAAATGGACATCGGCAAAAAATAAATGGTGGTTGATATGTTCCCAGGAACACTATATTTTGTACGAAACGCTGTTCCCGGCTTACCCATAGTCCCACCACTGAAGGAGTCGTCAACCATGAATCACTTGTGTGCGGCACTGCTTATTGTTGGCGTCAGTGCAACAACAATCGTTCAGTCCCAGCCATTCGTTAAAGGGTCCAGCGTCGTAAGTGCTGGCATTGGGTTTGGTAGTTCGTTCGGCGGTTTCGCTACGTCATCGGAGACTCCGGGACTGAGTGTGCAATACGAGAAGGGTATGTGGGCGATAGACGGTCCCGGCATTATTAGTTTGGGCGGCTATGTCGGCTATAAGAGTTTTAAGCATTCAAACCAATATACAGCCCAGTACACGTACAATCAAAAATGGAGTTACACGATTATTGGTGTTCGAAGTGCGTATCACTATAACGGGATCAAATCGGATGAGTTCGATGTATACGGGGGATTGATGCTTTCCTATAACATTCTCAGTTATTCCTACCAGGACAATAACCCATCGGGAGTCAAGTTCAATAGTGGCAGCTTCGGCAGTGCCATGGGTTTCTCGATTTATTTTGGGGGGCGATATTTCTTTGCAAAGAACTTCGCAGCACAGGCAGAGTTGGGGTATGGAGTGAACTTTCTTAACCTTGGACTCGCTTACAAATTCTAACGTGAAAGTCGCTCATGAATAAACGGGTTGCAGCCGATTGTTCAGCATCGGGTAAATGAGCGTGCGACACAAACAATATTTGTCATTCTCAAAAAAAGTAAAGGGGCATCTATAATGAAGGTCTTGCATGTTTTTCTCCTACCCACAGTGATGTGTACACTCTTGTTGCACACAGGATCCGGCCAATGGGTTCGAGCGAATGGTCCATACGGCGGATTCACGACTGCTGTAGGTGTCAACCCCACTGCTGTTGGGGGAACGACGATTTTCGCCGGAACGCTGGGAGGCGGCAATTTCCGGTCCACTAACAACGGTGTGAGCTGGTCTGCCGCAAGTGAGGGCCTGAGCTTCGGAGGCACTTATTTCGGGGCAACCGCCTTCGCGGCAAAAGGGGCAAACATGTTTGCCGGAACAGTTGGTGGGGTGTTTGTTACCACAAATAACGGTGTAAGCTGGACCGGTCTCACGACGACAGGTGCCCTCTCGCTGATTGTGAGCGGAAATGACATCTATTCCGGAACCTCGAACGGTGTTTTCCGCTCGACGAACGACGGAGCTTCATGGAATCCGATTAATACCGGATTGACCACATTGCGTGTGAACGCGCTTGCGGTCATCGGTTCCAGCCTCTTTGCAGGAACGCAGGGAGGGGGCGTTTTCATCTCCACGAACAACGGAGCGAATTGGTCGCCCGTCATCTCAGGTCTCACCACCCTGATAGTGAACTCGCTTGCCGCAAACGGGACAACCCTCTTCGCAGGAACCCTCAGCGGCATATTTCGCTCCACCAACAACGGAACAAACTGGACTAGTGTAACTGCAAACCAAACAAGCGCCCTCATCGTCAATGGCACAAATATATACGCAGGAGGAATTGGCGTTTGGTTTTCCACCGACAATGGCGGGACTTGGAATCCGATAAGTAACGGCATCACCCCCAATACGATCGTCTCCACCCTTGCCGCGAACGGATCCACACTTTTTGCCGGAACCTCCGCTTTTTTCGCCGGAGTGTACGTTTCGACGAATGGCGGTGCGTCTTGGAGCCAATCGAATTCCGGCATCCAGGCAACATACGTCCGATGCTTTACATCAAAACCGAACGGCATCGGCGGCTTCGACCTTTTTGCAGGAACGAATGAGAACGGTATATACCGTTCCACCGATAGTGGCAATAGCTGGATATCAATAAACACCGGGATGGCAAATACCGGCATCGCAGCAGTTGCTGTGAGCGGCACAAATGTTTTCGTCGGCGGATTTGTGGGTGTGGAACTTTCAACAAACAACGGTGCAACATGGACACCAGCGAGCAACGGCCTGCCCTTTGTTACAACAATGCAGACATTCGCAGTCCTGGGCTCGAATGTCTTCGTCGGTTCGTCCGCTGGGGTGCATCGCACAACAAACACCGGTGCAAACTGGACACTCATGAACAGTGGGCTGGGGTCCGGGGCAGCGCAAGTGCTTGCCGTGTCCGGATCGAATCTCTACGCGGGGGGCAACGGTATGTACCTCTCAACAAACGAGGGCGCTTCATGGACGTCAATAGGAGCGGGAATTACAAGTAACAGCATCAAGGCCATAACTTTTATTGGAACGGATATTTTTGTTGGAACACAAAATGGCATCTTTCGCTCGACAAACAACGGTACAAGCTGGACAACCGTAAACACCGGGATTACCAGTCCAAGCGTACAATCTCTGACTTCGTTTGGAACGAACCTGATCACCGGAGCAGGTTTTGGATTATACGTATCCACGAACAGCGGTACAAACTGGACCGCTGTCAATACAGGGTTGCCAAGCTATCTTGGACTTATATTTCCGACATTTTACACGCTTGCAGCTGTTCCTATTGGCAGCGGCACGACAATCTTTGGCGGCACGTTCGAGCTCGGCCTCTGGCGCAGGCCCGCCTCGCAAATCACGAGTGTGCAACTCACCTCTTCAAGTATTCCTGAACACTTCGGTCTCTCACAGAATTACCCCAACCCGTTCAACCCGATAACAACAATTGGCTATCAGTTGACCGCCAGTAGCGTTGTAAGTCTCAAGGTCTACGATATGCTCGGTCGCGAAGTCGCAACTCTTGTGAATGAACAACAAACTGCGGGAAGCTATGAGACGACACTCGATGGCGCCCATTTGTCAAGCGGCGTGTACTTTTATCGTCTTCAGGCAGGAAAGTTTGTTGAAACGAAGAGACTCGTGTTGCAAAAGTAAGCAAGGAGAGAAATAGGACTTACGATTCCGAGCCGGTTGAGTCTGTTGTCTCAACCGGTTTGTTTTCGAACTGCTTTTTCGGTTCCTCCATCTTTTTCCAGATGATGAAAGAGACAAGAAGAGCCAAAGCACTATTCACGAGGAACATCTCACGAATGCCGGTCATACTCGCGACAATTCCCCCGAGAACCGGGCCAAGCATATTGCCGAGAATGGTCATGCTGCTTGCTATGGCAATCATTCCGCTGCGGCGATCAGGCGGTGAGTGAAGATGCGTGAGAGAATAGAGTGAAGGCAATACACCACCGCGTCCGAAACCGAGAACGGCACGGAGTACCGCAAGTTGCATCAAGTTTGTTACAAGGTTATGCCCGATGTACGCCAGCCCCGTAAGCCCCATGCCGATAAACAGGCCTTTCTTGTATCCTTTACTATCGTTCCGCTTGCCCCACCACGGCGCTGAAATGGTCGAGAAGAGGCCCGTGATCGAAAAGATGCCTCCTGCAAGGGTTGCAATGTATTCGGTGTTGGTTTTGAAGCTCTCAACAAACAGAGCGAAAATTGGTTCGACCATCAACACAGAGACCTGTCCCATCACGAGACACAACGCCACGAGGCGAAGCTGCTTGTGTGTATACATCAACGTGTAGTTGTCGATGACAGAGAACTTCTTGTTTGTTGTCGGAGGATCCCGGACTTCTTTCACTCCGTATATCACTGCGACCACGCCGATTGTACAGAGCCCTGCAGTGACAAAGAAAATCTCGCGGAATCCGATCAAGTCTGCCAGCAAGCCGCCAACGAATGGCCCGAGTACCACTCCTCCCGCCGAAGCGGATTGCAGCAGACCAAGCGCGTAGCCGACGCGATTTTTCGGTGCGCTGGTTGATACGAGGGCAAGCGTTGCGGCAATGAACCCGCTGATCGCCCCCTGGAGAATTCTGAAGAGAAAGAGTTGCAACACATTTTGTGAGAAGCCGATGAGAATCTGAGAGATTGCCAAACCGATGAGAGCTCGCACCACCATAGGTTTGCGGCCGTATTTGTCGCCCATTGTTCCCCAAAACGGCGTTGCAAAAAATGCCGAGACAAATGGGCCTGCAAATACGAGGCCGCTCCAGCGTGTAACATCTGTTTCGTTCGTAACGCCAAGTGTGCGAATGAAGAAAGGAAGGAAGGGGACTACGAGGTTCATCCCGACCATCGCGAGGAACTGCGTGCTCCAGAGGATGTACAGGTTCTTACGCCATAATTCCATGCGTCAGGGTTTCTTTGGCCGCTGTCCCGACTGCTGTTGTGTTTGCCATGCCGTGAAGTTTTTCAACAGGCCATGCTGAAACGATACCTCCGAGACAACCTTTGTCTTGATGTAAAGTTCTTTTGTCCCCTTTGGCCAGAAGACGACCGGCATCCATTCGCGGCCGGGTACACCGTTGGATTCAACATATTGTTCTGACGACAACGGGCTTCCCACGGAATACATGTATGGACTGTCATCATCATACTGGAAGATACGCACGCTGCCAAGACTGTCAAAGGAGAATGTGATCTCTCCGCACAACACGCCACCTTCTTCAAACAGGCGCTTCTTGACGTTCTGGAAGCCCGGGTTTTCCTTTTCCAGTTGGTTGCCTTGAAGATAGAACTCGATCAACTGATTGAAGTCATCGCTGGAGATGTCAACCGTATCGTCCGCTTCGGACATGATGTTGATGAATTTGATGATGGCTTCCCCCGAGTGATCAGTTTTTAGCTTGATCCGGTATTCCTTGCCTTCAACTGTCAGGCATGCCGTGAGACAGAGCGAACAGAGAACGATGATGAGAAGAGAGAAGAAGCGATGCATGGTTCGTGATTAAAGTGAATTCTTACGATGGGAATATACCGATTCATGCCTGTAAATGCAAAGAGGTTGTATTGATTGTTAGGCCATTTTCAAGTATCTTTTTCCGACGATCTGTTCGCCTTTCCACTCACAACGCAACTGCCGTGTGAAGATTCTATTCACCTCGACCCATCAAACATCATTCATCACACAGGATCTGAACCTACTTCGGAAGCACTTCGTTGTCGAAGACATCACGACTCGTGGTGTGTTTGCACTGTTCACCATTCTCACCCATATAGTTCAGGCTGATGTCACCTACACCTGGTTTGCTTCAGCCTACTCAAGTGTCATTGTTTTCCTTGCGAGACTGTTGGGGAGGCGGTCGGTGATTGTTGTTGGCGGGGCAGACGTTGCCAAAGTACCGGAGATGCAGTACGGTATCTGGCTTTCTCCATGGAAATCCCTTCTCGTTACGTTTGCTCTCAGGAATGCCTGGAAGGTACTCGCCGTTGATGTCTCGCTGAAGAAAAAAGCTATGGAACTTGCAGACTATCCCGGCGAGAATATCCGTTGTCTGCCAACAGGCTATGATTCTGACGTGTGGTACCCCGCGGGTGACAAGGAGCCGTTCATCCTTGCCGTTGCGAAGTGCGATGACCTGTCGAGAATGAGGGTGAAGGGGATTGATGTACTCGTTGAGTGCGCACGTTTGATGCCTGCGAATCGGTTTGTTGTCGTAGGATTGACGAACCAAGCACTTGATGCCGCTCGGCGGAACCTTCCCTCGAATGTTGAATTGGTGCCGGTTCTGGAACAGACTCAACTCCTGAGATACTACCAGAGGGCGAAAGTGTATTGCCAGCCATCGTACGTCGAAGGTTTTCCCAACAGTGTGTGTGAGGCGATGCTCTGCGGTTGTATTCCGGTGGGGACGGACGTTGGAGGTATTCCGACAGCAATAGGCAATCATGGGTTCCTTGTTCCTTATGGGAACGTGCAGAAACTCGCCGAGGCAATTCACAGTGCGTTGCAATCGCAAGGTACTCTCGGTCAATCTGCTCGCGAGCGCATTGCCACAGAGTTCACGCTGAAAGGGAGAGAGGAAGCACTTCTCGCGATACTCCACGAGGCCGTGAATTGAAGCGGCCATTGGCGAACCTTCTTTCTCTGGTGTCCGGCGATTTCGGAAGCAGGCTTCTGGGTTTTTTTATCACGGTGTATCTTGCCCGTGTGCTGGAACCCTCTGGTTTCGGTGTGATGAGCCTTGGGCTTGCCGTGCTTGGGTACCTTCAACTTGCCGGAAGCGCTGGCATCCCGATTCTCGAATTGCGTAATGCGGCTGCTGCCACCGAGGTGGACCATGAGCGCGTTGGTGCAGTACTCTCTCTCCGTGTAGCCCTTGCTGCAATGCTATGGATTCTCACGGCAGGCGTCGTGTTGCTGTTCAACATCGATGGTGTCACGAAAGATGTCATCATCCTGTTTGCGTTATCGGTGTTTCCTCTTGCGCTTATGCTGGACTGGTTCTTTCAAGGGAAAGAGGTATTCCTTGGAACAAGCCTTTCGAGGATTGCCCAGTACGTCGTCTATGGAATACTTGTACTGCTTCTTGTTCATGACTCCAATGATATCCGGCAAACGGGCATTGCGTTCTGCGCCGGAGTACTTGCTGCGACGGTAGTGCTTTGGATGGGTTACTCCAACCGATGGGGACCAATCAGGCTTCGGTGGGCTCCTGATCTGTGGAAGGAAATCCTGGCGAAAGGGATGCCGGTTGGAGTGGCAATGTTTCTTGCTCAGAGTGTGACAAATCTTCCCCCCCTTATCATTGCATACTTCTCTTCAGCCGCAGAGGTCGGACTGTTCAGTTCGGCGATGAAGCTCATATTTCTCATGTTGCTTGTTGATCGTCTCTTTAATGCGTTGTTCCTCCCGGTGGTGACTAGATATTTCTCATCTCATGCCGGAGAAGTACAGACTCTCGTTGAGGTTACACTCAGGGTTGTCCTCGCAGTCGTTATTCCTCTTGCGGTTGTGGGGATCATTGTGGGAAGAGAGTCAATAGTGTTCGCTCTTGGTATGGGATATGAGGGAGCGGCGCCGCTGTTCCACATGCTGATGGGTTACTTCGCTCTCACGGTGTTGAACTCTGTTTTTGTTTGCATCTTGATCGGCTCTGGTCATGAAAGGCGGTATACAAGGATAATGGCGTGGGGATCGGTTGTGCTTTGTGTCGCGATAGTCGCTGGCTCTGCATGGTTCGGCGCAATGGGTGCGGCATCTGCCGTGGTTCTTGGAGAACTGGTCACCATGATCCTGATGATGATCGAAGCGAAGAGCTTTATTCGTTTTTCCCTGGTACCGATTATCACTCGGCCTTTGATTGCGGGGGGGTGCATGGCAGCAACCGCCATGCTTATGCGAGAGTGGAACATTGTCATCGTTAGTGCATTTTCGATTCTTATCTTTGTTGGCGTTGAGGTTCTTCTCAAGGGTGTTACCGCGAAAGACATTCAGTTTGTGAGACAGAGGTTTGTGTGAAGCTCAGAATCGGATTGGTCACGCATTCCTCCGGATGGGAACAACTCTGTGCGCAGGAGGGTATCGCCTCTCTTGTACTCGACCTGTCGTCGCAGAGCGTGGAGGACGAGTGCAGCCTTCTTGTCGTGAACAGGGAATTGAACGGGAATGAACGCAACGTCGTAGAACAGTATCTCCGCAACGGAGGTGCAGTTATCGGGTTCACGCAACATCTTCTCCGCGTTGGCGGAACCGAGGGGATGGAGCAACAAGTCAAGTACATTATTGCCGAGCATGATGAAATCTTTCCGTCCATCCATTTGCTTGATGTCGGCGTGCAGGGATTGGTTCCGCGCGCCGCCAACACTCTTCGCACCGATGCCAGCACGTTTGCAATTGCTGCCGGTCCTTTGATCGGTGGACATGCTGTGGTTTTACCGTTCGATGTTGATGCGCTCATGCGTGACGCGAGGCCCGCGAACAAGAGCTTCTATTCTACACCTGAACGACTTCCCTCGGAGAGGGTATCCCTTGTTGATAAAGGAGAGTTGCGTCAGCTTGTTCAAAGTGTATTTGAATATCTTCACCGTGTTCGCGGAATACCGTATGTTCACGTATGGTATTTCCCGAAGAATCTCCGGAATGTCTTCGCTATGCGCATCGATAGCGATGGAGGAACGCTGGACGAGGTCGATACTCTCCACCGGATCGCGCAGGATTATGGCGTTGCGATGTCCTGGTTTCTCGATGTCAAGAGTCATGAACCATGGCTGGACCATTTCAAATCCTTTGCCGGACAAGAAATCGGCCTCCACTGTTATGAGCATCAAACCTATCCGACGTTTGAAGCCAACCTGAAGAATATCACGGACGGGCTTCAGCAGATGCGTCGAGCTGGCTTGGCGCCTTCAGGTTTTACGGCACCGTTTGGAATCTGGAACGACGGCTTGGCGCAAGCTGTTAGTCAAGGGGGCTTTGAGTATTCGTCTGAGTTCTCCTATGCGTATGATACGTTCCCGTTGTTTGCGGAATCGGTTGGAACAAAGTACAATGCACTACAGGTGCCGATTCATCCCGTCTGTATTGGCAGTATGCTCAGGGTAGGGTATTCCGATGTTCAGATGCGGGAGTACTTCGCCATGGTTGTGAGACGAAAGCTTTCCCGAAATGAGCCGTTGTTTTTCTATCATCACCCATCTCACAGGCATGGCGAAGTGTTGTGTGATCTTTTCAGCCTCATCCGAGAACACAACATTGAGAATATGACGATGGGGGATTACGCACGCTGGTGGAAACGACGTATTAACACATTCTTTCCTATCACTCTTGATGGGTCAATACTAAGAGTCGATGGATCGGCTTCTATTCCTGATGATGTATATCTTCGGATTGTCGATCCCAAGGGGCAAGAAGCTATCGTGTCGGCCAGTGGAAGTATTGATTTGAAGTCCAGCCTTGCGTGGACCACCCCGCCCGCAGCTGTCAGACCTCCAGCCGATATCAGGCGCATCAGAGAATTTGATCCACGCCAGAAGCTGGGAGAAATATACAATACCCTGATCAGGAAGTTCAAATGAAAGTACATGTCGCCTCGTATCAAGCTGTCTCTATTCTGCGCGGTGGACCGAACACGCAGATTCGCAATACGATGAAACACATGGCCGGACACGGTGTCGATGTTACTCTCTTCAACCCATGGTCACCGTTCACAGCACACGATTGCGATCTGTTTCATCTGTTTGCGGCGAACATTGGCACGTATCATCTTGCGAGAGAAATCCGTGCTCTGGGTGTTCCATTTGTCGTTTCGCCGATCATCTTTAGCAATCATTCTCCGGCCTTTCTAAAGAAGTCGCTTGCACTGAATGGAATTATGAAAAAAGTGAGTGGGGGGCTCTGGTCAGACTACGGGATGACGGCAGAAATCTGTTCATGGTCGAAGAAGGTGCTTCCAAACACCCAGGACGAAGCCGACCTGCTACATAGTGGGCTTGGCGTACTGCGTTCAAACATCAAGGTCATTCCCAACGGCGTCGATGAACGGTTTGCCAATGGCGATCCATCACTTTTCAAAAAAAAATACGGCCTGGAGGGGTTCATTCTCAACGTTGGGCACATCGGGCACGAACGAAAAAACGTGCTCAAGTTGATTCAAGCGCTCGCAACAATCAACCACCCGGCAGTTATTATCGGGAGGATAATCAAAGGCAAGTATGGAGATGCATGCGTTCAAGAGGCTGCCAAGCACAAGCATATTCTGTTAATTGATGGTCTGGAGAACGACTCCGATATGCTTGCATCTGCATACGCGGCTTGCGACGTGTTTGTCCTCCCCTCAATGTTCGAGACTCCGGGGATTGCAGCATTAGAGGCAGGCCTTGCTGGAGCCAAGATTATCATCACTGCGTATGGCGGGACGAGAGAGTACTTTGGCGATATGGCCACCTATGTTGAGCCTGGCTCCGTGGATTCAATTCGCTCCGCCGTGATCAAAGTGTTGGATGAAAAGAAAACGGCTGGGTTGAGCCAACACATCATCAAGGAATATCTCTGGCAAAGAGTTGCAGAGAAGACTGCAGCAGTATACCGTGAGGTTAGTGGGCGCTCCTGAGTGACCTCTCATAACAAGTAACATAACATGGCGAACACTGAACAATACGCTGCACCAATCACAGCAAAAGGCCATACCTCGGTTGTTCATGTGAAGGATGATTGGTACGTCGTGTGCCTGTCATCCGGTGTGAAGGAGAAACCGGTGAGGACTTTGTTGTACGACATTCCCCTCGTTCTTTTCCGCGACAAAAAAGGTGGTATCGGCGCGCTCCTTGATCGCTGTCCTCATCGAAATGTGCCTCTCTCACTCGGTACGGTGAAGGATGATGTTCTGGAATGTTCATATCATGGTTGGAGATTCGACAAGGGAGGGGTATGTCGATTGGTTCCCGGTCTTATTGGGGATCAGGAATCCAGAGGCAGGAATGTGCAATCGTTTCCTGTTCGTGAGCAGGATGGAGTTGTGTGGTTGTATGCGACGCCTGATACGATTCCTGTGCGTGAACCGTTTTCATTCCCTCTCATTGGAGAGAAAGGATACACGACAGTGTATCAGGAACTTGAGGTGGATGGATCGATTCACGCTGTAGCAGAGAATGCTCTTGATGTTCCACACACTGCGTATTTGCATGGCGGGCTTTTTCGTTCGTCATCCGGTACTCGACGTAAGATCGACGTTACTGTCAAACGATTCCATGATCGCGTGGAAGCGGAGTACTTTGGCGAGCCGCGCCCTGCAGGAATAGCAGGGAAAATCCTGGCTCCTGGTGGAGGAGTCGTGACTCATGTTGACAGGTTCCTCCTGCCTTCCATTGCTCAGGTCGAATATCACATCGGGACTCGAACGCATCTTTGTGTCACCAACGCCCTCACGCCTGTTCGTGATTTTCAAACGAAACTGTTCACCGTCGTCAGTCTTCGGCTTCCGGTTCCGGGACAGCTTGTCACGCCATTCCTCAAGCCGCTCATTATGAAGATCTTCTGCCAGGACGAATACATCTTGAAGTTTCAATCCAACGCAATCCGGCAATTCGGAGGAGAGCAGTTTGTATCAACCGAGATCGACGTGCTTGGGCCGAATATTTTGCGGCTGTTGAAGGAGGCAGAGAGAGGCGAAAGGAATCCATCTGAACAGCCATTCTCACGGACGTTACAGATGAGAGTCTGATTCATCAATGATAATTGCCTGGATCCAACACTTCGATTTCAACAGTACCATGCTTGGTATTGCGTTCCCGCTATGGTTTTCTTACATTAACATCCGCTCAGATAGCTTCGATGCAGCCCGCTAACATTGGAAAATAGGGCATAGGCGGCCTGGAAATTATTGAATTTGAATCGGAGAGCTGGCAGAACGGCTATTGCACCAGTCTTGAAAACTGGCGCCCGTAAGGGCTTGTAGGTTCGAATCCTACGCTCTCCGCACTTCTACTACCTTGTAACAAGAACGCTCCCAAAAACTGCTCTGCATTGTTCACTTTTCTGCTACGTTTCTTAAAGAATTATTGCATGAAGCCAGAATATGTCAAAAATGCATCGGTTTGGACATTCCGTAACCTAAGTGTGATATTGGCGACTTGAGGAGAGTCACGTAAAAGCGGGAAGCAACCTGTTATATTCATATAGAATAAAATGAGCTAGGAGTACATGGCAACAGGGTCTTACATAGGCAAGAGCAAGCACGCCGAGCAATTGCGAAAACTGATTGCCACGCTTGCGGCAAGCAGGAAGGATGCTCTCATAGTAGGTGAGGCCGGTACCGGAAAAAGCACCGTTGCTGACCACATCGCGGGTGGAGAATTGTTGGCAATATTTGATCTTGTTGCCCAGCATGAGCTGGAATTGCAAACCGCATTGTCAAACATTTCGAGTGGCAGTGTGTTGTTTGAAAATTTGCAGGAAGCGGGATTCAGAGTTCAGAATGCAGTGCTCACGTTTATTGAGCATCGCCCAAAGAACGTCCGCATCATGGCGACTCTCAGCACGGCAACCAAAGAATTGCTCTTACTACGGAAACTTTCCGAGAGCCTATGCGCACGAATCAATGGATTCGAACAAATTGAAATCCGTCCGCTTCGTGAACGCCCCGAAGACATCCCTCTTCTCGTGAAACACTTTGCGCGGGGACTGACTATTGATATTAATACGCTTGATACTCTCGTGAACCTTCAGTGGAAAGGGAATATCCGCCAACTGAAATCTGTTATCGAGCAATGCATCTCAGGCGCAACTGATGGAAAGTTTGTGTTACCTGATGAGCTTGTTGATGAAAGGACTGAAGTTGCCAAGATGGTCAGTGGGTTGATGGAGAGCCAGAAATCTGTTCTCGACAAATCTCTGGATGTCATGGAGAACACTATCATTCGTCGCACTCTTGAGCGCTTTGGCTTTGATGAGTCCCAATCCGCAGAATTTCTTGGAATGACGGAGCAGACCTTTGGTCAAAAACTCAAGCGCTTGTCAATAGCAAAAATAAACTTCCGCTAGTTTCTACTCCGCATCAATTTCCTTGATTGTGTCCATCTGTTTTTGAATTCCTCGCTAATATTCAGAATTCGTTTGCTTTCAATTCAGTTTCTGTCTCTCCGTTTTTCTCTTCCTCCTGCAATTTTCCCAGTTCTTTGCTCACATATTTTAATGAGAGCTTGATTTGAGAGTTATCGCCCGTTAGAAACAGCCAGACTTCGGTAGAAGGAGTTCCCCACTCAGCTGCAAGGGTCAGGTGGCCCGACCTTAGGGCCAGGCCAACCTTATCATTGTTTCCCTTGTATACATCATTCTTCCAAGTTGCGTCGTCCAATGCAGGGGTTCCATACTTTTCTGTGAGAGTGGATTTCAGTTTGTCATAGTCTTGGATGAATGTGTTATCACTCTTGTGCTCGGCTTTTAGGAAATAATGGCTTTCGATGAGTTGATTTCTGACAAACACATAAACGATCTGGCAAGGGATTCCTCCGACAGTGCCATCGTACGACAACATCTTTCCGTTGTCCATAACGAGTTTTGCATTCTCCACCATCTTTACTTGCTCACTTGTAATGCCCCAATTCGCATTTCGGAAATCGGGCTCCTTATGCTTTTCGGAGCAAGCGCCAACGATTAGCAGGACTAATAGTACCGGAACGAAACGTGCATTCATAGGTGACCTTTTCAAAATGTTCTCGAGAAAATTTGAATTTGCAATCTCAGCACCATGATCGGAGGAATGAACTGAAGGAAAGCGCCTCCATCCATTTAGCTAAATTGGAAATGGGTCCCAAAAACAGACTCAACAATATATGCTATTCCTGATTACAATTTGCCAATTATCGCTCACATATGACAACTGAAACAATAAAAAATTGTTGCTATTTTTAAAATCGGATACTATATTGTGGCCGTCAACTAACAGTACACCGTTGTTGGGCTTTTGCAGTTTCGCTAGAGTTCTTTGTGTACAAACCCGCAGCAGAATACTGATCGCAGCCTTGGCGCAACGAAAACCTTGATTGCGATTTTTTTTAATGCACACCACCTCGATGTAGGTACCGTGTCCGCCGGGTTGCGGATTGGCATATAAAGAAAGGTTAACCCCATGGAAAAGGGCACAGTAAAGTGGTTCAACGGAGCAAAAGGCTTCGGATTTATCTCTCGTCCTGGTGGAGAAGATGTGTTTGTGCATTACAAGGCTATTGCGGGAGATGGATACAAGAACTTGAATGAAGGTGACCAGGTTCAGTTCGAATTGGAGCGGGGACCGAAAGGCTTGCAAGCAACAAACGTTGGCAAGATCTGACTAAAACTGCCAAGTAGCAACCGAATCCCGATATACCGAAGGTGGATCGGGATTTCTATTTCCGTGTGGCTGAAAATCATGCAGTCCACGCACCCGCCTACCATTTTTCCTCAGGTTCCTATCAATTCTACAATCGATAACTGGTGAACTGGCCTGAAAGCCGGTTTTATTGCATAAGGCCAGAGAACTTGACCGCGAGCATTCTGGCTCTCCTTTTGCAATAGGATGCTCATGAATGCAATCGCGGGCAGCCAAATGAGAGTAATGATCGTTGACAACGATCCGACATATCTCGGGTTGCTCTTTGAAGAACTGTTGCTTCACGGCTACGACGTTGTTGCAGTGCCTGATGGAGAACAGGCACTTTCAAAGTCTGGAGAATCGGAGGTGGATCTCATTTTTCCGACATCAGTATGCCCAGGATGAACGGGCTGAATGTACATCGGAATGTTCGCCAGGATCCGAAACTTAAACGCCTTCCATTTGTCCGGAATTCAATCTACTGCGAGGTAAGGGATGCAACAGAGGCGGAAGATCCAAGCATTGATCCAACAATTGAGAAGTCTATGCCTGTCTCCAATATTACGCACAGCCATAATGAAGGAGCGACACCATGCACATTCTTGTTGTGGAAGATGATATCGAATATAGAAATGTGTTACGAGAAGCCCTGCAGATGCATGGACACTTGGTCGTTACTGCTACCGATGGGGCAGAAGCATTCGAACTGCTTCAGCATCATCCGGTTGGGCTCATCATCTCCGATATTAACATGCCAAATTGTACCGGAACCAAACTTCACGAGCTGATCCGGAGTGATGAACACCTCGAACTCATCCCATTCATCTATGTCACAGGATTTGCCATTTTGCGCGTTGCAACACCACTCGCTAAAACCGAACTCGATTTTATGGTGAGCAAGGTGTCATTTGACAGGCTACTGCAACTCATAGGCGATATTAGTCTTGGTTGCACGATGGCGGCAAAGAATGACATGGGGGTCGGTCTGGTGTGAAGCCAGAATTACTCTGGAAGCCCCCACCACACATCGATACAAAGAGTTGATCACGTGTCGCTTTCATTTGTTTCTACAGCACTTCCTTTTTGCTGCTTGATTGGCAGGATTAGTTGCCTTATCTTGCAATCCCATGTTTGAACTTACAATCGAAACCATGAGCGTGTACGTTGCAACAACAGCAGGCATCACTGTCACAGCGCATCCAGTCTACCTCGATGGTCAGTCTGACATGATGCACAAGAAATTCGTCTTTGCGTACTTCATCCGCATTGCCAACAACACGGACGAACCCGTCCGGCTCATGCGACGTCATTGGTTTATCTTCGATTCCCACGGCGAAAAAAAAGAGGTGGAGGGTGAAGGTGTAGTGGGGAAGCAGCCCTTGATTCTTCCTGATGAGGCACACACCTACAATAGTTTCTCCATTCTTGAGACCTTCGAAGGGGCGATGGAAGGGACTTTCCTCATGCAGCGCGTAAACGGAGAAAAATTCAAAGTCGCGATCCCGAGGTTCGTGCTTAGAGCTGCCGCAAACTGATCCATGCCTCAGAATCTGTCCACGGCGTGTTGCGGTTGGAGAAATATCCGACGAGAGTTCTAATGGAACTTGAGACCATTTCTGTATGATTGTATCCAGATGATGTCGAGTGCAAGATCCAACTCGCCCTCTATGAGGATTGCATATTTTGCCCATCTACTCTAAAAAAATTTTCCCCGGATTCAGAATGTTGTTGGGATCAAACGTTTTCTTAATGCTTTTCATCAATGTGAACTCGGCAGGAGAGAGAGCTATGGGGAGATATGATTTTTGTGAATAGCCGATACCATGCTCTCCGGAGATCGTTCCACCAAGTGACACAGTGAGTTCAAAGACCTCTCGAATAGCAGTGTCGAGGTGTTTCTCCCACGTGGCAACATCGAGCTTGTCTTTGAGAATATTCACGTGTACGTTGCCATCGCCAGCATGCCCGTAGCAGATCGATGTAATGCCGTATTTCGCGCAAATGGTCTTCACGCCACGGACCAACTGAGGAAGATGCGCCCTCGGAACGACAGTGTCTTCTTCCTTGTAGGTTGAGTATGATTTTACTGCTTCACCCATGCTGCGTCTGAGTGCCCACACGTCTGCAATTTTCTGTGTGTCTTCTGCCAGCAGAACGTCGAGTGAATGGTGCTTCTCGACGACTTCGGCGATAACTTCGATGTCTTTGTTCAATCCTTCCTCGTAGTTTCCGTCAACCTCGATCAGGAGTTGAGCTTCGGCTTCTCCATTTGGGAATTTCTTACCAAGGCGATCCTCGGCAGCTTTGACGGCGGCCCGTTCCATGAACTCAAGGGCAGAAGGAGTGATGCCGCGTTGAAAAATGCTCGCGACCGATGCAGTGGCATCGTCAATCGAGTTGAATGCTACAAGAACAACCTTTCTCAAGCGGGGGAGAGGAATCAATCTGAAGATTATCTTTGTAATAACGGCGAGAGTGCCTTCGCTGCCAATAATGAGTTGGGTGAGATTATAACCGGAAACATTCTTCAGCACCCTTCCACCCATGTTGACCACCTCACCTGTAGGCAGCACAGCTTCGATACCGAGGACATAGTCCTTTGTGACACCGTATTTCACCGCGCGAGGACCGCCTGAACACTCTGCAAGATTGCCTCCGAGATGACAGCTGCCGCGCGATGCCGGATCGGGAGGATAGAACAGTCCACGGCTCTCTACTTCTTCCTGGAATTTCTGTGTGATCACTCCTGGCTCTACAACTGCCTGAAAGTTCTTCTCGTCGATCTCAACAATTCTGTTGAACTTCTCCATTGAGAGGCAGATGCCACCGTGCACAGCAAGCGCCCCTCCAGAAAGTCCCGTTCCGCCGCCACGGGGAGTAACGGGAATGAAGTGGCGGTTTGCCAGCTTCAGGACCTCGGATACTTGCAGGGATGTGGATGGCTTGAGAACAACCTCCGGTGGAAAGGAGAAGTCCTCGGTTTCGTCTTTGCCGTAGAGTGCTCGCGACTCATTGTCGACAAGTACATTATCACGACCGACGATTGAAGTCAGTATACTGATCAGTTCAGGAGTAAGTTGAGTATATGCCATAGGAATGATTGATTGACAGCGGTAATATATCAAGTTCATTTGAATGTTCAAGCCTGAAAACAAGAAAGCCTGCCAGAATTATGGGCAGGCTCTCCTGGATTATGTCCATTGTTACTCAGCCTGCCATCTTGTACACGCGCACCTCATCCTTCTCGATCATGTAAAGGAACTTATGGTTTGGAGAGAGGGCAGGTGCCGCATCGTAATCATCTTCTTCCTTCCATTCGATTTTCCCTGTCTTCTCATCCATCACCTGGATATCTTCCTTTACCATGAACACAATTTTGCCCGAGCTCAGAAACGTTGGTTTCAACGTCACCTTCTTTCCCGCCCAGTTCCACTCCGTTGTCCAAAGGAGTTTGCCGTCAAGTCCTACGGAGCAAACACCATCAGGGCCGAAAATGACAAAGTGATCACCGCGGAACACCGGCTGCAAAACGAGCTCTGCAGTTGCGGAGTATGAGATTGACGTGGTTGTACTGGTGCCAAGTTGCCCCCCTGAAAAAGTCACCGAGGTTGAACTGCTGGAGTTGACAGTTTGTGTTACGGCATAGCAGTCCTCATGGTCAAGATCGCCTATCTTTCCATCCTTATCGAACTTGAACGACCACGATCGCTTGCCGCTGCCGTCCCGTGCCAACTTCACGGCGAAGAGTTCTTCCTCGTCCGCACCAAAGAACATTTTGGTTTTTTCATCAAACACAGGATCCATGGCAATGCTGGGATCATTCTCGAAGTCGACTTGCCACAGTTCCTTTCCTGTTGCAGGGTCGAGGGCATAAAACCGGTACGGATCTTTGTTCCACGCCTTCTTTGCGTCGACGGATGCGCTCTTTGCATTCACTGCGATGTCCCAGCCCTGTTTTCCTACCTTGAGGAAAATGGTATTGTCAAAGAAGAGCCAGTCCACAGGGAAACCAAGATCATCGTCAATCTTCCAAACGATTGTTCCGGTTTTCAAATCCGCACACACAACACGTTCGGCACCGACGACGAAGATATTCCCATTGAGGGCTACCGGCTGCGGAGCATCTTTGATCTCGAACTTCACCGCTGACCATCGGAAGCCGATCTTGTTGAGAGGGAAGTAGGAGCGGTATGTGATCTTTCCGGTTGTCAGGTTGATGCGTACAATGCCTTCTCCATCGCCGTCGCGCTTCGTTGGATCCACCATGTCGGAGGCTCCGGTTGTTCCGCGAATGAGGAACACGATATCGTTATCCACTTCATACTCGGTGAAGATGAACCCATAATCGTTCTCCTGGAACACCTTGGTTCCAAGCAGCGTTTTGGAGAGGAAGTTGGCGAAGCCGATTGCGGGTGCCCACTCGGTCATGGCGATTTCCTGCTTCCACGAGACTTTGCCGGTTGCGGTTTCGATGAGGTAGAGATCCAAGTGCGTTCCTTTGTCCTTGCCGCTCTTGAGTTTTCGCTTGAAGTAACACAGTGACTTGCCGCCATCCATTTCTTTGTAGTGTGTGAGAAGTCCTTCCATTTCGCCGGGCTTGGTCTCCCACGCGACTTTCCCGGTGGTGAGGTTGATCATGAGCTGTGTATCGTCGAGTGAAATCAGCAGGTAATCGACGCCGTTGGCATTTCCAATGGTTTTGTATCCTTCAATATCGCCAATCTCTTGTTTTCGTTTCCAGAGTTCCTTCCCGTTGAGAACATCAAGAAAGCTGATCTGGTCATCGTCGTACATGAGAAGCGCCTTGCTGCCGAAGTAACTTACTGCTTTCACATTCTCTTCATCTGAGAGCTCCCCATCCGGATTTTCCCACAGGGTGGCACCGTTTGCCGCATCAAGCAACAAGAGCCCATCTTCTGTTGCGAAGAGAATGCGCTTTGCATCGCCTTCAGTGACGTCAAAATAATTCGCCAACCCTTTCTCATTCCTGTTGGCATCGTATCTGATTTTGTGCCGCCAGAGCTCCTTTCCGGTGACGGGATCAATGCACAGGGTGGTTTTGCCATACATGATAAGGAAGGCGGTCTCGCTGTCATCAAAACTGGTGTTGTCATCCTGATCGATGTCGACGTATTTCTGTTTCCACAGAACCTTGCCAGTGTACACGTCATAGCTTATCAGCTCCTCATTTTCGGTCGAGACGATATATTCCTTTTCATTCCAGAGATACTTGAACCCGAGCTTTTCGTAATCGGGTATTTCGGTTTTCCAGATTTCCTTCCCGTTCTCTCCATCAAAGCAGTGCAGGTATTCTTCCGCACGGACAAAGAAGTACTTACCGTTCTGCAGGAAGTATTTTGACTCGACGTCGCCTTTGGTTTCAAGCTCCCACACCTTGTGGCCATCTGATCTCGCCAGACCTGTGAAGCCTATGATGACAGCAAATATGATGGCGATACTACTGAGTCTGAATTGCATGTATTGTGTCTCCTGAATGATTGGTTGATAATCAATGCCGTAAACCAGTTTGCAAGCTTCGTGCCGAGGGGGCGCGTTGATTGTTGCTCAATTTTGCAGGTGATACAACGAATTGGATGTTACAGTCGCATTTTGACGACAGAACAGTGATATGGCCTGTCGCGGCTTTGCGACAAGCAGAGGTAACGAGGTGAGGAAGCTACTTTACGAGGACAAGCTTTTTCGTTTCACTAAAGTGACCTGACGAGAAGCGATAGAAATATATCCCGCTTGGAATGTTGTCTGCATTCCAGGGGACTGAGTGTTTTCCCGTAGGTTTCGGCCCGTTCACAAGTGTGACAATGTTCTTGCCGAGAACATCAAAGACCCTGAGACTTACAAAGCTGTTACCTGTAAGCTGAAAGCTGATTGTTGTCATTGGGTTGAATGGATTGGGAAAGTTTTGCTCCAGGCGCATATGTTGAGGGAAGGGTTCGTTTGATGCGATGCTCGTAATGGGTTCTACACTTCGAAACACTCCACTCCCTTCCGTGCCGGCATACACGTACCCATCCGGACTGATGGCGATGGCATTGATGTTGAGATTTGTAAGGCCACTGTTGGTCTGCGTCCATGAGTTGCCATTGTTCGTTGATCGGTATATGCCGGCGGAAGGAGTTCCGGCAAAGACTTCGCCAGTATTGCTTGCAGCCACAGCATAGATAAAGGCACTGACAAGACCATTGTTCATCCTCTCCCAGAGGAGGCCACCGTCTGTTGAACGGAATACACCGGTGCCAAGTGTTCCAGCGAAAACCATTCTTTGCGGGTTGGAGGTCAACGAATAGATCCTGAAGGATGAGAGGCCGTTGTTAACCTGTATCCAGTTTGTGCCAAGGTCTGTCGATCGATAGATCCCGCCGCCGTCGGTGCCTGCGAAGATGAATCCATCACTTGTTGAGGTGAGAGAGTACACGGAAGGAGTCGAGAGTCCGTTGTTTGACGGGCTCCAGGTGTGACCAAGGTTCGTTGAGCCAAAGACGCCCGCACCGAGCGTTCCAGTGTAGAGTTGTTCATTGGTACCAAACCTGACGGTAAACGCCAGACCATTGGTCAACCCTGTGTTTGCTTGCGACCAGGTTCCCCATTATCCGTTGACCGGAAGACGCCACCACCGCTCGTTCCACAGAATACATCGCCGTTGGGACCAACGGTGATTGAATAGATAAATGTATTTGTGAGCCCGGCAGTGACCAGCAGCCATGAAGCTCCGTGGTTGGTGGAGCGGTACAGTCCATTGCCCTCGAGTCCGGCAAAGATGTGTCCGCTTGCATTGGTCGCAAGTGCCAGCACATGGGAATTGAGCGGACCATCTGTGGGCGCCCAGAAGGGTTGCGCATGTGCTTGAATCGAAAAGGAAAGAACGAACACAATCTTGAAGCTCAGGCTGTTCGTCATGAACCGTCCCATTACTTCATAAGGAGCATGTTCTTCGTGAGCGTAGTGCCGCCAGCAGTGAGTCTGTAGGTGTAGAATCCGCTTGCAAGACTCCTCGCGTCGAACTGTACAACATGAACTCCGGCTTCAACATTCCCGTTCACCAATGTGGCGACTTCATTTCCCAGCACATCAAAGACCATGAGTGTTACGAAGCCGTTAGTTGCCAGCTGATAGCTAATGATTGTTGCGGGGTTAAATGGATTGGGATAGTTCTGGGCCAGCGTGAACCCGGCAGGTTGACCGATGGGTTGTTCATTTACTGCGACAACCTGCGAGAGTGGCCTCGTCCAGATCCCACCCGTTTGAGTTCCTGCATAGAGTGTTGTGGAGTTTGCGGCAAGGCAGAGAATCGATAGACTTGTCAGACCGGTGTTGATTTGCAACCAGTTTGTTCCGCTATTTGTGGAAAGATATACACCTCCGCCATTTGTTCCTGCAAACAATGCACCTCCCTGTGAGATGATCGTGCGGACTGTCTGAGTCGTCAGCCCGGTGTTTACAGCGGCCCATGTTGCGCCATTGTCGGTGGATCTGTAGACCCCTGTCCCGTTCGTCGATGCGAAGATGTCAGTTCCGAGAGCAGCAAGAGAACGGATATTGTTCGGACTTGTAGCAGGCCGTGACCAACTTGCTCCGTTGTCTATCGAAAGAAACACGCCACCTTCAGTTGACGCGCTCCCTGTCCCTGCGAACACGCGCCCGCCTGCAACAAGCAGTCCGTGTACCGAAAGAGTTGTCAAGCCCGTGTTGGATGCCAGCCACGTTCCTCCGTTGTTTGTCGAGATGAATACGCCGCCTCCGTTTGTTCCGGCGAGCAACGTACCGCCATTGAGCGCAAGTGCATGGACGGCTGTATTGGTGAGGCCCGAATTTGCAATCGACCAGTTCGCTCCATTATTCGTCGTCATGTATGCTCCGGCCGGGCCGTTGGTACCCGCAAACAGGTTGGATCCGCTCACGGCAAACGTCTTTACGAAGTTGCTCGTCAGCCCGTTGTTCTGCTGCGTCCATGATGCGCCGTCATCGGTGGAGACATGGAAGCCGGATGCTTCTGTACCGCCATAGGTAAGTGTTCCATTTGTTCGTAGCGAATGCACGTTTGCGCCGCTCAAGGCGCGCAGTTGCCATTGTGCAATGACGGGAGTGGAGAGAATCGAAACACAAATCCCCAGACACAATACGAGTGACTTCATACATCCTCCAAAAACAATATACTGGTTGTGGAATTGAAACGGGTTTGGACGGTTCTGGCACAACACAACACCTCTGGTGGTATATTCTCAACAACTGAAGTCGGTTCAGAGTTGCGTGAAAGTTGAGTATTCAAGGTCACCAGAGCTAATGACAAGGTTGCATGGGCGGAAGCGCCCGCCTCGAGGTTCTATCTGAATAGCTAATTGTCCGAACTGGCACGGCCTCGAATAATGTATCGATTATGGAGTAGTGCCTGCTGTGAGAATGTCTTTGTGGTATCATACACTTCAGAGTAGTAGTACTCACTTTCGGGAAGGGTGATCCCACCGGCTTGATAGTACTTCATGATTCCCTGATCAAACGGTCTGAGGGATGGGAAAATGATCTCTCCTCGGGCTTGATCAACTGTTCGCCCCAGTCTGAAATCAAACAAGCCATCCCCGCTTGCAGCAGGAGTCCCATCGGCACTGAATCTGTCCAAACCAAACACTCTCAAGAGCCGTTGGGTTGGTGGAATGAAATTCTGATCTTCCTGTCCAGGAACCCTTCGCATAACATCAAGAATGAAGCCATGGCTCATGGTATTCTGAACCCCGATTGAGTATATGTTCTTCAGAAGCTGATTCCATGCCACGTTGTAATTACTCCCCATGGAATTGAGATTCATTGGTTTGATCATCTTTAGTATGATCGGCGTGGGAGTCGTATCGTTCAGATCATGAGTGAATTCACCAAACTGGGTTCCGTCGGCCCGGCGATACGAGATAGCAATGATCAGCTGATCAGGCACAGGAGTTTTCAGTGTGACAACACCCAGGTAACCGTCGGCTGTCATCTCGTACTGCGATCGGTTCATTAAAACAAAGCGGCCCAATTCAATCTCACCAGGAATTATTGATACGGGTTCTCGAAATGTAGAATCATATCCTTGTGGAAGCCTTGTAGGGAGATTAGTATATGCAATTCCGCTTCGTTCACTAGGATCAGGAAAAGGTCCGGATCTTTGAATCCATAACTGCTCTTCGACAACTTGTGTTGAAGGGTTTACCATCGGTGGGTCGTTTTGATAGTACGGCTCATAGTACTGGCGGTACAGTGTGTCGACGAAGAAATGGTTTGTAGCGTAGTTCCAAGCGTGGATTTCAAATGGATTGCCAATTTCAGGCTCTGGCGCTGTTGTTGTTTCGTCTTTCTTGCATCCTTCAAACAATCCAACTGTGACGGTGCTTAGAACAAGGATGATGAGCATTGTCTTCATGGCAGTCTACGTGTTTTGTCTTGATAGCGGATTGGATTCCTACTTTGGTACCGGCTTTCTCGGCATTCTCTCATCCCGCGTTGCTGCGGTATACGCAAAGCCGGCCATGATAACTGAGCATTGTTTGAGATCATCTTCGATTGCCCGGTCATACAGGTCCATGGTGGAGTGCCATGTACGGGTGAAGTACTCGATGTCATCCTGGATGAATTGAAACGCCGGCAACCCGATTTCGTTGAATGCCTGGTGGTCGGTGTTTGTTGTGCCGGTAATGGTGAGTGTAAACGAGTTCTCCCTACCGAATGGCGCGAACCACTTGCGGAAGATCGGGCGGACGGCTTCATTTTTCTCCATGTAGATTCCCCGGAACCTGCCGGTACCATTGTCATCATTGAAATAGACAGAAAATTTTTCCGCTTCGGGCTTGTAGATGAACTTGGGTTCACCATCTCTGGGCGTAGCGCGCTCGCCGAAGTGTTGCTTCACATACGCCTTTGAGCCGTACTCTCCCTGTTCTTCGCCTCCCCATAACGCAATACGGATCGTCCTTCTTGGCTTCAGGTTGAGCGACTTCATGATACGCATGGCTTCCATACATATTGCAACGCCCGTTCCATTATCCGTTGCGCCGGTGGCCCCATGCCATGAATCGAGGTGCGCCCCAATCATGACCACTTCATCCTTGAGATCCGTTCCCGGAAGCTCTGCGATAACATTGTATCCCGAATCTGGCTTTGTAAACGCGACATCCAGATTCATTTCGATCTTAAGCTCTTCTCCCTTTTCCAATGCTCTTGCCATCCGGTTGTAATGCTCAACACCGACGGCAATCTGTGGAAGAATCCTGGGCGCTTTGGGATCCCATACACGCAAGCGGCTTGCAAAGGGGGAGTCAGGATGTTGAGGGACGTTGGCAGATAAGACCATGATACTTCCACCGTCGAACCCGCCGACGCTGAGCAGTGCGAGTGCGCCTTCTTTCTCGCACATCTGAACCTTCCTGTATTCAAGCGTTGAGCGGCGTTGACGGGAGGTGGCATCCAAACGCCGCGGGCGCCGCGGTCTGGCAACGTCGGTATTGGCAAGCTCAAGAAGCTGTGCTTCGGTCATACGCGTCGCGCCCGGATCAAATCGCACCTCAATGTTTCGCGGCCCGCCGAGCAGAACGAATTTGCCTTTCAGTTTTCCCTTAAAGGTATCAAGTGCACTATCCGTTTTTGCATCAAGGAGAATCACATCGCCTGTTGCATCAACGCCAGGCGTCCAGGCCATCGGGTAGGAATGTAGAGGGAATACCTGCTTGCCGATAACGTTGGCAGAATACCGCTGGAGTTCCCATCCGCGCCCGAATGGCCAGCCTTCAAGGTGTGCGTTCACAAGCCCCATGGTAGAGAGCGTGTTCATCGTCCAGTCTGCTGCACGCGTGAAACCGGGAGAACCTGTGAGCCGCGGTCCGTACACATCGGCAATGTAGCTGAGATATTCCATCGCTTTGGACCGCTGTGTTCCCTCCTCAATGATCTGGGCTATTGCCGAGCTGTCGACTTCGTCGGTGATGAGATTGTCGATGGCAGGCCGTGCCTGTTGCGAGAATGTCTGTGTAGAAAAGAGAGCTACAAGGATGAAGGGAAAAAATCGCCTACGGTTCACGGATGTGTTTCCTCTTGGATGGTGTTTGATGTTCCCAGGTATTGCGATCAGACCTTTGCATCCAGCACTTTGCGTTGCATGGTCTGGCGATATTCATTCAGCTTCACTTTCAGTTCCGGATATTTCAGCGCAAGGATCTCGACAGCAAGCAACGCTGCGTTTGCAGAGCCGTTGATGGCGACCGTTGCCACCGGGATTCCCGGGGGCATCTGAACAATGGAAAGAAGAGAATCAAGTCCATTGAGCGACTTTGATTGTATCGGAACGCCGATGACTGGAAGGATCGTCTTTGCTGCGAGAATGCCGGCAAGATGTGCTGCGCCGCCTGCACCTGCGATCAGGATTTCGATGCCCCGGTCCGAGGCTTCTTCGGCGTACTTGAGTGTCTGGTCAGGCGTGCGATGAGCAGAGAGGACTTTGAACTCACAGTTGATGCCGAACTCTTTGAGCGTCGCGCGCGCTGGTTCCATCGTTTCGGCATCTGATGCGCTTCCCATGAGAATGCCGACAAGGGGAGAAGCGGGTTGCTGGTTGTATGTTTGCAATGCTGTGATCCGTTAAATGATTGATTCTGTCTATTTGAAGAGGATGAATGGAACAATATAACACACAAGCATGACAATTTCTGCACAATTGTTCAGCAAAAAGTAAGCGGGCCTAATTCCAGGCTCTATGTGCTCTAGAGCCGCAAGTGATTGATACATGCAAGAAAGATCATTATCTTTGAAGAGCTTGAAACACAAACCTCCAACGAACATGCAAATCGAATTCAGAGACAAATCTCTCATCCCCATTTGGTCGAAAGTCCAAACCGGCGAGCGCCTGACGCTTGAAGACGGGCTGGCTATGTACAAAACGTCCGACCTTCTTTCAGTTGGCAAGATGGCACACTACGTCCAGCAGCAGAAGAGCGGCGATGCGGTGTACTTCGTCCTCAACCAGAAGATCGAACACACGAACATCTGTGTCCTCTCCTGCAAGTTCTGCGACTTCGCTACGAAGAAGAACCGGCCGAATGCGTACGAGATGACGACGGAGGAAATCCTCGGCAAACTTACACCCGATATCCACGAAGTTCACATCACCGGAGGCATGCCGGCAGATTGGCCGTGGGAAAGATACCTGGATATCGTCCGTTCAATCCACGAAAAATTTCCGACTGTTGATGTCAAAGCGTTCACCGCTGTTGAGATCGACTTCTTCCACAAAAAGTTCAGGATGTCAATTGAAGAAGTGCTGCGACAATTGCAAGCTGTTGGATTACGCACGATGCCTGGTGGTGGTGCTGAAGTGTTTTCCGAGCGCGTACGCAAGCTGCTCTTTCCACAGAAGATCGGAGCGAAGGGATGGTTCGAGGTGCACAAGACAGCACACAAGCTCGGCATTCCCACGAACAGCACGCTCTTGTATGGACACATCGAGACACTCGAAGAGCGTCTCATCCACATGATCAAGCTTCGCGAAGTGCAGGACGAAACAGGCGGCTTCCTCACGTTCATTCCACTTGCCTTCCAACCCGGCGACACAGGCATCAAGCCGAAGAACCAATTTACATCGGCGATTGATGACCTGAAGACAATTGCCATTTCGCGTCTGATGCTTGACAACTTCCCGCACATTAAAGCGTACTGGGTGATGTTGACAGAAGAGGTTGCAGCAATGGCATTGAACTTCGGCGCTGATGACATGGATGGTACAGTCGGAGGCGAGAAGATTGCGCATGACGCCGGGGCGACAAGTCCGATGAGGATTGCAAAGGATCAACTCATCAGAATCATCAAAGATGCCGGTAAGATTCCTGTCGAGCGGGACGTCTACTACAACCCGCTTCATCTATATACTGATAATGTCATCGGAAAGATTCCATATCTTAACTCTGTTCCGTTCTACGCCAACTTCGAGAAGCGGCAGTTCAGAATTCTGCCCCTCGCTCCGCGAAGGATGGGTTTGCTTGCCGATCAGGGACAAATTGACGCGGGCCCATTTTCGCTGATGGATTACATCCGCAACGAAGAAAAGCTTGAACTGATGGACTGGTGTATTGCGACGCGTGATCAGGTGAAAAGTGTGATGTTGTTTTCGAAGGATGGTTGGGCCGGGCTCGACGGAAAGAAAATCGGTATTACGGACGACACCGCGACATCGGTGAGGCTCTTGAAGGTGCTGCTTGAAAAGAAGCATGGCGTGAAGGCATACTTCGAGCGGCTGCATTCAGGTGTGAATGACTATTCCCCTTATGATGCTGTATTACTTATCGGCGACGATGCTCTGCGCCATAACAAACTGGGACTTGACGGCTTCGAACTTGTGTTCGATCTTGCCAGAGAGTGGTACGACTGGCAAAAACTCCCGTTCGTATTTGCTGTTTGGGCAATGAAGAAATCGTTGCCCGATGCAACAAAGCGGGAACTTAGAGAAATCCTCGCTAATTCATTGGATAAATCCGAGGTTGATTTCGTTACCACTGCAAGTCAGCATGGTAAAAAAATCGGGCTCACGGATTCTGAGACGGCGGAGTATCTGGCTGGGTTCAATTACCGGTTAGGTGAGAGGGAAAGGGAGGCGATAGGAGAGTTCAAGAAGCTGATCTCTTCAATAGAAATAGAATCGGGGGTGAAGAAGGGAGAGACTTCAAATGTTGATTAAGAGATATGGGGCTAAAATGATCTGGAGGTACACACCATGGGAAAAGTGAAAGAACCTCAGGCGACTTATGTCGTTGATCGAAGAGGAAACAAGAAAGCAATTATCATAAGTCTTGAGCATTATGAACGACTCATGGAGGATTTGGCCGATCTTTCCGCCATTGCAACAAGGAGAAATGAGAAATCGATTCCTTGGGAACAGGTTAAGAAGAGACTGAAGCGAGATGGCATCCTATAAGCTGGAGTTCAAACCTTCGGCTGAACGGGAGTTGCGAAAGCTGGGAAAGTCAGTAATTCCCAGGATAACAAAGGCCATTGACGCTCTGACGGATAGTCCCTTTGCTCGTCAGTCCGAAAAGCTCTCCGGGTCAGCAAACGCATATCGCATTCGGGTTGGTGATTACCGGGTCGTTTATAGTGTTGAGAACAAAGTCCTACTTATCACGATCATTCGGATCGGCCACCGGAAAGAGGTTTATCGTAGACCATAGTCTCAGAACAGGAAAGCAACGAAATGGAACTATTGGAAATCACTTCAAAGATACGATTCGGCGACCGCCTCACTCACGAGGAAGGCTTGTTTCTCCTTCAAAAGAGTGAACTCCTCGAACTCGGCGATCTCGCCAACGGGATTCGCTTCAAGAAGAACCCCGAACAGCGGGTCACGTTCGTCATCGACACAAACCCGAACTACACGAACATCTGCAACATCGATTGTATCTTCTGCGCGTTCTACCGGCATCCGGGCGAAGAGGGAGAGTACACGTACACCGTTGATCACATGATTCGAAAGTTCAAAGAGTCTGCGGCGATGGGTGTCACGACGGTTTTGTTGCAAGGAGGGGTGAACCCGGCAGTTCCATTTGAATATTATGTTGAGATGGTTGAACGCACGGTGAAAGAAGTGCCTGAGATCGCTCCGCACTTCTGGTCTACATCGGAAATCATCGGCATGGCGGAAGTATCCGGGCAAACGATTCCGCAAGTTCTGCAGCGATTGTGGGATGCCGGACAGCGCTCGATTCCCGGGGGTGGAGCGGAGATTCTCTCTGACCGCGTCAAGAAAAAAATCAGCAGTAGGAAAGGCACGAGCGCAGATTGGCTGAACGTGATGCGTGAAGCGCACAAGATCGGCTTCAAGTCAACAGCAACCATGATGTACGGCCATCTTGAGAAGGATGAAGACATTGTTGAACATCTCGAAGTGATTCGTCAACTTCAGGATGAGTATCACGGCTTCACCGCCTTCGTGCCTTGGAGTTTCAAACCCGGCAACACTCCACTGGAGAAGATTATCCCTCACTATGCCACGGCGAGCCGCTATTACCAGTTGATAGCATTTTCGCGCATCTACTTGGACAATTTCGACCACATCCAGGCGTCATGGTTTTCAGAAGGTAAGAAAGCCGGACAGATTGCGCTCCACTTCGGCGCGGATGATTTTGGCGGGACACTGTTCGAAGAGAATGTCCATGCTGCGGCCAACTTCGTGAACAAGACGAATACCGAAGAGTGTATTGAGTTGATTCATGGTGCGGGGTTCGCCGCCGCACAACGGACGACACAGTACAATATTCTCAAAGAATTCCCCGCGGCTGCGGAAGCAGCATAATTCTCATCAACCAGATTCTCCTTCGCCATGTTCGTTGATCGTCTTCGGTCAATCATGCGCTTTCGTACGCTCCTCGTTATGCTCATCCTTCTTCGTCCCCCGGATGTTCTCTCTCAACATCTTCTCAAGGATTATACTACCCAGGACGGCCTACCCGATAGCAGGGTTGCGCCGATCATCCAGGATAGCAGAGGCTACTTGTGGTTCGGCACCCAGTCCGGATTGACGCGCTATGATGGCTTTGAGTTTATCAATTTCAGCCAGGCAAAGGATATTCCCGGTATCTTCGGACGTGACATTGTCGAAGACCACGCAGGTGGGATTTGGTTCGCTTACACAGGTGTGAATGAAGGGGGCCTGATCCGCATCTGGAATGGAGAGTCCACCGACTTCTCCCGCCTTCCAGGATTTGCCGATGTACAAGCGCTGTCTGTTGCCGAGGATGGCAGGCATAACATCTGGGTCGGCACGGACAGGGGACTCAGAGTAATTCGCTTTTTGGATCATTCAAGGAAATCTTTCAAGATCGATTCCTTCCCCGACATCTTTGCTTCTGCCCTCTACACAGATTCGAAGAAAAAACTCTGGCTTGGGTCTCACGGGCTGTATTCGTACTCCAACGGGAAGTTTATAACTGGATTGAACGTGGTCGGACCCGGTTCTCGAATTCCCATCCGACCGTATGCATTTGCTGAAACCAGGTCTGGGGAACTTTGGGCTGGTGGATACGACGGAGCTATTCGGGTCAAAGGAGACACGGTTCAGTTCTTCTCCACGCTCGAGGGGCTTCCAGAACGTGGTGTTTGGGCGTTCTGTGAGGACAATGATGGGAACTTCTGGGTTGGCACGATGCATGGTCTGTACAAGGGCATACGAACCGGATCGTCCTACAAGTTCGTCAAGGAAAAATCTTTCGGCGACGCAGTTGTGTACGACATCTTCCTGGATCGGGAAGGGAACGTCTGGTTTGCGAGCGCCCCCGGAATCCGAAAACTTATAGCTCCTGACCTTCTTGTCGATTTTCCCGGGAAGGACATTCTCGCCACTCCAGGGTTCGGCCCGATTCATCAGTCCCCTGATGGTAGCATCTATTTTGGATCACGCACGACGGGGCTCTATGTACTCAAGAACAACAAGGTGTCATTCGGTCAAGAAGTACCGCCGTTTGACTCAAAGACTTTCACGTGCATCTTTTCGGAATCAGCAAGCCGGACCTGGTTCGGGATGCGAAGTGGCGGCGCCTATGTGGTAGACCAGGATAGCATCATCCACTATGGAACGGAGGATGGCCTGCCGTCGGACAATGTATATAGCTTCATGAAAACGCGCTCCGGAGTTATGCTTTGCGGAACATCAACAGGGTTGTCATATCTGGCGCGCGATGGGACAATGAAGGTACTCCGGCATCCAGCTATTGATCATCTTACAATCTTTGATATCAAAGTAGCACCGCCCGATTCAGCTCTTGCTGATGGAGAACAGTTCTGGCTGGCAACAGATCATGGCGCCCGCCTCATGCAATTAAGAAGCGATTCAATTCAGAGTATTAGAGACATCCCCCAGGTCTCAGGTTTGATTGTGTATGAAATCCTGGTGGATTCGCGAAACAACACCTGGTTCGGAACGGATGAAGAGGGGCTGCACAAGTTTGATGGAACAACGTTCACGGCGTACAAGAAGGATGATGGCTTGGTTGGTAACAGGGTGTATGCGTTGGCGGAGGATTCCATCGGGTGCATTTGGATAGGCACATCGTCTGGCCTGAGTCAGCTCGATGGCGGGAGTTTCCGAAACTTCAGGTACGATCAGGGTTTTGGCGAGATTGGACTGCATGGATTGATGGTCGATCATGAAGGATATCTTTGGGTCAGTAACTTTCCGGCGATAACGAAGATACGTCCGAAGCGATTCTTCAAGAGCAACCGTCCGCCACCGGTATATGTCTCTGACATGCAGGTTGATACACTCCATTTCGGGAACGGGGGGAAGATCGAACTGGAGCCGAATCCTGCTGTACTTACATTCCGGTATGCCGGATTGAGTTTTACGGATGAGTCCAGCGTTCGATACCGGTACAAGCTCGAAGGGTTTGATGATGATTGGTCTCCACCGGTGACACAACGCGAGGTGAGGTATACACATCTTGCCGGCGGTACCTACACATTCAACGTCGTTGCACGCAGCTCGGATGGAGTCTGGAGCGCCCAGCCTGCCTCAATCTCGTTTTCAATTCTTCCGCCGGTATGGGCCCGATGGTGGTTTGTCGTTGCGTGCATTGCTGCAGTAAGCGGTGTGGTGTACAGTCTCTATCGTTATAGACTTGAGAAGGCTCTGCAGCTCGAGCGTACGCGCAGCCGCATTGCAATGGACTTGCACGACGATATCGGATCGAGTCTTACCCGCATCTCTGTGCTCAGCGAAGTTGCGCGGCGCCAGACCGACGGAGAACGATCGAAGAGAGCGGAGACACTCGGGCGCATTGGTGACACCGCCCGTGAGCTTATCGACTCACTCGGAGATATTGTCTGGTCTGTTGATCCGAAACACGACGACCTGCAAAATGTTATCAGGCGGGTTGTTGAGTTCGGCCAGGAAGTGTGTGAAGCAAAAGGGATTGTCTTCGAGACGGACATTAGTGCAAAATTCGATCAGACCAGACTGACGCTTGACCAGCGGCGTGACCTCTTCCTCCTTCTCAAAGAGGCCGTCAACAACGTTATCAGGCACTCACAGGCGCGTCGTTTGCGGTTTGTAGTCAAACGCACCGATGAGAAGGCGATACTGGAGTTGATCGATGATGGTGTTGGTTATGCGCCAAATGGCGAAGGATCGGGCCACGGACTCTCAAGCATGAAAGACCGCTCCCTGCGCGCAGGTGTGGTTCTCTCAATTGACAGTTCTCCCGGCAAAGGCGTTATTACAACGGTTGAATTCAAAACAGTCTGAATATGCGGTTGCAATACACTCAGCCACGCGGTACCTTGTCACACGTATGACATCCATTCCTCCGATATTAGTAGCGATAATTGAAGACGAGAAAGAAGTACGACTTGGCTTTTCGTACATCCTCGACAGTACTGATGGGTTCCGGTGTGCAGGCAACTTCAAATCATATGAAGAGGCACTACGGACGCTTTCATCAGCGCCGGATGTTTTACTCTCGGATATCGGCCTTCCCGGTATGTCGGGAGTGGAAGGAGTGAAGCTCTTCAAGGAACGGTTTCCGAAAACATCCGTAATCATGCTGACAGTATATCGAGATGATGATAAGATCTTCCGCTCAATCTGCAATGGAGCCAGTGGTTACATTCTCAAGAAGGAATCACCGGCCAGGATTCTCGAAGCGGTTCGTGAGGTCTATGCCGGCGGTGCACCGATGTCGGCGGAGATTGCATCGCGTGTGATGGATGCATTTCGCAGACTCTCTCCACGACATTCCACCGATGTTGGATTGACCTCCCGTGAGGAACAGATTCTCAATGAGCTTGTCAACGGCAACAGCTATAAATCCACCGCCGACCATCTCAACATCAGTGTTCACACCGTCCGTTTTCATATCCGCAGCATCTACGAAAAGATGCATGTCCATTCCAAATCCGAAGCAGTTGCCAAGGCCCTAAAAGAGCGACTCGTCTAAAGACCCGCACAGATATGCGGGTTGATCCCTTCTTGACTCATCCTACCTCAAAGTTCAGTCCTTTTGTGCGATTGTAATAGCTTTGCTCCAATTGTATCATGGTGGTGCGTCCATCAGGAAAACGTAGGGCGCACATCCCGGCATATGTAGTTCCCTTTGTCGCTACGAAACAGATTTCATTTGAGGTCTCAACACAACTTTCTCCTGGAGATTCACTATGAAGACGCTACGTTGGTTTTGTCTTTTCACCGGAGTATTCCTTCTTGTCAATGAAAGTCCGGGGCAATGGACAACGGGCTACAGAGCCATCAACGTCACCTTCAACACCAGCAATCCGCAACAACTGCTTATCAATCGCGGGCGGCTGATCTGGAGAGACACCGACCTGAACACGGGCTCGCAGTACCTAAAGTACTTCTCGGGCGCGGAAATCGTGACGCTTGATTCAGCACTCACAGGTGTTACGGCTGCAATCGACGGAGAGTACATAGCATGGAACACGTCGGCACAACAGGTGAAACTGTACAACACGGGAACGTGGCAGACAACTCTCCTGGGGAATTCCTACAACCCGAACAGTCTGCAACCAGTCAGCGTTTCAAATGGCATCGTTGTGTATGCACGCCGGAAAACAGGAACCGGGACCGATGTCATCAAACGAAATATCCTTGCAGCATCAGACACATCCTTCAACGCAGATATTTGGAACACGCAGCCAAGTGTGCATCATGGGCAGGTTGCCTGGGTTGCAAGTACGGCTGAAAGTGCAAGCGCTGCATCGAACATTTTTTTCTTTGATGGCACTGTCACCAGGAACATCTCGAACACCATCGGTCGTGTGAACAGGGCCCCGATTCTCAGAGATGCACATGTTGTGTGGCTCGAGACGGGAGGACCTTCACCGAGAGTGAGGTTCTTTAAAGGTGATTCAGCAGTTACGGTTGCTCAGCCACCAACATCGTCAACCAATATCGTTGGATACGACGCAAGCAACAGCGTATGCGTTGCCGGCCTCGTCGATACACTCACGAATATCTCCAGAATCTGGGTGTACATTTCGGAGAGGGACTCTCTGTTCTCACTTACAGATTCAGTTCGTCTCACAAGTGTCCGCACCGACAACGGGCTAATCGTTTGGGCTACTCGCACAGGCATACAACGGACGATGAGGACCTATAGAATCAGTACAGCGACAAGAGAGGAATTTGGAGGAGCAGACAACCCAGTAGTTGACGACGAGCAGACCGCATGGACACTCGGCGATGCAGTGGAAATGCGCGTCCCCCTCACATACTGGCGCGTGACGAACAACTACGTGAGCGGGTGGACGCAATCGAGATTCAAGAGTGTTTCCCCTACAGGTTTCATATGGAGCAACTATACCAACGCAATCTCTGCCCGAATGTTCTACTCCAATGGCTCCACGGTGACACGCTTGACTGACTCTCTTGTGTACAAAGACTTCGTGATGGCAAACGACGGTTATTATGTCTGGCGACAGGACTTCACCAACATGTATCTCTACAACGGATCCGGCGCCCCACAGCTGATCATTGACAGTCTCCAGTGCGAGAACATCTACCTTGCTAACGGCGCAATAAGCTTCCATGGATTTCGAAGCAATGCGGGGAACAACATCAATCAAGTTTGGCTCTACAAGATTGCTTCAGACTCCCTTATCCAGATTACGAACGACGTTGCACCAACCACCTTCAACGGAATCACACTCACCAGCGGCAACGATGCATGCTGGTACAGAGCCGTAGGGAACAACGATATGTTGATGTACTTCAACGGCACATCCACAATTCGCCTGACCGATTCCACCGTCAATGACAGGTTCAGTTACAGAAATGGGAGGATTGTTTGGAGCGAACGTCGGAACGGCGTGTATCAGGTGATGATGTACAATGTCGGATCAGGATTGAAGACCCAGATAACGACTGGAGCTGCTCAAGCGAGAAATCCGATTACTGACGGTTTCGCGATCGTCTGGTTCGAGGACTCTCCGAGCGGCTCGCTGATGGTGTATCGTGATATCTTGACAGGTACGACCCGAAAGGTTGCTCATATGACTCTTCCTGTTGCACGATGGCTTTGGTTGAGCAACGGCAAAATTGCCTGGTCCGGGAACAACGACGTGCTAGTGTATGACGGAAGCACCATCGGACGCATCACGAACAGTGGTGACTTTACTCCCAACACCGAGCCGTACGTTGACAACGAGATGGTAATGTGGAAGCAGGACAATCCCATAGCGACCTTCCCGAGATATGGAGACATCAATGTTGCGAAGCTTCACCCACTTGTCTCGTTCGACGCGGCGAATATTTCCGGGGTGTTTCCGCTGACAGTATCGTTCTTCAATCGTGCATGGCACGGTACGCAGTCATGGCTTTGGGATTTCGGGGATGGCAACACCAGTTCGGCGCGAAATCCTTCCCACACCTACACCACACCGGGTATGTATACGGTGACACTTACAGTGACCGGACTGACGGGATCCGCGGTCGAGAAAAAAGGAAGCCTCGTGCGGGTTCGAACGTTCTTGTCTGTAGATGAAGATGGACGGTATCCTGCTTCGCCAGTGTTGTTTCAGAATTATCCAAACCCGTTCAATCCAGAGACGAAGCTTGAGTATCAGATTTCGAGTTCCGGATCGGTATTGCTCAAAGTATTTGATCTGTTGGGAAGGGAAGTTGCCACGCTTGTGAACGAACAGAAACAGCCGGGAACCTATTCCATTGCCTGGGATGCAGAAGGTGTTGCGAGTGGCATCTACTTCTACCGGCTTGAGGTTATTCCCTCGAACGGCAACGGAGGATACATCGGTACCAAGAAGATGATTGTGCTCAGGTGAAGTATTGATGACGCCTGGAGGTCGGACGGTCGACATGACATACCATCGGATACGCATTGCATATATCATTATGTGCACCCTCGCTGTTTGTGCCGGTGATGGGAGAGGACAAATGCAACCGCCGGGAACCACCGCGGGTTCACCTCCTGCACAACAACTCATTCGATTCTACGGCACACTTGGATCGTATGGCGAAGCATATTCAATCAGCGGTCAACAGTCACGGAGGCCGGCGCAAACGGGCAGGCTGTATTTTCGTCCGACGTTCAGCATCTGGCAGATCGACCTTCCGTTTGAATTTGTTCTGTCGACCGAAGGTCGTTCGGTACAGCAGCCGTTCAACCAGTTCGGTGTGAATCCCGCAATTGCATGGGCAACGTTTCACGCAGGCCACCACCATATCAGCTTCTCGGAGTTCAGCATTAACAGCCTGCTTCAGTTCGGCGGTGGGTTTGATCTGCGACCCGGAGTGTTCAGGTTCTCGGCGACCGCAGGGAGAATCCAGCAGTCGATCAACGCAGACAGTGGACAGGGGATGTACTACGGCACGTTCAGACGCCATCTGTACGGGTTGAAACTTGGTATCGGAAGGGAAGAGGGTTCGTTGATTGATTTGAACATCGTTCGCGCAAAGGATGATGCTTCATCGTTGACGTCGTCCGGTGCAACCAGGCCACAAGAGAACATGGTCGCCGGTCTGGCAGGAACGCTCCGTATGTTCGAGAGCATGGTGACTTTCTCGTCGGAGCTTGCGGTCAGCGCTCATACTCCCAACACGTTGAATGACGAACTTGACATCAAACTTCCGGCGTTGGTAGAGAAGATCTTCACACCGCGCATCGGAACCAGGATTGGCTATGCAGGTAAAGGATCGCTGCAGTTCATGCATGGCCCACTGGCTGTTCACACCAGGTACATGCGGGTCAATCCCGGATTCACATCCTTTGGTCTTCCTTCATTCCAAAACGATAGAGAGGAAATCGATCTCTCGCCGAGTGTGCGCCTTCTTGAGAACCGCCTGACCGTCGGTGCTACTCTGGGCTTCCGTCGTGACAATCTCGCCGGGAATAAGCTTGCGACAACCAGGCGAGTGCTGCAATCGTACTTCGCCAATACGACTCCCACCGAGCATCTCTCGCTTGATGTACGGTATTCCAACTTCACGATGAAGAGCAACTCAGCCTCCGACACGACAAGGTACAACAATATTAGTCACTCATTGAACGTGAGCCCTACGATGAGGATACAATGGATGGACCTGCGACATGTCATCTCGACAACCATCGGAGGCCAGAAGTTCAACGACCGGAATCGTGTCTACGGTGGTCTGAATACATACACGACATACTCTGGTAGTATCATGTGGGCAGTGGCATTCCCATCCTCGCTGGTCATCAGCCCCCGCGCAAGTTACACCATGAACGATCGAACGACGACCGACACGAAGATCATGTCTCTCGGCCTTGCAGCGCAGTACAGTTTCTTCGAGAGATCGCTTACGCCGTCTCTTTCCATTACTACAACGCGGAACAACATTGGAGTCACGACCGACAAACAACTTGTCGGTACATTGAACACATCGTACCGGTTTTCGGTGAACGATAATGTTGCTCTCAGCGCCAGGGTTTCGTCGTATACGTACGGTAATGGAAGAGCCGGCAACTTCGTGGAATCCCTGCTCAGTCTTCAATACAACAGGAGCTTTTGACGATGAGACAGACGAAGCTGTTCATCTTGGTGTTACTCATCGTTCCTTCGATTGTGCTTTGTCAAAACGTTAGCACCTCGCTTGCGGTTCATCCTTTTCCTTCCCCTTACATCGGCGATATCGCAAGCGACCCGACGTTCATTCAAATGACAATCACCAACACCGTTTCAACAACTCATCCGGCCTTCTTCGACGTCGTGATTTCTTCCTCCGTTCACGGGCAGCTTGCTTCCGGGCGAGGTCGCAACATTTCGGTAATGCCTGGAACCGATGTTTTCAATGGTATCGATCTTATTTCATGGAATGATATCACCTACAATCAATCGGTCCGAAATCAAATCGCTCAATCAGGAGTGCTGCCTGAGGGCTTCTACACGATTTGCATGACGCTGAAGAGCAGCATCGACCTGCAAGTGCTTGCGCCGGAAGCATGTGCATCCTTTACCATAAGCCTTCCAGAGCCACCTTCACTCCTGCTTCCATCGGACAATGAACTGATGCTTACGTTCTTTCCGATGCTTCAGTGGACAACCGTAAACCAGCCGGGTCATCAGGTATACTATCATTTGAAGATCGCCGAGGTCGTTCAGGGTCAGACACCATACGATGCAATGCAATCGGGTTACCCGCACTATGAAAACCCATCGCTTGTGATTACATCTCTCCTGTACCCTGTGGATGCGCTTCCGTTGAATCCCGGCGGCCGGTATGCATGGCAGGTCAGGGCGGTGAATGAGCTTGGCAACGCCATCGGACAGAATGATGGGCGGAGCGAGATCTGGACGTTCCGGTACTTGAGCGGAGCAACCCAACAGTCGAGTCAGGGTTTTACCATCGGTGGATTCGGCGCGACGCCAACACGGGTAATTGATTCCTCGCGTACAGGCTACTCCGGTGAAGGATGGATTAATCTTCCGTTCCTGAACGATTCCGTGTTTGTCGCTTATTCCAATCTCACACTTAATGAGAATCATGTTGTCACAAGCGGCGACATTACCGTTGCCAGTCTGAAGACGATACGCATCCGGCAACTCCACCTTCGGTTCGATACGTTGAAGTTTACTCCCACCAGCGGATATGGATGGGGGCGTGCCAAATTTTCATTGGGTACAGATTCGATCCTCATCCCATTTGCTTCACTCGGGTTCGGCAGTGGCGGCATCAGCGGCACTGTGTACTCGACAAGAAGGACGCCGATCAGCTTTGGTAACCTTGATCATTCGGTTGATTCCATTGCGATCACCCTTGTTAACAACAATCTGGAGGGGGGATACCTCCGGGGGAAAATGAAACTTCCGTTCTCCGCGCCCAATGACAGCGTGCTCTTTCTTGGACATCTTGAAAATGGAGAACTCAAGACGCTCCGGGTGACACCGGGATTCTCTGTTCCCCTGCCGGGCATGTACAGCAAAGCCGTTTTTGATAGCGTTCGTGTGTCTGCTGATAGCGCGTTGCTTTCAGGAAGAATTAAGATGAGGGTCGGAACAGATTCCATCCTGATACTCTTCAAGAAGCTGATGGTGAACAAGCAGGGCATCACCGGAACACTCAATTCCAAGACCAACGCGCTCGACATTCGTTTTGGCGGTGTTGCTGGAAACGTAGACTCAGTTGCACTCTTCCTTCACAATAGTACGGTGGAATCGGGACATGTCATGGGGCGAGTACGGCTTCCGTTTCCTTCGCCGAACGACTCGGTATTTTTCCGGGGAGTGTATAGAGACGGGAATATCCACGAGGTATTTATCGCCGCCAACCTGACCTTCCCGATGGGGCCGGTGCAGATGACCATCGATACTGTTCGCCTTGTTCATCCGGATACCGCAACAGTTACGGGAAGTGCGCTTCTGGTTCTCGCAAGCGAAGTTCTTGAAGGAGACAGTGTTCTGTTTGTCTTCCGCAACATGACGTTGACGTCGAATTCGTTCGCCGGAACGCTTCTCCTTGGAAACGACGTCACGATGAACCTCCTCAATCCGAACGACTTCACTCTCAAACTCAAACGGAATGAAACACGCCTGACCGTGCAGGACGGCGATGTGAGTGTTGCCCTTACGGGGTCGATACTTCCACCTGCCAGTGCGTTAAGAGATTCAGCAGGTAATCGTGTTGAGATTCCATTCAGCAACCTCAGCGTTGATACTGACGGGAACTTCTATCTGAACGTTCGGACACTTCCGCGGTCGCAAATTGCTCGGACCGGATTCAAGGTGAGTGGTGACAGCATCGTGCTTGATTTCTCCACGCTCCTTTCACCGGGCGGACTTGATTCTGATTGGAAGGGTGTCTATATCAAGCGCGGGCGTGTGACATTGCCGGACAAGTTCTCGAAGCAAAATGCACCCGTGTCATTTGACGTGAACGGGTTGAGTGTCGGAACGACGGGATTCAGCGGGAGAATTGCGGCGTCGAACCTGGCGAACCTGGCGCAGATCAAGTTCAGCAAATTCGCCGGGAATATTGATTCGGTGATGGTGAACTTCACGAACAACTCCATCGATGCAGGCTATATCAAGGGGATGCTGACGGCTCCTTTCATCAACGGGGATTTGAACTTCTCTGTTCTCGTCACAGACGATGGGTTGAGCGAAGCCATGGTCGGATACGAGGGTGACATCAGGGTGTTCAACCTCAGCTTCTTCACGATGAATATTTCCTCGGCAAGTCTCACTTATACGCAATCGGTGAGCAAGCTCAACCTCAGCGGGAAAATCCATATTGAAAAAGGAGGGACAACAATCAAGGATGTTTCGTTTGAGGATTTCAAGATCGATTCCGATGGCAATGTGGGATTGGATGGAAAGGTATGGTTCAACCTCACCGGCAATCAAGGCAGCGCGTTTGAGGGATTCCCGATCCAGCTCGATAGTATCGGCTTCGGCAGCGATCCACAGAATCCCAATAGGAAGTTCATCGGCATCGGGGCACGGATTGAAGTATCCGAGAGATTTCCTTCAGGCAATACCACGCTGGTGTTTTGGGCGAAGAGGTCGAGCAACATTGCCGGTTATGTATTGGAAAATGTCGAAGTCAAAGACTTCGGCATTGCATACCAGAGCGCCGCGTTCTCATTTGATGGTCAACTGAAGTGGAGTCAGGATACGACAAAGAAGCAATTCGATGCAAACCTTGCCATGCAAGTCAAGAGCGGTCTTACCCTTGCCTCAAAGCTGACGATTGGGCGGACGCTGGGCAGCGGTGGATTCAGGTACTGGTATCTCTATGGCAAAGCCGGTTTTGGCGGAACACCGATCTTCTCGTTACTGCCGGCAACCGGCATTCCTCTGAGCTTCTACGGATTCGGAGGAGGAGCGTTCTACCATATGCGTGCTGTGGTGGATACGGCGAGAGACAGCGTGATCTATACGCCGGATAACAGTGTTGCGCTCGGCCTCAAAGCTGCGGTCATTCTTGGGACAGATGGCGGCGGACTGGCGTGGAATGGTGATCAAGAGTTGGAGTTTGTTTTCTCTCAAGGCGGTAACAGCTACAATCTCACAAACATCAATCTGTACTCTCGAAATTGGTTCCTTGCTCCGCTTCCCGCGCGGACAAACCCGGTAGCCGATGTCCGAGGCAATGGGACATTGCAAATCTCAGTGAACAATTTCAACATCAATGGCTACTTCAACTTTACGGCGGATTTCAAAACTCTGGTGAAGGGGAATGGAACAGCTCAACTGCTGTTCAGCCCGAACAACTGGTATATGAAGATCGGTACTCGTCAGCAACCCGTGGATGTTCAAATCTATCCGCTCCCGCCTCTTCCAATGAACCTTGCGGCGAAACATTACTTCCAACTCGACAAGGACGGAATCCAACTGGGTGTCGGTTTCCATGTCAATCGCGAGAAGAGAGTGGGAATTTTCAAGGGCGTGCTGAACGTGGATTTCACAACTGAGGCATCTCTCGCGTATCGTCCGTTTCGTGTTGAAGGAAGTGGTGAACTTGATGGAAACATCAAAGCCAAAGTCAAAGCACTCGGGGATTGGTATGAGATCTTCGACGGACAACTGCTGGCAAACGTCAATTTCAAAACGCCGAACCCGACTCGTGTGTGGGGAAAAGTGAAGATGCGATACTCGGTGGCCCATGGAGCCGCCAAAGGGACATACAAGATGAACTACTCATTCCCCGAGGGAAGCAATGATGAGGGAAACGAGAACGAGTTTGCCAGCTTCTCGCTGATCGAAAGTCTGAACCCAATAGAAGGACAAACAGCAACAGCACTCGGAGCCGTTGAAGCATCCCTAGGCATTGCGGCAGGCGAGGAGTACCTGATTGATGAAAACGAAAACTCCACAAGTGATGACGTGTACTGGAAACTCGTGGTTGATTCCGTCCGCATTGCCAAAGTGATTAGGACACTCGTCGGCAGGCGATATGTGATCACCTACTTAAATCTGCCGAACACAATCCTCCAGTATTCGGAGGACAAGTTTTCCCTTACATGCAGTCCGGCCGGTTACAGTTTGCTTGAGCCCAACACCATCTACCGAACAAAGGTGAGGGCAAGACTCCTGAAGAAGAGCTCACAATCGAACTGGCTGTGGCAGACATTCAAAGACACTACAGCGATAGCACAGTTTACGACGGGGGGCTTTCCGGAATATTATTATGAGTTTGTTGAGTCCACGTACCCGAAGGCAGGAGAGAAAGCCTTCCGGTACGCGGGGAATAACCTTGGGCGCGTACATGTGAGATTCAACTCAGCGCTTCCTGCCATCTCCAGTGGTCAAGTCGTAGGGCAACTATTCGAGCAGACGGGCGGTACATCTGTCCCAGGTGGCTGGACACGTCCAACGCCTGACAACCGATGGTGGGCGTTTGCTCCAACAGGGAATGCACTCCAGCCAAACAGAATATATGTGCTCCGACTGGTTGATCTGTCTGTCGACTCAACGAATCCTGCCCGCCAGAAATACAGCATGTCATTTGAAACAGGAAGCAATGCCTCGCTGCCTGCGTTTGCAACAGTAGCGGTGAAGACATCTGGAAAAACCCTTTATCAAGTCGGTTCGCCGCCAGTAATGTTTCCGGCGGTAAGAAAATTCGTTTTCACGCTTACTGGTCCGCAAACAATTGATTGGGATAACGTCACCAGTTTTTCGCTGCAGGGGATCAACGGCACATTTGAGTACCTACCGACAAGCAGGCGAGCGGGACTCCCCGGCGGTGGCTCCAAGTTTGGCGGGGGTGGAGGCGGGACATTTGGAGATTGGAAGAATGTGATTGATGTCGACGCCCAGACGTCGGGTCAACCACTCTACCTGCCGCAAACGATTCCGGATCCGATTCAAGTAACTGTCAATCATCGGTACGAGGGGGTCGTGACAATTCCGTTCCCGAGACCATAGATTTCTCCGAGGTGCCCATGTTTCATAGAGCTGTACAGTATATTCTCTACTCTTCAAGCCTCCTCATATTGGTTGTCATGTTTGCAGCGTCTCAAGAGCAAACGAAATTGCTCCTTGGATCATCCCAACATGGCGTCGTGCTCCGATGGGTTGTTGACATCAAGAAATATCCCGCCGGCGGCTTCAACGTGTACAGGCGTTCTGCAACTGCTGGTGATTGGCGGCGATTGAACGCTCAGCCAATCCTTCCGATCCGTGACCGGCAAAAGGCTCGAGAGTTTCTTGGCACCAGGTACGATGAGCTGGAGAATCTTCTCTTCACTCCGAAATCGAAGGGGCTCAACCTTCGAGATGCAATCCAACAAGAAGAAAACCGAAGATCGGTGGCACTATTGATGGCCGACCTGGACGCTCAATTTGCGGAAGCGTTGGGAATGAGATTTGACGACAAGACGGCAGAGGAGGGGGAGCCCTACGCGTATCGTCTCACGAGGGTTGATGCTGGCCTCGAAACTGACGCAGCCCTGGCCGAAGGTGAAAGAAGCAATGATGCAGTCGACTCGCCAGCAGAACTGAAAGGAATGTCCAGAGACTCACTCGTGGAACTCACCTGGATTCCCGAACAACGCTTTTCAGGATATCACGTCTACAGGGCTGAAAGTAAATCCGGGAACTATGTGCGAGCGAATACTGCCCCGGTTCTTGTATTGGAAACTGAACACGAAGGGAGAATTGTTGTTCCAGAGGTCTTGTTTCGAGATCGGTCTGTCCGTGCAGGTCGAACGTACTGGTACACAGTTTCCGGGATCAATGCATTTGCTCAAGAGAGCGAGCGATCTGATCAAATCCCGGTTGTAGTAAAGCCTATTGTTTTCTTGCCGATTCCTACTCCGCCAAATGTAGCAATCAAACGGGATAGCGTTGTCCTCACATGGAGCGCCGTTAATGAGAATGAGATCGCAGGATACCACATCTACCGGGCCAGCGGCAACCCGGATTCTATGAAGAGAGTAACGAGCAAGCCAGTTCGTAGCATTCGTTTCGTTGATGAAGGATTGTCGGAGCAGACTGCGTACTTCTATGCAATCACGGCAGTGGATGAAGATGGAAATGAAAGCGCTCATTCGCCGTCGGTCCTTGCCGATATTCTGGACTTTGGGGCTCCACTGCCACCCAAAGGCATTGTCGTCGAAACTGACACTGGCACGATTGTCTTGCGCTGGCAACCGAACACGGAGAAGGACTTGCTCGGCTACCACGTGTTTAAGGCAACGAAGGACACGCTGAGAGAACACTTCTTCCAGACAACGAAAGCGCCGATTCGGAAACCCATGTTTGTTGATCAGGTTCCAAAGAGAGCTGATTACACGTTCTACTATCGCATCGTTGCCGTGGACTCAACATATAACTTCAGTGACTTCTCATCCATTAGCCGCGGAAAGCTTCCGGATATCGCCTCGCCCATTGCACCGGTTTGGAAAGATGTGAGAGTTCAGAAGGATCGGATTCTGCTCTCATGGGTCGGCAATCCTGAACATGACATCGATGGATACAGTTTACATAGAAGACTTCGCGGAGAAACCCAGTGGTTGAAGCTGAGTCCTGTTCTGCTGTCTTCTTCAACAACACAGTTTACAGATACGAGCGCGGTGCCAGGGAGCCAGTATGAATACATGCTTCAGACCATTGATGACGCAATGAATGTGTCAAAACAATCCATGATCATTGCTGCCCGTCGGTATGATGCTGTTGCCCCAATTCCTCCGACGTCGATTGCTTCAACCTTCGATTCGATTCGGAATGTCATCTCGGTGAATTGGGAAAACCCTGCGGACAACACTTTTCGAGGCGTGGTTGTCTTCCGGTCGAATGGTGAACATGGAAAGTTCATTCAGAAAAGCAGGCTGTTGCAATCTGCCTCCTTCATGGATGATGATGTCAGGAAGGGAGAGATGTATCGTTATCGCCTTCGAGTGTACGATACATCAGGAAATTACTCGGATTTCTCCCAACCTGTCATTGTGACTGCCGGGAGAACGCGCGAGTGAAGCATCCAACAGCGCCGGACATCGAAGTACATGGAGACATCAGGCATCCCCCCTGACCATAGGCAGCGCTACATAGTGAACCCGCCAGTTTGATTTTTCCTCTATATTCTGTACCTTTTCCCCAGTTCTTACCCACACCATCTCTCTCAATGTCAGAACCTAACTCGCAGTTGCAATCCCTTCAGGAGGAAAACCAACGGCTCAGGCGTGCCGTTGAGGAACTCTCCATTCTCAATGACCTTGCCCGCGCCATCGGGGCATCGCTCGATTCCAAGGAAATCATGCAAACGATCATTCGTCGCTCACTTCGGGCTGTGAATGCAGAGCAGGGCGTCATCACGATGGTGGAAGAGCAATCGGCGGATCCCATGAAGACGCTTGTCCGTGCCGTGACAGACTCGAGCCAGCAGGAGCAGTTTCATCTGCATCAGGCGCTTGTAGGCTGGATGCATCTCCACAAGAAGCCGCTCATCATAAAATCACCGCAGTCGGATGAACGCTTTCGTGGAGTTCGCTGGGATGAATCGATGCATTCGCTTGTCTGCGTCCCCTTGATGGTCAAGTCCGAGTTGAAGGGCGTGCTGACTGTCTACAACAAGAAAGAGGGGAAGGAATTCACCGACGACGACCAGCGCTTGCTTGCAATTCTCGCAGCGCAATCCGGCCAGATCGTTGAGAATGCCCGCCTCAATGAAAGAGACAAACTCTTCTTCAAGATGGAACAAGAGGTGCGTCTCGCAGCAAAAATTCAGAGTGAACTACTTCCGCAGTCGGTTCCTTCCATCCCCGGATATGAAATTGCCTGTACGAACATTCCCGCGCAGGAAGTCGGAGGTGATCACTACGATTTTATTTCCATTGATGATCAGCGCATCGCAATTTGCCTTGGTGATGTTTCCGGGAAGGGCCTGCCCGCATCACTGCTCATGGCCAACCTCCAGGCAACCCTCCGCAGCCAGGTGCTTTCAGATCCCACGCCCCAACAATGCATCGAGCGGGCGAACAAGCTGCTCTTCCAGAGCACCAGCCCGGAAAAGTATGCGACACTCTTCTATTGTGTCCTTGACTATCAGAACCATCAGCTCACGTTTACAAACGCCGGACACGAGTTTCCGTTCCTCGTCACGAGGGGTCGGGAAGTCCACAGGTTGCAAAAAGGCGGACTTCCGGTGGGAATGATGGAGAGTTTTCCGTTCGAACAGGAATCGCGCTCTCTTCTTCCCGGTGACCTCATCGTCATCAGTTCCGATGGCATTGCAGAGGCAATGAACGCAGCGCGGGAACAATATGGCGATGACAAACTTGGGGAGCTCATCGCGCAAATTCGTGACGGAACTGCCCCCGAAGTCATGAACGGAATCATTACAGCAGTCAAACACCACACCGGTGCATCGCCGCAAGCGGACGATATGACTCTTGTCGTCCTCAAGCGAATCGAGTAATTCCACTGTTCATTTCTGTTTCTGTCGAAAGGAGTGTTGCCTATGTATATGCGCATGGTACAGGCCAGGGTCAAGCCGGGCGAACTCCAGAACCTTCAGACATTCTACAAGAATCGCGTTATCCCTGCCCTTCATGAGACGCAAGGTTGCCGCTATGCAGGGTTGATGCTGAGCGTTCATCATCCAGAAGAATGTATTTCCCTGACACTCTGGGACTCCTCCGCTGATGCTCTGGCCTACGAGCAGGGTGGAACATTCTCCACCCTGATACAAGAGATGAAGCCTCACCTTGTGGAATCATCCGAGCCGAAGATTCAGCTCTCCAAGGATTTGAGACTTGAATATGTCACCGAGCCGGAGGAGCCAGTTGTCAGTACGTTCGATGTTGCCGCCTCCGGTTCAGGGGCACCCAGTGGATCCGAAGAGGAGGAGAATATATGGGTGAGAATTGTCTCGTTGAAACTTCGTCCCGGCAAAGTCAAGGAATTTGAGCGGGTTTACGCGGAGCAAGTTATCCCGTCGTTGCAAAAGGTGAAGGGTTGCCGGTACGTATATCTTACCGGGCGAATCGGCAAGCCGGACGAGGTTTTCTCAGTGACAAGCTGGGGTTCCCGGCGGGATGCAGAAGCATACGAAGAGAGCGGCCTGTTCATGAAGCTTCTCGAATCCGAACAACATCTGTTATCCGAGTTGTACCAATGGAAGAAATCGCATGAACGAACGGACAAGGCAAACGTTGCGACAAGCGAGGATGTCGCGGTTGAGCACTATGATGTGTTGGTCGGAAGGAGCTTTAAATGATAGGGATGATACCATGAACAAAGGAATGGCCTCATTGTTCGGCAATGCGCTGGAAGCGATTACCTCGAACACCGGACAGCTTCAACAGATACGCAAATCAAATTTTCGCCCAGGCGACTACCTTATCATCAAGACGTGCAACTCGACCTATGTTCTCCGCGCGCAGGATGATGGAAGTTGTCTTGCCTCGGGCGGATGGTTTGATCGGAAGGGACATTCACCAATGCAAGTTCGTATCAACGGATGCACATGGGGTGGGTGTATCATCAAAGCGGATATTGTTGCCGCTTTGGGACTCAGTGTGGAGTTCGGCAACCGGGTGACGACAAGCCCGATTCAAAAAATTATTTTCATATCAAGAGAGAAACAGAACTGATGATCGGACAAGAAATCTCACACTACAAAATACTGGAAGAACTGGGACGTGGCGGCATGGGCATTGTGTACAAAGCCCAGGACACCAAACTCGACCGGCTTGTTGCATTGAAGTTCCTTCCGCCGAACGTTGCAGCATCCGGGCCGGACAAGGCGAGATTCATACAAGAAGCAAAAGCTGCTTCGGCGCTCAACCATCCCAACGTATGTACCATTCATGACATCCAAGAGCATGATGGTCAGATGTTCATCGTCATGGAATTCGTTGACGGACAAACCTTACGGGAACGGAGGAGCAGTGTCTCGTTCAAACAAGCTGTTGACATAGGCATTCAGATTGCGGATGGACTTGCGGCGGCCCACGAGAAGGGTATAGTCCATCGCGACATCAAGCCTGAGAACATTATGATCCGCAAGGATGGCATCGCGCAAATTATGGATTTCGGCCTGGCAAAGCTGCGCAGCGCGTCAAGCCAAATCAACCGGTTGACCAAGGAAGGAAGCACCGTTGGAACGGCGGGGTACATGTCTCCCGAACAGGTGCAGGGACAGGATGCAGATCACCGCTCGGATATTTTCTCGCTCGGCGTATTGTTGTACGAGTTGTTTACAGGCCAGCTTCCATTCAAAGGTGTCCACGAAACGGCATTGGCCTATGAGATCGTCAACATGGATGCACCGCCCATGTCATCCGTCAAACCGGATATTGATCCGAACCTCGATGCAGTTGTCCTGGAGTGTCTGGCGAAAGAAACCGATGAGCGGACACAGTCTGCGAAGCAAGTGTCGGTTGACCTGAAACGTTATCGACGGGAATCGGGCAGGTCACGTGTGAGTAGAATCGCGACCGCCCCGGCGCTGTATCGGCCCCCTCAACTATCAGGGGAACAGGTACCGGTGATTCTTGAGCAGGCGAAGAAAAGCAACATATTGCCATGGATTGTCGCAGCCGTCCTCCTTCTTGCAGTGATTGGGCTGGCCTTCCTCTATCTTCGGGAGACGTCAAAAGAAGTTAGTGTATTGCGGTTCACTGTTGCGCCTCCAGAGAATACGGTGTTCCCGGGAATTCCGGTCATCTCGCCGGATGGACAACGGTTGACATTTGTTGCACGGGATACAGGGGGCGTAGCACTTATTTGGGTGAGACCGCTTTCATCTCTCATAGCAACACCACTCACGGGAACAGCAGATGCATTCTTTCCATTCTGGTCTCCCGACAGCAGGTTCCTCGGATTTTTTCAGAATGGAAAGCTCAAAAAGATTGAAGCAACCGGAGGGCCGACACAAACGATCTGCGATGCACCGCAGGGCCGGGGCGCAACGTGGAGCAATGCCGGAGTTATTGTCTTTGCCCCCTCGTTTGGCGGAGGATTGCAGCAGGTCTCTCAGGCAGGAGGCACACCGGCAGAACTGACGACGCTCGATACTGTGCGGCATGAAAACTCCCATCGCTATCCCTTTTTCCTTCCCGATGGCCGCCGCTTCCTATACCTTGGCCAGGCTACGCCAGATGAAAACAACGCCATAGTTCTCGGTTCGCTTGATTCGAAAGAGCAGACCGTCCTCTTGCGCGTGACGTCGAATTCCGTCTACGCTCCTCCGGGGTATCTGCTGTTCGTGCGGGAGCGGTCACTGATGGCCCAGCCATTTAATGCCGATAAGGGAGAACTGAGCGGCGAAGCATTTCCGATTGCTGAGGATATTGGGTTCAACCAGTCGGTAAACCTTGGCTTCTTTTCAGCATCTTCAAACGGTGCTCTTACTTTCGGTCTCGGCGCGGGATCAGCGGGGAACAGGCAGCTTGTTTGGTTCGACCGTACCGGAAAACGTCTCGACAAGGTGGGAACGCCGGGACTTCTTTGGGACTTCTCACTCTCGCCAGATGAGAAGCGGGTAGCGTTTCGCCGCGTTGACCGTCAGACGAAGAACGAAGATCTCTGGATGCTTGACCTTCTTCGAGGTACTGAATCCCGGTTCACGTTCCGACCTGGTCGGGAGGATGATCCGGTATGGTCACCGGATGGTAGTAAGCTTCTTTTTGATTCGGACCCCGGAGGGATAAGCAACCTTCATCAAAAGATAGCAAGCGGAGCCGGAAGCGAAGAGCTCCTTCTGAAATCGACGATCCCGGATTACCCACTCGATTGGTCGCCGGATGGTCGCTACGTCCTTTTTGGAAAAGACGATCCGAAGACGAAAACGGATTTGTGGATACTACCTCTCACAGGTGATAGAAAACCATTTCCGTATCTTAATTCGGAAGCAGTTGAATTCACGGGGAAGTTCTCTCCTGATGGACATTGGATAGCGTATGCGTCTGACGAATCAGGAAAGTTCGAAGTGTATGTCCAGGCATTTCCAGTAACGTCAGGAAAGTGGCAGATCTCGGTGGGTGGTGGTGCAGCGCCAATCTGGAGCAAGGATGGGAAGGAGATGTTTTATCTCGCTCCGGACAAGAAGCTGATGTCGGTTGACGTTAAGACCGCGGGTGGTTCGATTGAGCAGGGCGTGCCCAAGCCGCTTTTTGCCACCGATGTCGATAATTATACGCTTCCAAATCGCTATGCCATTTCGAGAGACGGCAAACGTTTTCTTGTGAACAACGGGATTGAAAGCACTAGCTCTAAACCAATAGCTGTTGTTCTAAACTGGACGGCGGACGTCAAGAAGAAATAAAGCTCTCTATAGAATAGGAACGCAATGATCGGCCAAACAATATCACATTATAAAATTCTAGAAAAGCTCGGCGAGGGCGGCATGGGCGTCGTCTACAAGGCCGAAGACACCAAACTCGATCGCACGGTCGCGTTGAAATTCCTTCCGGCGCATCTGGCTTCCTCCGAACAAGACAAAGCACGCTTTGTTCAAGAAGCAAAAGCTGCTGCCGCGCTGACTCATCCTAATGTTTGTTCCATCATCGACATTCAGGATCACGATGGCCAGATGTTTATCGTTATGGAATTCGTCGATGGACAGACACTTCGTGAAAAAATCGGAACACTTTCTGTAAAACAGTCAATCGATATCGGCATACAGATTGCCGATGGATTAGCAGCAGCACACGAGAAAGGAATAGTTCACCGGGATATTAAGCCGGAGAATATCATGGTGCGTAAGGACGGTATCTGCCAGATTATGGATTTCGGATTGGCAAAACTCCGCAGCGCATCAAGTAAAATTAACCGATTGACGAGAGAAGGCAGTACGGTTGGTACAGCCGGCTACATGTCACCAGAGCAGATACAGGGGCAGGATGTCGATCACCGCAGCGATATATTTTCCTTTGGCGTCGTATTGTATGAGATGTTTACCGGACAGCTTCCGTTCAGGGGCGTGCATGAAACTGCGCTCGCTTATGAGATCGTGAACGTGGATGCTGCTCCGATGTCCACGGTGAAACCGGATATCGATCCAAACCTTGATGCAATCGTGTTGGACTGTCTGGAAAAAGACCCCAAAGAACGTTGTCAATCCGTTGCCGAAGTTGCACGCAGCTTGCGGCGTGTGAAGAGGGAATCATCGCGCCAGCACTCGAGCCGCATTACTGCTGCACTTTCTTCCCATGTTCCATCAAAGGAAGCGCGAGGCGAAGCGAAACCCTCATCGACATTGCCGAAAGAACGGATCTTCTGGATCGCTGCGTTGTTGGTTCTTACAACAGTTTTACTTGTGAAGTTTTTTGGTACCAGGGAAAATGCCGCAACTCCCGTCTTAAGTGCTCGATTTTCAATTGCCCCCCCCGAGAAAACCATTATTGATGGTACATCGGTGTCTCCCGACGGGAAAATGGTTGCTTTTACAGCTACGGGCGAAGGGCGGACACTTGTCTGGATACGGCCCCTCGCCGCGCTAACTCCGCAACCCCTGTCTGGAACAGAGAACGCATCATTTCCCTTCTGGTCTACGGACAGTCGCTACATCGGTTTTTTCGCCGATGGCAAATTAAGAAAGATTGATCTCTCCGGGGGCTCGCCAATTGCCATATGTGATGTGTCCGGCGGATTTGGCGGGGCTTGGAATGCGGCGGGAGAGATACTGTTTTCTGATGTCGGAGGCTTGTTCCGGGTTGCGTCCGGAGGTGGTGTGCCAAAGCAGGTGACATTCCTTGATATCCAGGCAAAAGAATCATCTCATCGCTGGCCATCATTTCTCCCCGATGGGAACAGGTTCCTGTTTGTTGCGCTTCGCGTTTCAGATGAAGTGGCGACAACATATCTCACCTCGATGAGTGATACATCACGGATAGCGATCCTGAAGTCGGATGCAAACGCCATTTTTGCGGCGCCGTCAAATATATTATTCCTTAGTAATAGAACCTTGATGAGCGAGCGCTTCGATCTCGAGAAAGGAACACTAGCGGGAGAGCCACACCCGGTTGCGATGAATGTGGGATATGTTCCGAGATTGGCATTGGGAGACTTCTCGTATTCCACGGGGGGGATATTGACGACGGGAGGAGGCCGGTCTGTGAACAGGGAATATGCCTGGTTCAACAGGTCTGGACAAAAAATCGGCGTTGCATGCCAACCCGGCAATTATTTCGATATTGCCCTTTCGCCGAACGGCGAGCGGGCGGCGGTTCAACGGGTCGATGTTCAAACAAATAATTCCGATATCTGGACGATAGACCTGTCGCGGTCACTTCTCTCGAGGTTCACCTTTGATGCGGCGGTGGAGGATTATCCGATCTGGTCGCCCGACGGAAGAAGTATTTATTTTGCAAGCGCAAAGGGAGGGACGTACAATATTCTGCGAAGGGCCTCCACGGGCGTCGGATCATCGGAAGATGTGACGTCTCCCGGGTTTTCACAAATGCCAATGGATATTTCCAGCGACGGCAAACACCTCCTGTTTCAGGTGTTGGACCCGAAGACCGTTGAAGATATCTGGGTGTGCAGGATTGACAGTGCCCGGAATCCTGCCCCTTTCCTCGCAACTGAGTTCAGCGAAAACTATCCCCGATTTTCACCTGACGGAAGGTGGGTGGTGTACACATCAAACGAATCCGGTAAGGAGGAGGTCTATGTGCAGGGTTTCTCCACATCCGGCGGACGATGGCAGGTCTCCGTGAATGGCGGATCCCAACCACGATGGCGTCAGGATGGTGGCGAATTATTCTATGTCGCCCCCGATCTCAAGTTGATGGCTGTGCAGATCAAGGCAGGCCTAACGTTCGATGTCGGGCTGGCGCAGCCGCTTTTTCTTACGCGGATTGACAGTTATGATTCACCGAACCGGTATGTCGTTGCTGAGAATGGCCAGAAGTTTTTGATTAACATCCCCGTCGGTGATGAATTTGCAAATCCAATCACCGTGATTGTCAATCCCGATTTATAATGGTTCAAATTTTTGATAAAGTAAAACAATGATCGGACAAATCCCGTCCCGCTTCTGCGGGACGAGGCAATTTCACATTGCAATAATAATGTAGGTCGACAAGCCTCGTCGACCTACAGAAAGATTCAATTATGATTGGCTCAACAATATCCCACTATAAAATCTTAGAGAAACTCGGCGAAGGCGGTATGGGCGTGGTATACAAGGCCCAAGACACCAAGCTCGATCGCCTTGTCGCTCTCAAGTTTCTTCCACCTCACCTTTCCGCCTCAGCTCAGGACAAAGCACGTTTTGTGCAAGAGGCCAAAGCCGCCGCAGCGATAAGCCATCCGAACATCTGCTCCATCATTGACATTGCAGAACATGACCTGCCCGCCTCAAGCGGTCAGGCGGGTGGCACGATGTTCATCGTCATGGAATTTGTGGATGGCCAGACACTTCGGGATCGCTCCAGATCTCAAGCACCGAGTCTCAAATCGGCGATAGAGATCGGGATCCAGGTTGCCGACGGCTTGGCAGCTGCCCACGAAAAAGGCATTGTCCACCGTGATATCAAGCCCGAGAATATCATGGTGCGCAAGGATGGTATTGCGCAGATAATGGATTTTGGTCTGGCGAAACTCAGAGGCAATGTCTCCCGTCTGACGAAGGAAGGGAGTACGGTCGGTACAGCAGGATACATGTCGCCTGAACAGGTACAAGGACATGATGCTGACCACCGGAGTGACATCTTTTCGTTCGGTGTTCTGATGTATGAACTGCTCACCGGACAGCTTCCGTTCAGAGGGGTACATGAGACTGCTCTTGCTTATGAGATCGTCAACGTTGATGCCGCTCCGATGTCCACTGTGAAGCCTGACATTGATCCGGGGCTTGATGCAATCGTTCTTGATTGTCTGGAAAAAGACCCGAGAGAACGTTGTCAGTCTATTGCCGAAGTTGCACGCGACTTACGGCGGGTGAAGAGGGAATCAACGCGCCAGCGCGCCAGCCGCATCACTGCTGCGCCTGCGTACAACACTTCCGGAGTTCAAAGCCGGGTAAGCTCAGTTCGTGGCAGTTCATCGAACGAGATGGTTGTGTCTGAGGGGCAACTTCCACCTCCTGTGTCATCACGTCTGCCGTGGATTGTGAGCGGAGTTCTTTTTCTCATTGCCGCCGGGGCGATTGGCTACATGCTGTTTCCAAAAACTGTTCTTCCTCCGCCTCCATTACCTGTCACCCGCGCGTATATTCTTCCCCCTTCAAGAGTAAACTTCAACGTACTGAGTGGCGGGCATCTCGCAGTTTCTCCGGATGGGAAAAAAGTAGCTTTTGTCGCATCTGATACAACCGGCACAAATCAACTCTGGGTTCGTCCGGTAGAATCGCTGACTGCCGTTCCTCTTGCCGGAACGAACGGGGCAAACCATCCGTTCTGGTCCCCCGATGGGAAGTCGCTGGCATTTTTTGCAGGCGGCAAACTCAAGAAAATCGATGCCGCAGGAGGACCTGTTGTGACAATCTGCGATGCCTCTGACGGGCGCGGAGGGACATGGAACAATGCAGGCTTGATCGTCTTTACACCAAACTCTCTCGATGCGTTGTATAAAGTTTCAGCCGCCGGAGGGGTTTCGGTAGCGGTCACCAAATTAGACACAGTGAGTAAAATTCAAAGTCACCGCTGGCCCCACTTCCTTCCAGATGGCAAGCATTTCATATATACGACGCAGGCCGCTGCAACGGGGGCAGAAAGCGATATGGTCAGGATTGCCCGCCTGCCCGCCGGACCGATGTCGGGCGAGCCGGACGGGCAGGCCTCTCTTGATTCAACGGTCGATTCACTTTTGATGCGAGGGAATTCCAACGTTGAGTACGCGTCCGGTTATTTGTTGTTCCATCGTCAGGCGATGCTCATGGCACAGCCGTTCGACACGGCAACATTTCGGTTTACCGGCGATGCTGTTCCGATCGCTGAACAACTGCAATACAACGACGGGAGAAGCAGAGCCATGTTCTCGGTATCGAACAATGGTGTTCTTATTTATCAGAGCGGCGAAGAACAACAAACAAAGTTTGCGTTCTTCGACCGTGCCGGGAACCGGCTCAGTCTTCTTGACACGAAATGGCCTAGGGAAGGAAGACTCTCGCACGACGGGAAAAAGATCGCTTACAGGTTTTTTGATCTGCAAAACCGCCAAAATGATGTATGGTTGTATGAAATAAACGGCGGGCGAAGCTCCCGTTTCACATTTGATCCGGCGAACGAGGGTAATCCATTTTGGTCGCCTCATGATGATTCTGTTGTGTTCAGTTCAAATAGAAACGGCAAAGTCGATCTCTATATTAAGAGCGCGAATGGAACAGGAACGGAACAATTACTTGTAAAGTCTGATGATGGTAAATTTGTTACAGATTGGTCGCTGGACGGCAAATATCTGACGTATTCCGCATTGAGCAACCAAAAAACGAAATGGGATTTATGGCTGCTGCCTCTCTCTGGCGACCGAACGCCGGTACCGTTTCTACAAACAGAATTTGCCGATGGAAACGGAAATTTCTCTCCCGACGGCAAATGGATCGTATACACATCAGATGAGTCGGGGAAGGGCGAAGTGTATGTCCGTGCTCTGGATGGAACAGCAGGGAAATGGGGGATTTCTATCAATGGCGGGAATGCCCCCAGATGGTCGCGGGATGGGAAGACTATTTTTTTTAACGCTGCTCGAAAAGCAATGGGAGCGGCTGTCAGAGTTGTACAATCGGCCATTGTTGTTGATTCTGTCCGAGCGCTCTTTGATTATGAATCAAGAGGAATCTCAGGAGGCATTCAGGACGTGAGCGGAGACGGGCAGAAATTTCTTTTTCTGGTAACGGAGCTTCATCAAGCGTCGCCGCCGATTACACTTGTAGTTAACTGGAATGAGGAGTTGAGGAAGAAATGATTGGCCAGACAGTCTCACATTACAAAATTCTCGAGAAGCTCGGCGAGGGCGGAATGGGCGTGGTGTATAAAGCCGAAGACACCAAACTCGACCGCCTCGTTGCGCTCAAATTTCTCCCGCCTCATCTAGCCACATCCGAACAAGACAAGGCCCGCTTTATTCAGGAGGCAAAAGCCGCCTCGGCGTTGAACCATGCCAATGTCTGCACGATCCATGATATTTCAGAGAATGACGGTACCATGTTCATCGTGATGGAATTTGTGGATGGACAAACTCTTCGTGAGAAGAGGGGTTCCGTTAGTTTCAAGCAGGCGATTGATATCGGCATTCAGATTGCTGACGGCCTGGCGGCGGCTCATGAAAAAGGGATCGTTCACCGCGATATCAAGCCGGAAAATATCATGATTCGCAAGGATGGCATTGTCCAGATCATGGACTTTGGCCTTGCAAAGCTCAGAGGAACTGTCTCACGCCTGACAAGAGAGGGTAGCACTGTTGGCACTGCGGGGTATATGTCTCCCGAACAAGTGCAAGGCCAGGATGCCGACCATCGTTCGGATATTTTCTCGCTTGGCGTTCTTCTCTTTGAACTATTGACCGGACAGCTTCCCTTCAAGGGCGTTCATGAGACTGCCCTTGCTTACGAAATTGTGAACGTTGATGCGCCACCGATGTCTTCGGTGAAACCGGAGATCGATCCGGCACTGGACGCGATGGTTCTCGATTGTCTTGAGAAGGATCCCAATGAACGGACACAATCGGTAAAGCAGGTCTCCATTGATCTCAAACGATTCAAGCGTGAATCAGGACGGTCTCGCGTCAGCCGGATAACGCCAGCTCTGCCTGCGATCAAAGCCCGACAGAGTCAGGAGTCGGCAGTCGATAACATCCCGACGTGGAAAAAACTCCTGTGGCCGATCATCGCCGCGGCATCGGTCATTTCGCTTGTTCTCGTTATCTGGTCCCCTTGGAAATCCCGGGCGCCAATGCCTGTTGTAACGCGAGCTGCCATCACGCTGCCGAAGGATCAGATCCTCAGCACCGCCGCATACAGTGCCGTTGCAATCTCTCCCGACGGCTCCCGGCTTGTGTACAAAGCAAATGCAAAACTCTACTTGCGACAGTTGGACAGTTTTGAATCGACTCCAATACCGGGTACGGAGGAAGGCTCTGGTCCGTTCTTCTCGCCGGATGGGAAGTGGATCGGATTTTTCTCGGCAGCGAAGCTTAAGAAAGTCCCTGTGAGTGGCGGAGCGGCCATTGTGCTGGCGGATGCACCGGATAATCGGGGATCTACCTGGGGCAAGGGCGGCGATATCGTCTTTACTCCGAGCCCTGCCACCGGCCTGGTGCTTGTGCGTGACGGAGGCGGAAATGTGCGGCAACTGACAACGGTGGACTCGACAAAAAATGAACGAACACATCGCTGGCCCCAGTTTCTTCCTGATGGAAAGACTGTGATGTATACTGTGGGGACAATGGATAGCCCGGACTTCTATGAAGATTCGGAAGTAGAGGCGGTTGACATTGAAACGGGTGAGCGCAAAGTACTAATGAAGGGAGGATGCTCAGTCCAGTACATCCCGACAGGATTTCTTGTGTACTGGAGGTCAAGTTCACTCTTTGCAGTGCCATTCGATCCTGGTACACTGGAGGTTACCGGAACATCCTTTCCGCTGGTGGAGAACGTGAACGGCGATCCGACAACAGGCATGGCCGGCTATACAGTCTCGCAGAACGGATCGCTCGCATACATTCCCGGCAATGCAGGGGTAACAAATCAATCGCTTGTGAAGGTGGATCTGCGCGGAGTGATGACGCTGTTGAATGCGCCACTCCAGGCATATATGGAGCCCCGGATTTCTCCCGATGGAGAGCGAGTTGCCGTGGCGATTCAATCGGGCAAGGATGCTGACATCTGGGTGTACGATATTCCCCGAAATACCCTGAGCAAATTATCGTTTGGAGGAGTGAATAGAACACCCGCCTGGTCGCCGGATGGTAAGCGAATTGCATATTACTCCTACGACGGGGGAAAGCACAAGGTAATTGCCAAGCAGGCGGATGGCAGCGGAGAACCCGAAGTTCTCACGCAGGGATTTGGCCGATCCTATCTCGATGATTGGTCAACAGATGGTAAATTCCTTCTCCTTGATATTGCGGAGACCGGCCGGGCCGGGCCGAACGGGCCCGGAGGCTCTGACATCTACCTCCTACCGTTGGAGGGGGATCGTCCACTCAAATCATTTCTTGTTACACAGTTCGATGAATGGCAAGCCTCACTTTCTCCCGACGGGAAATGGGCTGCGTATTCTTCAAGCGAATCGGGAAGCTATCAGGTGTATATCAGGCCATTCCCGGAGGGGGGAGGAAGATGGGCGGTCTCAACCGACGAAGGCTATGGGCCTCAATGGGCACCGGATGGCAAGACCCTTTATTACTACGCTCCCGGCAAGGTCATGTCCGTGCCAATACAAACTGTACCATCACTTGCGGTTGGGAAACCCCAGCCCTTGTTTAGCGGTTACCAGCAAAAATCGGTTGACAGCGGATTGATGTACGATATTTCACCGGATGGCCAGTGGTTCGTCGTTACCCAATCGAAGGATGACGATGCAAACCTACGGCAAATCCATCTTGTCCTTAATTGGTTCGATGAGATTCAGGCGAAGTTACGGTAGAGAAGTCGTTTGGTACTGGAGGATCTGAATTGTCAATAATGGAAATCAACAACTGATGAAAAGGTAGCTATGATTGGCCAAACCCTTTCCCATTACAATAATGATGTAGGTCTACAAGTCTTGTCGACTTACAGGAAGACTCAAATATGATTGGGCAGGTAATATCTCATTATAAGATAATCGAGAAGCTGGGCGAGGGTGGCATGTCCGAAAATTGCCAACGAACTATTGTTGTGAGTGGTTGTGATTTTCAGAATCCGCCGAAACGAAGTGAAGGCGGAGGCGTTTTATGATCGGACAGACAATCTCCCACTACAAAATACTTGAGAAGCTCGGCGAGGGCGGCATGGGTGTTGTGTACAAGGCCCAGGACCTGAAGCTCGATAGAATCGTTGCGCTGAAGTTTCTCCCTCATCACCTCACAGCCAACGAAGCAGAGCAGGCGCGGTTTTTGCAGGAAGCCAAAGCTGCCTCGGCCCTGAATCACCCGAATGTCTGCAGCATTCATTCCATTGGTGAGCACGAAGGTCAGAGTTTCATCGACATGGAATTCGTCGAGGGACAGACGTTGCGGCAGAAAGTCCTCGTAGGGGCGGACGGCCGTCCGCCCTTACAGGTGAACGATGCCATCGGGTATGCCATCCAGATTGGCGAAGCGTTGCACGAGGCGCACTCAAAGGGAATTGTCCATCGGGACATCAAGTGCGAGAACATCATGGTCAACGCTCGCAATCAAATTAAGGTGATGGATTTCGGGTTGGCAAAACTGAAAGGCTCACTCAAGCTCACCAAAGCCTCCTCCACAGTTGGTACACTGGCATACATGGCACCGGAGCAAATTCAAGGGGCGGAGATCGATGGTCGCGCAGACATCTTCTCCTTCGGTGTTGTGCTGTTTGAAATGCTGACAGGTAAACTTCCTTTCCGTGGTGAGCATGACGCAGCAATCATGTATTCCATACTCAATGAAGAAGCGGAACCACTCACAAAGTATCTTCCCGAAGCAGGTTCTGAACTTCTGCATGTCATCAACCGTGCGTTGGAGAAAGATCCCGAGGAGCGCTATCAGACGGTTAATGATATGGTCATTGAACTCCGTCGAACGAAAAAAGATTCCGGCAGAGTCTCGCGGAAGACACTGACGCAGATTCCTGTTTTCGCACCGGCACCGATATCCAACGAGAGAACCGATTCAGCTTCAGTCGAACGTCCATCCAGTAGGAAGAAAACTCTTCTCGTTGTGCTTGCGGTATGTGTTGTGGTTGTTGTCGGTGCACTGTTGTTCCTGCAACCATGGAGAGGAAACAATGGAAGTACCGGACCCAAAACCCTGGCAGTCCTCCCATTTGAGAATCTTGGAGACCCTGAGAAGGAATATTTTGCAGACGGCATTACGGATGAAATTACCGGCAGGCTTTCTCGTATTTCGGGTCTTGGCGTGATTGCAAGGTCGAGTGCAAGGGAATACAAGAAATCCACAAAGACCGTCAAACAAATTGGCGAGGAGCTTGGCGTCAACTATATTCTCATGGGAACTGTTCGCTGGTCGGGAGGGAAAGATCAGCGAGTCCGTGTAAATCCTGAACTTATTAGCGTGAGCACCACTCTTCAGACGTGGTCCCAGACATTCGAAGCGACATTCTCAGACGCGTTTACGATTCAGGCTGATGTGGCCTCTGAAGTAGCCCGCGCCCTGGATCTTGAACTTCTTCAACGCGAGAAGGAAGGCCTAGGCAAAAAACTGACTAACAATGCCCAAGCATATGACTACTATCTCAAAGGTCTCGAATATGAGAATCGAAGTGTTGAACGGGTGAACTTCGAGTCGCAAATACGGTTGTACGGGCAGGCAATTGCCGCCGATCCCGCCTTTGCGGCAGCATATGCGAAGACAGCCAGTGCCCATTCAATGATGTATTGGATGTACTACGACAGAACTGAAGGACGCATTACAAAAGCAAAAGAAGCTGCTGAGCGCGCAGTCGAACTCGATCCGCACCTCGCCGATGCACATGCTGCCATGGGGTGGTACTATTACCAGGGAAGATTGGATTATGAAAGCGCTCTGAAGGAATTCGACCTGGCGCTCCAGTATCAACCGAACAATGCTGACGTTCATCAGGGAATTGCTTCTGTCAGGAGAAGGCAGGGGAGGATGACTGAGGCGATTGAGTCATACAAGAAAGCTATAGCGGCAAACCCCCGGGGCACAGAGATTGTTCGTCAACTGGGCGAGACTCTCACCCTGCTTCGGCGCTATGATGAGGCGGAGGCTGCTTATGATCGAACACTGCTCATTTCACCTGACAATGAATTTGTTCCGGCAAACAAAGCAATGAACATTCTGCTCTCAACCGGCGACCTGGAACGAGCAGATAAAGTCCTCGCAGATGCAATGAGTGTCAACCAAAGACCAACAGCGATTGTCCTCTACACAAAGCTCCGGGTGGATTGGTATCGTGGAGACAAAAGCGCTGCACAAGCAGACCTCAAGACGATAAGCCCGATGGGTGGTTTGGACAACCAGTTCTTCTACATGCCCGTCTCACTGATTCAAGCGAGAATCGAACAGACTATTGGAGATGCCTCCAGGTCCCGACAATTTTTTGATGAAGCGCGCAAGCAGGTTGAGTCTCTCCTTGTTATCACGCCGGAGGATGGGCGTTTCCATAGCGCGCTCGGTATCGCATATGCAGGCCTCGGACGGAAAGAGGACGCTATCCGGGAGGCACAGAAGGGAGTCGACCTTCTTCCGGTTGAAAAGGAGGCCTGGCGCGGAGGTTACAGGCTCGTCTCACTCGCAACAGTGTACACGATCGTTGGTGAACAAGAGAAAGCACTCGATGTGCTGGAACGGCTTCTTTCCATTCCGGCGGACTTCTCCGTGCAACTCCTCAGAATAGACCCAACGTGGAAACCTTTGAGGGGGAACGCGCGGTTTCAGAAGCTTGTGAATGGAAATTAGGGTCCGGAGTTGTTGAAGAAAATAATCCTTCTGATATAAAGTTAAGAACCGACAAACATTTGTTGGAGGTGTACCATGAAGTCAGTAAGCTCAACAACCGTTAATAACATAACGATTCTCTCCGTTGCCAGCGCTTTGGTTGGAGGCAAGGCTGTGGATGAGCTTCGCCAAAAGGTTCTTGAAATGGTCAATCAGGAGCAACGGAATCTGGTAATCGATCTGCATGGAGTCCCTTATGCAAATAGCGAAGGGATCGGAGTGCTCATGTTGGCGTATATCAGCTACAAACATCGGGGATGGCACCTTGCATTATGCGGCCTCGACAAGGAGATCAATGTGATCATGGCAATCACAAAGCTCAATTCAGTATTTGAAATTTACAAGACACGTGAGGAAGCTGTAGCTCATTTTTCGACCATTCCGTAAAGTCGCAAAGTCTGAAACACTGCACAGTCAGAAATAACAAAGAAGCCGCCCTGTTGCCAGCACGTCTCATCAACCAACAATGAAACTCACCAAGAAACTGGAAGCGGAAATCCTGAAAGTGTACAACGCCTACTGGAAGGGGTATTTGAAAGGCGATGTAAAAGGCATGTCTTCGCTGCTTGTTGATGACTACACACAGGTCGGCAGCGCAGAAACCGAGGTGTTTGACACGAAGAAGGCTGCAGTCAAGTTCCTGCGTGACACCATTGATCAGGTTGCCGGTAAACTGGAAATGCGGAACAGGATTACCACAATTGAAGCGCAGGGCAATCTCATCCTCGTTCACGAGGTTTGCGATGTGTATGTCCTGGCGGACGGAGAGTGGATTTTTTATTCCAAGTTCAGAGCTTCAACCTTGATGCAGAAAAAGAAACAGGGCTGGAAGATAGCTCATCAACATTCGTCTTTTCCCGACGCAAGGGCCGGAGAGGGTGAAAACATAGCTACTGATAAGATTGCAGAAGAAAACCGTCAACTCCGTGAAGCAGTAAAACGCCGCACCATTGAGTTAGAAAATAAAAACCGGGCGTTGGAAATTGAAACGGCATTAGAAAAGGTCCGTACGGTTGCCCTGAGTATGAAAGAACCGGCCGATATGCCGGAAGTGTGCAAAACCATTTCTCTTCAGATGCAATCATTGGGTGTAAAAGAAATCCGCAATGTGCAAACGGCCATCTTTTATGAGAGCCGGGGCACGTATATGAATTATGAATACTATGCAAAACATAAGAAAACAACTGTAACTGAGACCAGCTACACTAACCATAAAGTGCATAAAGCCTTTGCCGCAAAAATGCTCAAGGGCAAGGGTGAAGTGTTTATTACGCATATCAAAGGCAAGAAGGTAAAGGATTGGATCGCGTATCAGAAGACCACCAATGTGTTTATTGACAGGTTCCTGGAAGAAGCCAACTCGCTCAATTATTATTGGCACTCACTGGGGCCCGTGGCGTTGGGTATTTCCACGTATCTGCCGTTGAGTAAAGAGGAGCTGAGTCTATTTGGTCGTTTCCTGAATGTATTTGAACTGGCCTATACACGCTATTTGGATATTGAACAGGCTCATGCACAGGCAAGAGAATCACAGATTCAAGCTTCGCTGGAAAAAGTGCGCGCACAGGCATTGGGAATGAGAAAGCCGGAAGACCTGCCGGATGTTTGCGAAGTGTTATTCAAAGAATTGCAGGCATTGGGTTTCAATGAACTCAGAAATGCAATGGTCAACATTCATAATGATGATAAAAGAACATTTCTGAATTATGATTACTCCAACGAGATCGGCAAAAGCATCACTCCACTGCACTACGATATTCATCCCGTCATAAAAAGACAAGTACAGCAGATCCGAAGCGCACGTGATGCGTTCTCGGAGACAGTGTTTACCGGTAAGGACTTGGTGGAGTGGAAACAATTCAGAAGACGAAGCGGGGAAAAGGATGATCCGAGGATAAAACATATTGCTGCGCTGCATTACTACTTGTATTCCATTGGAACAGGGTCTATCGGAATTTCAACGTTCAGTTCCATTGGCGAAGAAAAACTTGAAGTACTGAAGCGGTTCAGGAACGTTTTTGATTTTGCCTACCGGAGATACATGGATGTGGCGCAAGCTGAAACGCAGGCAAAAGAAGCCAGGATCGAAGCGGCGTTGGAGAGAGTGCGGGCTCAGGCAATGAGCATGAGAAAATCCGAAGAATTGCTGAATGTGTGCGAATCGGTTTTCAGACAATTGCAGACATTGGGGTTTTCAGATGACATCTTGCGCAACTCCCAAATCGTTATTAACCAGGACGAGAAGGGATTTTACCATGGCTATCAGTATTCAGATTATGCAGGAGCCGAGTTTGCCGTAGTGCCTTACGACCTGCATCCCGTTATTAAATTCTTAAGCGATAAACTGAGACAATCGAGCGAGGCATTCGCGGATATTGCCATCACCGGCCAATCGCTGGATGACTGGAAGAGTTTTGTCAACAGTTTCCCACAAAAGCACGATGATAAACTGAATGCTGCTTCGGAGCTTCATTACTATTTCTACTCAGTGGGAATAGGAGCTCTTGGCATTTCCACCTTTGAGTCAATTACAGAACAGCAACTGGAAATCCTCAAACGCTTCAGGAATGTTTTTGACCTGTCGTATAAGCGTTACACCGACATTGCTCTGGCGGAAGCACAGGCTCGAGAAGCACAGATTCAATTGGCACTGGAAAGAGTCCGGGCAAGAACAATGGCGATGCAGAAAAGCGATGAACTGGCTGAAACTGCAGCAGTACTTTTTCAGCAGTTTAAGGAAATAGACAAAGCTCCAAAGATGCTCACCATAGGCATAATGAATGAGAAGGAAGGACTCATCGAATTCTGGGTAACCGATTGGAGTGGAGGTGGCTCGAAAGTCAATCGCAAATTCGACGCAAGTATAGAAGAACCGGTTTTATTGAACAAAATATTCGCCGCATGGAAGGAACAAAGAAAATCAACGGTCATTGAGCTTGTCGGGAAAAAACTGCAAGACTGGATTGATTACAGAGTCAGATTAAGCGGGATCCCTGATGATAACGATTATTCAAGCAGAGGAGGATTCGTAATTGCCGCCTTTTTTTCCAAGGGCATGCTTTCCATTTCCGCTTATGAACCCCGCCCTCCTGAAACTGTTCAACTCCTTGAAAGATTTGCCGGAGTTTTCGATTTGACGTACACTCGATTCCTCGACCTTCAAAAAGCGGAAGCACAAGCAAGGGAATCGCAAATTCAATTGGCCCTTGAAAGAGTTCGCGCAAGAACAATGGCGATGCAGCATAGTGATGAATTAAAAGATGCAGCCATATTGTTGTTTCAGCAGATAAAAACCTTGGGTGTGAAAACCGGAAGCTGCGGCTTTAATATTTGGGAGAAAAATGAAAAGGCTGCAACTGTATGGGTGAGCTCACCTGAAGGCGGCTTGCAGACTCCATTTAAAATGCTTCATACCGAAAGCGCAATTTATAAGGACGTGTATTCATCAATGAAAAACGGCACCGATTTTTTGGTGAAAGAAGTTGGCGGTAAAGTCCTGAAAAGGCATTTCGATTATCTATTGTCTGTGCCTGTTATTGGTGACGTTATAAAAAATCTTAGAGAAACGGGCTATCAATTTCCTGAAACTTTAATATATCATTTTTCCTTTTTCAACCATGGGTATTTGTCATTTCACACACACGAGCCATGTCCGGAAGCTCATGATATATTTAAGCGCTTCGCAACAATGTTTGAACAGACCTATACAAGATTTCTCGATCTCCAAAAAGCAGAAGCACAGGCCAGGGAAGCGCAGATTGAAGTGGCATTGGAAAGAATCCGGGCACGGGCAATGGCGATGCATGCATCTGATGAGTTGATGGATGTCGCCCGTATTTTACGGGAACAAATGGGATTACTGGGTCAGCCGGAGCTTGAAACTTCCGTCATAAATCTGTTTGAAGAAAACTCGGATCAGGTTCTTTCATGGCATGCATTTCGGTCGCCTGAATTGTCATCCGGAAAAATCATAACAGGCGCGGCGTCGTTTCGGTGGGATTCAAACGCCATATCCAGGGAAATGATGGAGGTGTACCGTTCAGGGCAACAAGAATATACGATGGAAGCAGACGGCGCAATGGCAATGGAATTGATCCGGGTATTGGTAACAGCAGCCCCCGAAATCGCCAGGTACGTCGGAGAGAGCATTCCCGAAAGAGTGTGCTATCATCTCAGCTATTTTTCCGGAGGAGCGCTGTTGATGGTTTCCTATCAACCTCCCTCGGAGGAAGCCAGATCGCTGCAACGAAGAGCCGCATCTGTTTTTGACATGGCATATCGCCGATACTGCGATCTCAAGAAGGCAGAAGCTCAGACAAGGGAAGCAACCATTGAGGCCTCTCTGGAAAAAGTAAGAGGCAAAGCGATGGCTATGCATACCAGTAGCGACATTTCGGAAACGATGGGCGTGGTATTCTCTGAACTGCCGAAACTCGGCATTGGTTCGTTACGATGCGGCGTTGCTTTGTTGTCGAAGGACTCCCGCCGTGTGATATTCTATGCCGCGGCGGATGCTTTGGAGAGTGATTCCCTTACGTTGATTGGCACCGGAGAAATGTCGGGACATCCGGAGTTTGAAAACCAATATGAATGCTGGCTAAAGCAGGAAAATTATTTTGTTACCCTCAGTGATGAAGCCCTCCGGTCCTATTACGAAGCACTTGCCGCACGGTTGTCAGCCCCGTACACGCCGCGTGAACATCGTGAGCAGACGGAACATGGATACTACTTTCCGTTTTCTACGGGAAATTTTTATGCATGGAGTGAAAAGCCCTACTCGGAGAGTGAGATCGACATCCTTCAACGATTCAAGGCGATCATTGATTTGACGTTTCGGCGCTACCTTGATCTCAAGCAGGCTGAGGTGCAGACACGAGAAGCACAAATTGAAACAAGCCTGGAAAGAGTTCGAAGCAGAACCCTTGCCATGCAAAAATCGGACGAACTGGCCGAGACTGCGGCAGTGCTCTTCAGGCAACTCATTACATTAGGAATTGCACCCAACCGTCTGTACATCGCCATCATGAAAGATGAGCGCGGCAATGCGGAATTCTGGATAACGGATGAAGACGGAAGCAAAGTAAGCACGGGATTCTCTGCCAACTTGCGCGGCAACGGCTCTTTTCAGAAGATGTTAACGGGATGGCAAGAGGGAACGAAGTCCATTACAATCGACATGCAAGGGAAAGAATTGCAGGAGTACTTTCAGCATCTCAGTTCACTCTCCGTACCTTTCAAAGGCGGACTTTCCCAGACGCGTCGGGTGCAAAACATCGCATACTTCTCACGAGGTTTTATCGGTATGGCCTCGCCGGACACACAACCGGAAGAAACAACCACGTTGCTCGAACGGTTTGCTGCAGTGTTTAACCTTACGCTTACCCGTTTCAATGATTTGAAACTCGCGGAGGCGCAAGCGCATCAAGCTCATCTTGACCTGATTCAATTGCAAGCGGAAAAGAAACGGGCTGAAGATGCCCTCTCTGAACTAAGTGCCACACAGGCTCAACTCGTTCAGCAAGAGAAACTCGCTTCACTCGGTCAACTCACCGCCGGCATTGCGCACGAAATCAAGAACCCGCTGAACTTTGTCAACAACTTCTCATCTGTGTCGGTGGAATTGGTTGATGAAGCAATAGAGGAAATCAAGAAATTTTCCGGCAACGGCGGGGATGCTCGGCAGCTCCTTGACGACGTCAAGAAGAACCTCAACAAGATCATCGAACATGGGACCCGTGCAGACGGCATTGTCAAGTCCATGTTGCAGCACTCACGCGGCGGAAGCGGCAAGAAAGAACCGACCGATCTGAACGCATTAGTGAAGGAATATGTGAACCTCGCATTTCATGGAATGCGGGCGAGTAAGAATCCGATCAACGTTGACATTGTGCTTGATCTGCATGACTCCATCGGCAAGGTTCCTGTCATCGCTGAAGATTTCAGCCGGGTGATAATCAACCTCTGCCAGAATGCTTTTGATGCGATGAGAGAGAAGGTCAATGCTGGAGACAAGAAGTCAGGATCGTATCTCCCGAAGCTGACCGTGCGAACACGACGTGAAGCGGACAAGATCATCGTTGAAGTTGGTGACAACGGCCCAGGTATTCCTGATGCGATCAAGGACAAAATCCTTCAGCCGTTCTTCACGACCAAGAAGGGCACGCAAGGAACCGGACTGGGGCTTTCCATCACTCATGACATCGTGAAGGCTCACGCTGGGGAAATGAATATTGAAACCAACGGCAATGGTGGCGCAACGTTTATTGTCCGGTTACCTCCTTAAGCACAGATGTCCCATAACAATGGAAAACGAACCGCTCATGAAGTTCCTTGTCGTAGACGATGAAAGGGATATTGAGCTCCTCTTTCTGCAAAAGTTCAGAAAGGAAATCCGGAGCGGTGAGTTGGAGCTGGTCTTCGCCTTTTCCGGTCAGGAAGCTATTGATATCCTTGATAGCACGCGACCGCCCGATGTGGTCTATGTCTTCTCGGATATCAACATGCCGGGGATGACAGGACTGGAGCTGCTTGAAATCATCAAACAGAAATATCCCGATATCCATGTGAGCATGATCTCCGCGTATGGCGATAGCGACAACCACAGGAAAGCCATGGCGTCGGGCGCAAAGGAGTTTTTCACCAAGCCGATTGATTTCGAGACGTTGAAACAGGAAATACACGAACTGATTAGTAAACACAAGAGTACCTGACTAACCGGAGTGTTATGACATTATCCAAAATCATGGTGGTGGATGACGAACCCGACCTGCAGATGCTGATCCTGCAGAAGTTCAGAAAGCAGATTCAAAGCGATGTGTATGAGTTTGTCTTTGCCGAGAATGGTGAAGAGGCATTGAATCAGATCAATGGGTCGGATGATATCACACTGATATTGTCCGATATTAATATGCCCAAGATGGATGGACTGACTCTGTTGCAGAGATTGCAGGAGAGAAATAACCCGGTACTGAAAACAGTCATTGTCTCAGCCTACGGTGACATGGAAAATATCCGTACCGCCATGAATCGTGGTGCGTTCGATTTTGTGACCAAGCCGATCGACTTCAACGATCTGCAATTGACGATCGAAAAAGGGATGAAGGAAATCGTGGCAGCGAAAGCCGCGATGGATGACCGGAAAAGCCTGCACGCTGTTCAACGCGATCTCAGCACTGCCGCACGTATACAACAGACAATACTTCCGCAGGAGCATCCGGCGTTCCCGCACCGGAATGAATTCTCCATTTACGCAGAGATGCATCCAGCAAAGGACATCGGTGGCGATTTCTATGATTACTTCCTGATCGATGATACTCATCTCGGGTTCGTGATAGGCGATGTCTCGGGGAAAGGGATTACGGCGGCCATCTATATGGCGGTGGCCCGCACCATGATCAAAGGCATCGCCTCGCAGATTCTCGACCCGGCAGAATGTCTCTCGAAAGTAAACAGCATGCTTATTCCCGAAAGCGATGCGAGCATGTTTGTTACTGTGTTCTACGGCGTCATGGAGACGAACACCGGCGTCATTCGTTATTGCAACGGCGGACACAACCTTCCATTCATGGTACGAAATGCATCATCAATAGCGCAGGTGGAGGATACGGCTGGAATAATTCTGGGTAAGATCGAGCCTTTCAAGTTCGAGACCAAGCAGATTCAATGTCATCCTGGTGATAGAATCGTACTCTATACAGATGGCGTCACGGAAGCAATGAATGAGATGCAGGAATTATATAATGACGATCGTCTTTTGGCGTACCTCAAAAAATATACGCCGGATGCCTTGAGTACGCTGATACGAGGTGTCATCGGTGATGTACTGAAATACATAGGCAAGGCCAACCAGACCGATGACATCACTGTGCTGTCGCTTGAATACCGGGGGAAGGATGGAATGAAAAAGGGTGGATGATGAAGGATGGGCATGATCAGTCAGACAATCTCGCACTATAAGATCCTTGAAAAGCTCGGCGAAGGCGGCATGTCCCGAAATTGCCTGCGAGCGTTCTTTGCGAGCAGCTGCAATTTCGAGGATCCCGCTGAACGAAGTGAAAGCGGGAGGCGTGGACTATGATTGGGCAGGTTGTCTCACACTACAAGATTCTGGAGAAACTCGGCGAAGGCGGCATGGGCGTCGTGTACAAAGCCGAAGACACCAAGCTCAAGCGCATCGTTGCGCTCAAGTTTCTTCCTGAGCGCGTTAATCAAAATGAAGTCGACAAGTCCCGCTTTCTTCAGGAAGCGCAGGCCGCTGCCGGATTGAACCACAACAACATCTGCACGGTGTATGGAGTCGATGAACATGAAGGACATATGTTCATCTCGATGGAATATGTCGAAGGTGGAACGTTACGCGAAAAGCTTCCCTTCGCGAAGACAGATGATGCCATCGCCATAGCGATACAGATTGGTGAAGCCCTGCAAGAAGCTCACTCGAAAGACATCGTCCACAGGGATATCAAGGCCGATAACATCATGCTGACTTCAAAAGGCCAGGCCAAGGTGATGGATTTCGGTCTCGCAAAGTTGAAGGGTTCACTCAAGCTTACGCGTACTTCGAGTACAGTCGGCACGATTGCGTATATGTCTCCGGAACAGATTCAGGGGAGAGAAGCAGATCAACGGAGCGATATTTTTGCATTCGGGGTTTTGTTCTTTGAAATGCTGTCAGGAAAACTCCCTTTCCGTGGAGAGCATGAGGCCGCAATCATGTACTCCATCGTCAGTGAGGAACCACAACCGATTGAGAATTTCAACAAGAATGTTTCATCTGGGCTGACACAGGTTTTGAAACGAGCATTGGAGAAAGACCCCGATGCACGTTATCAATCCATGCAAGATGTAGTGAATGATCTTTCATTGCTTCGGGGTGGTGGTACTTTACCTTCATCACCGATACATGACGAGAATGGGAGGCGATCATCAGGATCAAAATTCTTTGGCCCTGTAATCCTCATTCCGCTAGTTGTTGTTCTCGTCGCCGTGGTTGCTGGTGTTCTTTTCTTTAGTCGTGGAGGAACCACGATCGATTCCATTGCCGTTCTTCCTTTTGCAAATGTCGGCGGCAATAAGGATCTCGAATACATGAGCGATGGAATCACCGAGTCGCTCATCAATTCTCTTTCCGAAGTCTCTTCTCTGCGAGTTTTACCGCGCAGCACCGTGTTCCAGTTCAAAGGACAGGATACCCAGCCGCAAAGAGTCGGAAAAGAGCTAGGTGTGAAAGCAGTTCTCACCGGAAGAGTAGTCCTTCGCGGAACAAACCTGAATGTGCAGGTGGAACTCATCGATGTTCAAAAGCAGGCGCAACTTTGGGGCGGACAATACAACCGTAACATGACCGACATTATTACAGTTCAGGAAGAGATTGCAAAACAGATATCGGAGAAGCTTCGTTTGCGTCTCACCGGAGTAGAGCAACAACGGCTGACCAAACGTTATACAGAGAATGTCGAGGCCTATCAGCTTTATCTCAAGGGACGCTATTACTGGGCGAAGAGAACGGCAGAGAATCTCCACAAGGCGGTCTCGTACTTTAACGAGTCGATTCAGACAGACCCGGGTTACGCTCTCGCATATTCAGGGTTGGCGGACGCATATATTATCCTTGGCGTCTTCGGCGAGCAATCACCTGCCGAGGCGTTCCCGCGGGCGAAGGCAGCGGCAAACAAAGCTCTTGAAATCGATCCCTTGTTGGCTGAAGCATATGCTTCTCTCGGTGATATCAGTATCCACTATGATTGGGATTGGAGTGCTGCAGGGCGTAACTTAAGCAAAGCAATTGAGCTCGATTCACGTTATGCAACAGCACATCATTGGAATTCAGAGTATCTGACAATCATTGGACATCACGAAGAGGCAATCGCCGAAACCAGGAAAGCCGCAGAACTCGATCCGCTCTCTCTCATTATTAATACGTTTGTCGGATGGAATTACTACTGTGCCCGTAAAAATGATTCCGCTATGGTTGCGTTCAACAAAGCCCTTGAGATTGACCGGGGGTTTTCGTGGGCACATCTTTACATGGGATGGAGCTATCTTCAAATGCACAAACCGAATGAAGCAATCAACGAACTTCTTCTGGCAACCCAATCATATGACAATCCGCAGATGCTGGCTTCACTTGGACGAGCGTACGCGATGGCTGGGCGGATCAGGGATGCTCAGAACATTCTCGACACACTGTCGAACATTGCCAAGCGACGTTTCGTCTCAGCGTATAATTTTTCCCTGGTGATGCTTGGGCTGGATCAAAAAGACAAAACCTTTGAGTGGTTGGAGAAGGCTTATCAGGAACGAGCAAGCTGGCTATACATGATCAAAGTTGACCCGTGTTGGGATCCAATGCGTGATGATGCAAGATTTATCGCTCTCCTTAAAAAAATGGATTTAGGAAAATGATCGGCCAAACAATTTCCCACTACAAGATACTTGAGAAGTTCGGCGAAGGTGGGCAGGCGCCATCTTTTTGGCGGAGGTGTGGAATATGATAGGAGAAACAATTTCTCACTACAAGATTCTTGAGAAGCTCGGCGAGGGCGGCATGGGTGTGGTGTACAAGGCCGAGGACACCAAGCTCGACCGTGTTGTTGCGTTAAAGTTTCTTCCTTCTCGCCTTTCTGCTTCGGAACAAGACAAGGCTCGCTTCATACAAGAAGCTAAAGCTGCTTCTGCGATCAATCACCCCAACATCTGTACGATCTACTCCATTGATGAACACGAGGGTCAGCTTTTCATTGCAATGGAGTACATCGACGGGGAATCGCTGCGCGACAAAATCAAGGCCGGAGTGATCAATCTAAAATCTGCAATCGATATTGGTTTACAAATCACAAATGGACTCGCCTCTGCACATGAGAAGGGTATCGTCCATCGTGACATTAAGCCGGAAAATATCATAATCCGTAAGGACGGCATTGTGCAGATCATGGACTTTGGGCTCGCCCATCGGACAGGATCGATGCAGTTAGACAAAGCGGGCGCAATTGTCGGGACAATAGCATACATGTCTCCAGAACAGACGAGAGGTGAACCCGTCAATCATCTCACTGATATTTGGTCATTGGGCGTCGTTTTATATGAAATGCTTTGCGGCAAGCTGCCTTTTCCGGGAGAATACGAGCAGGCAATTGCTTATCAAATTATCAATCAGGACCCGTTGCCGCTTGTCGAGCATCGGGCGGATATCCCAGCAGAGATGGCCCACATTGTTTCGACTGCAATGCAGAAGGAATCGTTGCGCCGCTTTCAGAGCACGGGCACGCTCCGGGATGCACTGAGAACAGTCGGCAAACAACTTGAAAGCGGGATGAAGACACAAATCCCTTCCGATGAGCTGCGTCTCGCAATATTGCCCCTTACAAACATCAGCATGAACCCCAATGATCAGTTCTTTGCTGACGGCATGACGGAAGAACTGATTTCCAGGTTGTCCAAGATTGGTCGCCTCCGGGTGATCGCACGGACGTCGGTGATGCAATACAAAGGAACGGCAAAGAGCATTGCTGAGATCAGCCGGGAGTTGAACGTTGCCAGTATCATCGAAGGGAGTGTTCGCAAGGCAGGTAACAAGGTTCGCATTCGCGTACAGCTTGTCGATGCACGCAGCCAGGAACATTTGTGGTCCGATGACTACGATCGGGATATCAAAGACATCTTTGCAATACAGACCGATGTTGCACATCGTGTTGCGCGGGCGCTGGAAATCCAACTCATGGGGGATGAGCAGAAACTGATTGAACAGGAGGCAACGAAGAACCTCGACGCGTATGATCTGTTCCTCAAAGGTCGCTATTTTCTTGGAAAGAGAACTGAAGAGGCTCTGAACAAGGCGGTCGACTATTTTCAACAGGCAACCCGTCGGGATGCGAAGTACGCAGTAGCATATGCGGGCTTATCCGATTCATATACTGCACTTGCTTTGCTTGAGTTTCTTCCCCCTCAGGAAGCATTTCCGAAAGCGAAGACCGCTGCAGCAAAAGCAAACAAGATCGATCCGTCAATGGCCGAAGCTCATGCTTCGCTTGGCCTCGTGAAGTTCCAATATGACTGGGACTGGTTGGGAGCCGAGCAGGAGTTCAAAGAGACACTCAGGCTGAATCCCAATTACGGAAGCGGACATCATTATTATGCCGACTTTCTGAAGGCTCTGGGACGCTTCGATGAAGCACTCATTGAAATCAAAAAAGCACAGCAACTCGATCCTCTTTCACTTGCGATCAATACTGGCGTTGGACATGTATTGTATTTGTCCCGGCGTTATGACGACGCGATCGAGCAGTACCGAAAAACACTTGAGCTCGATCCGAACTATCTTCAAGCGCGGCTCTGGTTCGGCAGGCCTTTTCTGCAGAAGGGGATGTACCAGGAAGCGATCAAAGAACTTGAGGCTGCCGTGGAACTTTCCGGAGGCAGCGTAATAGCAACGGCAATGCTTGCGCATGCGCGTGGAGCTTCAGGGAACAAATCAGAAGCCCTTAGGATCCTTGATGAACTGATGAAACGATCGGAGAGGCAGTATGTTCCTTCGTACTGGATTGGAATGATCTACATCGGCCTCGGCGATCTCGATCAGGCCTTTGCGTGGTTTGGTAAGGCATGTGAAGAACGTTCGAGTTGGTTGGCATGGATGAACGTGGAGCCCCGATTTGAAGTGTTGCGCCGCGATTCGCGGTTTCCTCTGTTATTGAAGAAAATAAGGCTAGGACAATGATCGGACAAACAATCTCACAGTACAAGATTCTTGAAAAGCTTGGTGAAGGCGGCATGGGTGTCGTCTACAAAGCCGAAGACACGAAACTCAAGCGCATCGTTGCGTTGAAGTTCCTCCCTCAGCGGCTTTCATCAAGCGCTCAGGATAAGGAACGGTTCCTTCAAGAGGCGCGGTCTGCTTCGGCTCTCAATCATCCTAACGTCTGCACGATCTATGACATTCAAGAGTTGGACGGTCAGACGTTCATCGTTATGGAATTCGTTGATGGGAAAACACTGCGCGAATCAAAGCAAGGTCTCAGCATCAAACAAGCCGTTGACATTATCGCACAGGTGGCCGAAGGACTAGTGGCAGCACACGAGAAAAGCATCATCCATCGGGACATCAAGAGCGACAACATCATGCTCAGGTCGGATGGTCGTGTGCAGATCATGGACTTCGGTCTTGCAAAACTCCAAGGATCGTCCGCGCTGACCAAAGCGGGCAGCACAATTGGAACAACGGCGTACATGTCGCCCGGGCAATTGCAGGGTGAAGAAGCAGACCATCGGACCGATATCTTTGCGCTCGGTGTGGTGATGTACGAACTTCTCTCAGGGCAACTTCCCTTCAAGGGAGCGCACGAAGCTGCCGTGATGTACGAGATCGTGAACGTGGATCCCACTCCAATTACGACGGGACACCCCGAGATCGAGCATGACCTCGAACGGATTGTCATGAAGTGTCTCGAGAAGGATCGGAACAACCGCTATCAATCTGTCCGTGAAGTTGCCGTGGATCTCAAGCGGTTCAAGCGGGACACCGAGGGAAAGCGCCTTCAATCCACCACTCATAAATTACCTGTACAACCGGTTCAGAAACGTAAGTCGTGGACGACGGTCGCAGGTGGGTCAGCGGTTGTGCTTCTTGTTGCAGCAGGTGTGGCTTGGTTCTTCCTCCGGGGCCAGGGGGAAGCGTTGGATTCTCTTGCAGTACTCCCATTCGAGAACGCCAGCAACGATCAGAGTATGGAGTATCTCAGTGACGGCATCACTGAAAGTATCATCAACAGTCTTACGAAGGTTCCCGATCTTCGGGTCATCCCCCGCAGCACCGTGTTTCGATTCAAGGGAAAGGACATGGATCCTCAGGAGGTCGGGGTGAAGCTCAAAGTCCATGCCGTGCTGGCGGGACGGATTACGAAGCAAGGAGATGACTTGACCGTTCAAGTTGATCTTGTTGATGTAGAGAAACAATCGCAGTTGTGGGGACAACAGTATCGACGCAACACAAAAGAGCTGCTCTCTCTTCAGGAAGAAATCACAAGCGAAGTTTCAAACAGGCTCCGTCTCGGCCTGAGCGGTGAGGTGAAGAAGAGTATCACGAAACGTTATACCGAAAGTCCCGAAGCGTACAAGCTGTATCTTCAGGGTCGCTATTACTGGAACAAACGACGGGCGTTGGAGATTCAAAAAGCCATCGAGTGTTTCAATCAAGCGCTGGCGTTGGACGCGAGCTATGCTTTGGCGTACGTTGGGCTGGCTGATTGCTACGCGCTTTTGGAACAATATGCGGGCATGCCTGGAAAAGAAACGTATCCTAAGGCGGTTGCTGCTGCATCTCGTGCGCTTGAGATTGACAATTCCCTTGCAGAGGCTCACACCACGCTGGCCTTCGCGAGCTTCGCAATGTGGAATTGGGACAAGTCCGAGCAGGAATTCAAACTCTCCATCTCTCTCAATCCAAACTATCCTACCACCTATCATTGGTATTCCATTCTGCTTCATCGTCTTGATCGTCATGAAGAGGCGTTCAAGGCTATCAAACGAGCGCAAGAACTCGATCCTCTCTCACCGGTCATAGGCTTGAACGTCGGTCTGGCATACTACATGGATGGAAAGTACGAACGAGCTCTTCAGGAAATGGACGCAGTGATGGCGATTGACTCATTGTTCGGTCTGTGTTATTCCAGGAAATCCCAGGTCTACGCAAAGCTTGGAAGGCTGAAGGAGGCACTTGCCATGGCGTCGAGGGGCGTGGAGATTTCCGGACGTTCATCCGAGGCGGTATCATTCCTGGGGTATTGTTATGGGCGAATGGGAAGACGGGATGAAGCATTGAAGATTGCGAAGGAACTCGAGGAACGTTATGCTATCAAGACATCCACCGGCTATTACATAGCGAGGGTATATGTCGGTCTCGACGACAGAGATAATCTCTTCAAATGGTTGAATGTTGATCTGGAAAACCATGCAGGCACGATGATATGGCTTAACCAAGATAGGGAACTCGAACCCTTCCGGTCTGACCCGCGGTTTATTGAGTTAAACAAGAAGGTTGGATTGTAGGGATGAGTTTGTGCTGTACTAGTCGTCAATGTATTTCGTTGCGAGCCCGCTATCCTTTCACCAACTTCGCAACAGAAATTTCCGGTGGTATGCCGAGCCGCAGGGGAGGGCCCCAGTAGCCCGTTCCACGACTCACGTACACCCACGTGTTCTCGTGTTTGTGGAGTCCCTTGATGTATGGCTGGTTGAGCGTTGCGAGATGGTTCCAGGGAAAGAACTGCCCGCCGTGTGTGTGGCCGGAAATCTGCAGGTCAACTCCAACTTTCACTGCTTCAAAGATACTGCGTGGTTGATGAGCAAGAAGAACCCGGACAAGTCCGCTTGGCGCATTGGCCAACGCCGCTGCCGGGCTTGAAGTCTGATCTTGGAAGAACTCTCCTGCACCGTAGTCCGTTACGCCTGCAAGCACAACCCGTCCGTTTCCTCGTTCAAGTATCCTGTGTTCGTTCATCAGAACGGTGAACCCGAGCCTGTCAGCCTCTTCAATCCACGGCATCACGCCGGAGTAGTATTCGTGGTTTCCGGTAACAAAGAACTTTCCATGTGGTGCGGAGAGGTCTTTGAGTGGTGCAACATCATCGCGCAACCATGGGACTGAGCCATCAACGAGGTCGCCTGTGAACACAATGCAGTCCGCCTTGAGGTCGCTGAGCTGTTGCGCGACGCCTTCAACAAACCGACGCTTGATTGTTGGGCCAACATGAATGTCCGTGAACTGCACGATTCGGAACCCCTCGAATTCTGTTGGCAAGTTCGCAAGCGGGATTTCGACTTCCTCGATGTCCGCGCGTCGGTGTGATTCGTACAATCCGTATCCTGCCAACACCACAGCACCGCCTGCGATGCCCATGTTTGTTGAATGAACCAGGAACCGTCGCCGTTCGGTGTTGAACACATCAGTGTTTTGCGTTGAAATTGAGGCTCGTCGAACCAGGGAGGAGAGCTTTCTGACAATCAACGCGATTCCCAGAAGTATGTCTCGAAGAAGCACAAATGTAAAGACGAGCGAGAACAATCCGAGAGCGATGTAACCTGTCCATGTTAGAAGGTCGATCAGTGTGTTCTGTACACCACTGAAGAAAAGGATGAACGGAACAATCGGGGTGAGCCACCAAATTACAATCACAAACCAGGCGAGACGCTTCTTCCGTTTCTCAAAGCGCACTGCCTTGATCAGCCTCTTGCCAACATAAAAGTACGCGACACCGAGAACGCTAAACCATAGTGAAAAGAAAAGGAGGAAGCGCATATGCAATAGGCTCAGCTAATTTAATCCACAGAGGACGCTGAGTTCACAAAGAAGAATCGAAAGATTAGTAGTGGTTTCTCTGTGAACTCTGCGGTGATGTATCCTGGGTTTGAACGCTCGGAAGGTTAGTAGAGTTCCACTGCAGGTATCCGGGGGATCAACCCCTTTTCATTTCCCTTCTTGAAAAGAAGCTCAAGAGCTTTCTTTCCTTTCTCACCCATATCGATTGTAAGTTCGCTGACGTACATCTTCACAAACCTCTCGCCGAGTTTGTAGTCAATTCCGCGTCCCCACTGCATTGCATAGGGAATGGACTCATCCTGGTGCGCGTAGCCGTAGGCGATGCTCTCTTTTAGCCCTTGTGAGAGCTTGCGTGCGAGTTCTTCTCCCAGGTCTTTCCGGACAATATCAAGACCTAGTGGCAATGGGAGGCCATTGGTTTCATCCTCCCAGAACTCCCCGAAGTCCAGCACTTTGTTGTAGCCCAACGACTGGTAAGTGATTTGTCCTTCATGGATTAACAATCCCGCGTCAACTGATCCGTTGTCGACTGCATCCATGATTTTGTCAAAAGGCATGTCGAGATTTTTGATTCCCTCGGTGAAGGTCTTGAAAAGGAGAGTTGCCGTTGTCAGCGGGCCCGGAGTGCCGACGGTTTTTCCTTTCAACTCGTCGAGGGTCTTATACTTGCGTGAGATGATCACCGGTCCGTAGCCTTCTCCCATGCTCGCTCCGGTCTTCATGATCCAGTACTTGTCTGCAACGTACGGGAAGGCGTGTGCTGAGATTGCCGTGACTTCCAGTTCGGCCTTCATTGCCCGTTCATTCAGCGACTGGATGTCTTCAAGCTGATGCTCGATGGTAATACCGTCCAGCTTTACCTTGCCGCTGGCGAGTCCGAAGAACATGAATGCATCGTCGGGGTCGGGACTGTGTCCCACACGTATAGTTCTTTCTGTCATGGTAATTATCGTGATAAAATAGTGGATGTGTTCACGACAAGATACGGAAAAAAGGTTGAGCACAAAAACACTTTCGTATTGACTTCATCGCTATTCGTTGGTACGTTGTTCAGAATCTTCGACCAACCTGTTGAGTCAAGCTTTGATCGGCAAGTCCATTCTCCCTGAAATAGATGCCCTGATTCAATCGCGCGACGTTGCAACGCTCAAGGAAGTATTGGGTGATTTCCTTCCGCCGGATCTTGCCGAGCTCATCGGTGACGTGCCCGAACGCGACCAGGCTGTTCTCTTCCGGCTCCTTCCCAAGAATGTCGCCTCGGAAACGTTTGGCTTTCTCGATGTTGATACACAAACGGCACTCCTGAAAGCTCTCGGCAAGGAGGAGGTTGCGACAATTCTTAACGAGATGCATCCCGATGACCGAACGGCATTGTTCGAGGAGTTGCCCGGCGCGGTCGTAAAGGATGTTATCGCGCTGTTGTCACCCGAGGAGCGGAAGATCGCCCAGAACTTGTTGGGCTACCCTGAGGGAAGTGTTGGCCGGTTGATGTCGCCGGATTACATTGCCGTTCGGAAGGAATGGGCTGTGAAGGAAGTACTCGACTTCGTGAGAGAGAAGGGGAAGGATAGTGAGACTCTTAATGTCATTTACGTTGTGGATGAGAATGGTGTGCTGATAGATGACATCAGGATTCGTGAGTTTCTTCTGTCCCCGTTGGATAGGAAAGTCTCAGACCTCATGAATGAGAACTTCATCGCGTTGCGCCCGACCGACGACCAGGAAACCGCTGTCAGTGCGTTTTCCAAATACAGCCGCGTTGCCCTTCCGGTCGTAACGGATGATGGCCATCTCGTCGGCATTGTTACCATTGACGATGTGCTGACGGTTGCGGAAGAAGAACATACCGAAGACATCCAGAAATTCGGCGGCGTGGAAGCCCTCGATGAGCCGTACATGGCCATCCCGCTGACGAGCATGGTGAAGAAGCGCGCCACATGGCTTGTGGTGCTGTTCCTCGGTGAAATGCTCACTGCAACGGCGATGGGGTTCTTCGAGAATGAAATAGCAAAGGCGGTTGTGCTTGCGTTGTTTGTCCCGTTGATTATTTCCAGCGGAGGCAACTCTGGATCCCAGGCGGCAACACTGATCATCCGTGCCATGGCGTTGGGGGAAGTAACGTTGAAGGGTTGGTGGCTGGTGATGCGGCGTGAGCTTGTGTCCGGCTTTCTGCTCGGCGTGATTCTCGGTGCGATCGGGTTCCTGCGGATTACGGTCTGGTCTCTCTTCTCAAACATCTATGGAGATCACTGGCTGCTCATTGCGTTCACTGTCGGGTTGAGTCTCATCGGCGTGGTGATGTGGGGATCGCTTGCCGGTTCCATGTTGCCGTTTGTGCTCAAGCGCTTCGGCGCCGACCCTGCGACATCATCCGCTCCGTTCGTGGCAACCCTCGTTGATGTTACCGGATTGATCATCTACTTCAGTGTGGCGGTGATGATTCTTTCAGGGACTCTGCTGTAATCCTTCTCTTTATTTGCGCCGTGATTTGTAGATATCAGGAATCCCAATCTCCATGTATCGGTCAGGATTCTTGAGATCAGTGAATCCAAACTTCCGGTACAGCGCGTGCGCATCTCGTGTCAGCAGAATCCAACGGCGAAACCCTTGCAGGTCAGGGTGCGACATCACGCATTCCATCAGCCAGGTACCGATGCCTTTTCCTCGATACGATTCGAGCACGAACACATCGCACAAGTAGCCGAATGTTGTGTAATCCGTAACCACTCTCGCAAGTCCAATCTGCTTGTCGCTGTATACACCGAAGCAGAGTGAATGCTTGATGGCCCGTTCGATGAGATCACGGGGAATTTCCTCCGACCAATACGCATGGGAGAGGAAGTCATGAATCATGTCGATATCGAGTTTCGATTGGTCGGTGCTGATCGTGAGGCCGTCCCGTTTGAATTCGTGATACACTACTTCACTCCCGCATAGATCGAGGCGATTCCGAAGGTCAGTCGTTCCTCCCCGCAGTTGTTGAAGCCGACCTTGTGAAGTATAGAGAGAAATTCGTTGCCATCAGGAAACTTCATGACAGTATCGGGGAGGTACTTGTATGCTTCATTGTTCTTCGAGATTGTCCGTCCGATGAGCGGTAGGATGGAGCGAAAGTAAAACAAATAGAGTTGCTTGAAAGGGAAGTGCCGCGGCCGTGAGAACTCCAGCACGACAATCTTTCCTCCAGGATGAAGCACCCGATGCATCTCTGTCAGTCCTTCTTCCAGATTCTCAAAGTTTCTCGCTCCGAACGCAACGATGGCTGCATCAAAGAAGTTTGTCTCGAACTGCAACTTCTCGGCCTCTCCGGTGTGTAGTGAGATGATTGAATCGAGGCCTTTCTTCTTCAGCTTCACGCGTCCCAGTTTCAGCATCTCTTCTGCAATGTCAACGCCGATGACTTCCTGCGGCTTCAATCGCAGCGTGGCAATGGCAAAGTCCGCTGTTCCCGTGGCAACATCGAGTATGCGTTTCGGCTGGAGATCTTCAAGATGCTCCACCGCCCGCCGCCGCCAGTAGAAATCAATCCCGCCACTCAACACATGATTGAGCAGATCGTAGCGGTACGCTATCGAATCAAAGAGTGAACGGACGTACTGTTTTTGCATGAGGTCTTAAGATTCTTTAGAACTTTGCCCGTCGAATCTACACAAACCCATTGAGAGTTTCAAATCTCTGGTTTCCCAAAAAACAAACCGCAGAGCTCGCAGAGAACGCCGAGGAATGAAGGGAAGTAAAAGCAAGTAGTCTTCTCTGTGTGCTCCGCGTCCTCTGCGGTTGAATTCTTGGCCTGCGCACATCTGATTCCGCGCTTGAGAGACAGGGAACCTTTGCGTAGATTGGTTCGGCTCCTCATGAAAACAATCAACATATCAACCAGGCAATCCGCCCATTCCTACGATGTAAGGATCGAACGCGGCTATTTCTCGAGCATCGCCACAGCGACCGTACGCGAATGGAGAGGCTCATCAATCTTCATCATCACCGACTCGAATGTGAAGAGGCGGTACGGTTGGGATCTGCTCCGTGCGTTACTCAAGAAGGAGATCGATGCCTGGATCATCGATTTTCCCGCAGGCGAGGACTCGAAGAATGCCGATCTCGTGAACATGGTGTACACGCAACTGCTTGAGCACGGCGTCCGGCGTAACAGTCTTATCATTGCGCTTGGCGGCGGAGTTGTTGGCGACATCGCCGGCTACGTTGCAGCAACCGTACTCAGAGGTATCAAGTACATCCAGGTGCCGACGACGTTGCTTGCACAAGTTGATAGTAGTGTGGGAGGAAAAGTTGGCATTGACCATCCTCTCGGCAAGAACCTCATTGGAGCGTTCCATCAGCCTGCCGCGGTCTACATTGATCCACTCGTGTTGCGGACACTGCCTGATCGCGAGTATAAGTGCGGACTGGCAGAAGTGGTGAAGATTGCCGCTTCCCTCGATGCTTCGTTCTTCAAGCTTCTTGAGAAGAAAGCACCACAGATAACAAAGAGAAATCAATCGGATCTCTCCGAGATCATTTGTCGTTCGATACAACTGAAAGCGGCAGTTGTCGAAAAGGATGAGCATGAGTCCGGTCTGCGCAAAGCGCTCAACCTTGGACACACCATCGGCCACGCTGTGGAAAGTGCAAGCGATTACAAACTCCGCCATGGTGAGGCAGTTGCGATTGGTTTGGCGGCTGAGTCGAGGATTGCTCGCGACATGGGATTGCTCAGTCCATCTGACCTTGAGAGATTGCTGCGTCTCATGAAGACGTTGAAGTTGCCGACGTCATTTCCGCGACTTAAACACCGGGAGGCATTCCTCTCAGCGCTCGCGGCCGATAAGAAATCTGCGGGGTCTTCTCCGAAGTTCGTTCTTCTCCAAAGGATTGGATGTTCAGTTGTTGGAATTGATGTCGCTGCGCCATTCATCGAACGCCTTATACAATGATCATCGTCTCTATCACCGGTCCATCAATGCAGGAAGCGCTGGAGCAGATTACCGGCTCCTCACCGTATGCAGACATGTTTGAGTTCCGTCTTGACATGATGACGAGGCCGAACATTGCCTGGCTCCTTTCCTCAACTGACAAACCCACGATAGCAACCTGCAGGCCGTTGCGGGAAGGGGGGATGTTCAACGGTGCCGAACGCGAACAGATCGGCATTCTTGATCTGGCTTCTGTCTACGGAGCAACGTATGTGGATATCGAACTCAGCGCGAGTCCGCGCATCATTGAAGATTTTGTCCGGCGGAAGAAGGAAACGGCAGTTATTGTCTCGCATCATCTGATTGATGGAACATTGTTCGACGTCAACCGGCTGTACAAAGCGCTTCATACCACCGGCGCCGATGTTATCAAGCTGGCGTACGAAGCAACCGACGCGTACGAGAATCATCTCGCATTCGATTTCCTTGCGAAGGCAGCAGCGGACAAGCGTAAGGCTGTGGCGATTGCACTGGGAGATGTCGGTGAGCCGAGCCGGGTTCTCTATAAGAAGTTCGGCGGTTGGGGAACGTATGCATCGACCGAGGATGGCAAGAGCGCTGCGCCGGGGCAAATCCCCGGACGCCAACTCAAAGAACTGTATCGTGCGGACAAGCTTAATGCCAAGACAAAGGTGTTCGGCGTGGTTGGGAATCCTCTTAAACAGAGCAAAGGTGTTTTCATTCACAATCCACTCTTTCAAGCTGCGAAGAAGAATGCTGTCTACTGCAAGTTTCAGACCAAGGATATTGAGAAGTTCATGCGTCGCATCGTTCCACACATTGAAGGTTTTAGTGTAACAATTCCGCACAAGCAAAACGTCATGAAGTATCTTGATCGGGTTGACTCCGCCGCGAAAGCAATCGGAGCGGTGAATACAGTCATTCGAGGAGACAGGAAACTCGTTGGCACAAATAGCGATGCACCGGGAGCCCTTGACGCTATTGAGGCCGTTACTAATGTGAAAGGGAAACGAATGTTGATTCTTGGCGCGGGTGGAGCAGGCAGGGCCATAGCGTACGAAGCGAAGCAGCGTGGCGCTCAAGTGATTATTGCAAACAGGTCATCTGCAAAAGCCCGGCAATTGGCCGACGAGTTCGGACTTGAGTTCGTCAACTGGAATGCTCTCAAGAAGGTTCAGTTTGATATACTCGCCAATGCAACGTCCGTGGGGATGTTGCCGCAAGTCGATGAATCTCCGGTATCCAAATCAATCTTGAAAAAGAAAGTAGTCTTCGATGCCGTCTACAACCCTCCGATGACGAGGCTCTTACGCGACGCGAAGAGTGTCGGGGCGAAAATCATTCATGGAACAGAGATGTATTTGAATCAGGCTGCACTGCAATCGGCATTGTACATTGGTCGGAAGCCTGACGTTCAGTTCATGAGAAAACTCCTGCGCAGCCCCAATCCGAAATCTGAATTCTCAAATCCGAAATCCTAACTCCAAATCCATTTGTTCTCTTCCCGCACCAACTGGCCCCGACATCTTAATCCACTCTCCTCTCTTGCCGATGAGTTTCGGCGGGCTGGCAAGAAGTTTTCCGATCTCACCATCTCAAATCCCACTGCTTGCGGAATTGACTATCCGGTTGAAGAGATAACTTCAGCGCTGGCGCAACCTCAGTCGCTCCACTATGAACCGGACCCGAAGGGGATGTTGTCCGCTCGTGAGGCGGTGTCGTCATATTATTGGGGTAAGGGATTGGAAATAAATCCGGCGAACATCATTCTCACCGCGAGTACAAGCGAGGCGTACTCAATGGTGTTCAAGCTCTTGTGCGAGCCGGGAGATGAGGTGCTTGTGCCTGTTCCGTCATATCCGTTGTTTGAATTCCTGGCGCAACTCAATGATGTTGTCATCCGTCCATATCATCTCCGCTATGACGGCGAATGGCACATCGATATGTCGTCGGTTGAACAATCGTTGTCAGCTCGGACGAAAGCCATTGTAGTGGTCAGTCCGCATAACCCGACAGGCATGTTCCTTAAGAAACCTGAACTCGCCGCTTTATCCACTGCATGTATACAATACGGGCTCGCTCTTGTTGTTGATGAAGTGTTTACGGATTATACATTCGGTGATGATGGATCGAATATTGTTTCCACTGCCAATAACTCAGATGTCCTCACGTTCACGCTCAATGGCATTTCAAAGCTTGCCGGACTTCCACAAATGAAGCTGGGCTGGATGGTTGTTTCGGGATCAACAGATCAACGCGAGGAAGCTCTTTCACGATTGGAGATTGTGGCTGACGCGTATCTTTCGGTGAATACACCGGTGCAGGTTGCGTTGCCGAAGTTGTTCGAGATTGGAGCAGGAATTCGCAGCTCCATCCGTGATCGTACATCAGCGAACATGGGGGTGCTTCAACAGATTATCAGCAGCGATTCGAAGTGTTCGGCACTGCACAGCGAAGGTGGTTGGTACGCAATCCTCCGGGTTCCCCAAACAAGAACAGGAGAAGAGTGGGCGCTGGCGTTGCTGCACGATGCGGGCATCTTTGTTCATCCCGGGTATTTCTTTGAATTCCAACAAGACAACGTGCTCGTGCTGAGTTTGCTAACGCCAACAGGTGAGTTCCGGGATGCGACGGCAAAGTTGTTGGATTACGTTCAGGCTCACTCATGATTAAGGAGATCACTCCAACAGGGCCCGTCCATGCGCGCATCCATGTCCCCGGATCGAAGAGTATCACCAATCGTGCGCTCATTTGTGCTGCGCTTGCCAAGGGTGATTCCGTCATTCGCAACGCCTCGGATAGTGATGACACGGCGCTGATGTCCAACGGACTCAACCAGCTTGGCGTGTTGGTCAGAAAGGTCAGTGACGGTCTTGTCGTGTCAGGTACCGGCGGAAGGCTCTATGCGCCAAAGTTTCCGATTCCCGTTGGCAATGCCGGAACCACGCTCCGGTTTCTCCTCTCACTCTCTTCGCTCGCCGAAGGAAAGACAACATTCGAGAGCGACATCCGCATGGCGGAGCGGCCGATCGACGAGTTGCTTGATGCGCTTCGACAGTTTGGAGGCGATGTGCAGCAATTTGGTACGAGGTACGTCGTCAGTGGGGGTGGCCTCAAGGGAGGAACCACGAAACTCAAGACCGAGAAAAGCTCACAGTTTCTTTCTTCACTTTTGATGATTGCGTCCTACGCGAAGGAGGATGTGCAGATTGAAGTTGAAGGTACGTCATCTTCGGCCCCATACGTGGACATGACGATTGACGTGATGAAGAACTTCGGTGTTCATGTCGTCTCAAATGAGCATAAGCTGTTCTCGATCAAGTCCGGTCAGCGGTACATTGCAACAGAGTATGATGTTGAACCCGATGCATCCGGTGCATCGTACTTTCTTGCCGCCGCGGCGATTACCGGAGGCGAGGTGCTGGTTGAAGGATTAAAGAAGAACTCACTGCAAGGCGATATCAAGTTTGTGGATGTGTTGGAGAAGATGGGATGTGTCGTGAGTGAGCAGGATTCGGGAGTGAGGGTTCAGGGTTCAGGAAGATTGAAGGGGGTGGATGTAGACATGAATGCCATGCCTGATGTTGTTCCGACACTTGCTGTGACTGCGCTGTTTGCCGACGGACCGACACACATCAGCAACGTGGGCCACTTGCGTTACAAAGAATCGGATAGACTCGAAGCGCTGGCGACCGAATTGCAGAAGCTCGGCGCGAATGTTATTGTGTATGATGATGGACTGGAGATCACTCCCGCCCAACTGCACGGCGCACAACTCGATACGTATGACGACCACCGTCTTGCGATGAGCTTTGCTCTGGTGGGATTGAAAGTCCCGGGCGTGAAGATCGAGAATCCCGGGTGTGTGAAGAAATCGTTCCCGGCGTTCTGGGGGGAGTTCGGGAGGCTCTACGAAAGAAAGTAACCGCAGAGATCGCGGAGAACGCAGAGAATAAAGATGAATCCTATTGGAGATAATGAACTCACCGAAAAAATCATTGGGTGTGCAATTACTGTGCATCGTAAGCTGGGACCGGGGTTTCTTGAGTCGGTCTATCGGGCCGCACTTGCCTATGAATTGACCAAAGAAGGGATTCCGTTCGAGAGGGAAAAAGGAATGCGTGTTCAGTACGAGGATGTTTTTCTGGATGTTGGATTCCGGTGCGATTTTCTGATTGACGGTCGTGTCATTGTGGAGTGTAAAGCAGTAAGTGGACTCACAGAGATAGATCAGGCGCAGATTCTGAACTATTTGAAGATTACAGGCCTTCAAGTTGGCCTTCTTGTTAACTTCAACGTGAAGATGTTGAAGAATGGAATCAAGAGGTTGGTGAACAACTTTCAAGGATAAGCGAACCGCGGAGTACGCTGAGAAACAAAAGTAAAAAATATACCTCTCCGCGTCCTCTGCGATCTCAGCGGTTTTAATATCAAGGCTCGACCATGGCAGGCAACAGTTTCGGCACACACTTCCGCATCACCACGTTCGGCGAAAGCCACGGCAAAGCCATCGGCGTTGTCATTGATGGCGTGAAGCCCGGCCTTCCGATTGACACAGCATATATCCAGAAAGAACTCGATCGTCGTCGTCCCGGACAGAGCAAGGTCACGACTGCGCGTAGCGAGACTGACAAGGTGGACGTCCTGAGCGGTGTGTTTGAAGGGAAGACGACCGGCACTCCCATCTGCATGGTCATTTGGAACAAGGACCAGCGCCCGAAGGCGTATGATAAGATCAAAGACATGTTCCGTCCCGGACACGCCGGCTACACCTATCTGGCAAAGTATGGAGTGAGTGACTATCGCGGCGGCGGACGTTCATCCGGACGTGAGACTGCGGCGCGTGTTGCTGCCGGTGCTCTGGCCAAGTCCATTCTCAAGAAACGCGGCGTAACGATCCATGCCTACACAAAGCAGGTCGGCAATATCAAGGCAACGACGATTGACTTCACACAGATCGAGAAGAACCCGTTGCGTTGTCCCGACCCTGTTGCTGCTGTGAAGATGGAACGTCTGGTGTTGAAGTTGAAGAAGGAGGGCGATTCCATTGGCGGTATTGTGGAGATTGTGGTGAAGAACCCGCCTGTCGGGCTCGGCGAGCCGGTGTTCGACAAGCTCGAAGCTGATCTCGCAAAGGCGCTCATGTCCATTGGCGCAATCAAGGGATTTGAAGTGGGGAATGGATTTGCCGCAGCGAAACTGAAGGGAAGTGAGAACAACGATCCGATGTACTTCGACAAGAAGCGCAAGCGTGTACGCACAAGTACCAACAACGCCGGCGGTATTGCCGGGGGCATCTCCAACGGAGAGGATATCGTTGTGCGTATTGCTGTGAAGCCAGCTTCCTCAATCGCAAAGGAACAAGAGACAGTTACACTCAAAGGAAAGTCGGTAAAGATTTCCGTTGAAGGCAGGCACGATCCGTGCATTTGTCCGCGTGTGGTGCCTGTCGCTGAGTCGATGGTGGCGTTGGTATTGATTGATCATCTCAAGCGGCAAAGGTTCCTCAAGAGGAAATAGCTGTAAACCAATCCGTGTCGCATGCTGATTTCAAATCAGACCTTTCACTCCTCTTTCCTACATGCGAGCCTTTCAGTGTAATCAAGGCCCCCGTGATTGGGGACTCCTTGTTTTGTCCGGTCGCATGTGGGATTGAGTGTGGCAGAATGCAACAAGGCAGAATTGCACAGAAATTGTTGCAAGGATTTCCTCTGGTACATCGATTGATTCTGTCAGTGATTTGGCGTATACTTCCGGCGTTGAGATGTAAACACGTTCTAAATATACCCATCCTCACACGAGGTCCATTATGAAAACGCTTTTGACGCTCATTGTAACGTTCATTTCAGTTTCATTGGCGAACGCACAAGCTCCCCCTCCAACGCCCGTGACGTTGCCACCAGATAGTATCACTTCTACCTCCGTACGTTTGCGCGCCCAAATGGAAACGAACAATGTGACTGCTGGGCACAATTGTGGGCTAAATTTCGAAGGTGGAAATCAGATGGTATCTTTGTTTACATCCACGCCGTGGTACTACTTCGGCAATTCACATGGCACTGTTACAGTGACAATTACTGCGACAGACTTAGTACCAGGCATGATCTATCACTACTGGGCACACTCTGCATATTTCGATGTAGGTGTAAACAATGCTTCGCATGGGGAAAACGTCACATTTACAACCTTGTATGATTCCACGGTAAGCGGGCTGCTACTGCCGCTGCTGTTTGAACAAGAGGGGGGCCAAACAAAAACGAGGTTCTTTGGAACTCATACCCTTGCAACGGAATGCCTGGACGGACGCTTGGGTGAATATGAAGATCCACCTCCACCCCCGATCGGTGCAATGGATGTAAGATTTAGACGTTCCTGTTTTGGTCAAGGCTCAACTCTCGATGCTCGTGCATACAGGTCTGAAACTCAGATTGACACATTTGTTCTGAGAGTTCAAGCGGCGTATCCTCTTCGAATCTCATGGCCTAATGTGAATCCCTATTACTCTGGTACGGTAACACTGGACCTGGGTCTGCAGACGATCGATATGAAGCAAGTGAACTCTGTTGTTCTGGATGATGAACCACCAAGAGTGAGGGTCATAACACAGGGTCCTCTCGTGAGCTCACAGTATCCTTGTATTGCGACAAATGCCCCCCAGGATTCAGTGCAAGCAAATGGTCGTATGACGGGGCTGGGAAATCCTCATGGAATTTCTACGACTGCATGGTTCGAGTGGGGAACATCTACCATCTATGGAAATGCTACAACGGCTCAGTCATTAGGATCAGGAACAGGACTTGCAGAGTTCGAGGACATTGTGAACGGTCTATCTGCAAATACGCTCTATCACTTTAGAGCTGTTGCACAGAATGCTGCTGGCGTAATGTATGGAGCAGACCAGTTACTTAGAGTGTTGGATCCGAATGATGTTGGCGAAGAAAACGAAATCCCAATAGAGTACGCCCTTAAGCAGAATTATCCCAACCCGTTCAACCCTTCGACGGTGATCAGCTACGACATACCTGTAAACGTTTATGTCACTCTCAAAGTGTATGACGTACTTGGTCGTGAGGTGATGACATTAGTTGATGGACTTATTGAGGCGGGATATCATCAAGCCACCATGAACGCATCGAACCTCGCAAGCGGATTGTATTTCTACCGGTTGCAAGCCGGGGCGTATACAAGTGTAAAGAAGCTCATGCTCATGAAATAGCTTTGTCTCAATCATTACAGACCCTGACTGGCTTTTGCCGGTCAGGATTTTTTATTCCATTGCCATCACAGAGGTTATCCAACCGAAACAAGACAGCGCTCGTTGCTTCTTATCCTTTTTTTCTCAAAATTTACACGCAACGTATCTGAGAAGCTGTTGTTTTGTGTAACGTTGTGCCGTTGTGTCTTTGTGGTTCCCTTTTACCCAGAGAGTTATGATAGAACTCAAAAGTCTCACCAAGAAATTCGGTTCATTCACCGCAGTACAAGGCATCGACCTGAAGGTTGAAACCGGGCAGTTCTTTGGATTCCTCGGTCCTAATGGAGCCGGCAAGACCACAACCATCAAGATGATGACGGGATTGTATGCGCCGACATCGGGGCAATGCCTTATCAACGGCTTCGACATCCAGAAGCAACCGTACCTGACCAAACTGCAATACGGGTACGTGCCGGATCAGCCGTATCTGTACGAGAAGTTGACCGGGCGTGAGTTTCTCTACTTTGTCGGCGGGTTGTTTAACATTCCCGCCAAAAAGGTGAAGGAGAAGGTGGCAGCCCTCATGGATATGTTTGAGATCGGGGCGTTTGTCGATAAGCGAGCAGATGAATACTCCCAGGGGATGAGACAACGCATTGTGCTGACTGCGGCGTTGCTGCACGATCCCAAAGTCCTCATTATTGACGAACCCATCGTCGGGCTGGACCCGCGGAGCGCACGCCTTGTGAAGGACACGCTGAAGCAAAAGACCCGCGAAGGCCTGACCGTGTTCATGTCCACACACCTTCTGGAGATCGTTGAAGAGTTGTGCGACCGGATTGCGATCATCAAGGACGGGAAGATCATCCATGAAGAGACTCAGAACGAACAGCAGCAGTTCAATGGCCAACTGGAAACCATGTTCCTTCACCTGACGAAGTAAATGGCGGTCGACACTCACAATACTTGCCCTCTTCCCCCGGCCTTTGTCGTAGCGGGGGAGTAACCCAACTCTCCTCTCATGCGCGAACTCATCCTCATTCTCAATCTCAAAGCAAGAAGTTTCCTCAAAAGCGTTTTTGCCAGCAATTGGCAATCGCTCGTGAAGAATATTTCCACGGTTTTTATCTTCGGCGGGTTCGCCGTTGGCGTCTTCTTCATCTCAAGAGCAGCCACGATGTATCTTCTCCAGGAAGCACATATCGGACAATTTCTTTTCCACCGCTTCCTCTCGATGCTGTTGTACGTGTTCTTTGTAACGGTGAACCTCGGCAACATGATTGTCTGCTATGCCACGCTTTACCGCTCCCAGGAGGTCACGTTCCTGATGACGATGCCGGTGACGCATGCGAAGATATTCCTTATCAAGTTTGTCGACAACTTTTTCTACAGTTCAACAACGCTGACATTGGTCGGGTTTGCAGTGCTGCTGGGATACGGTTCGTGTTTCAATTTCCCGTGGTACTATTACCTGATCACGATCTTCCTCGTTCTGCTGCCGTTCATGCTCATTGCCGGCGTTCTCGCGGTAATGACGTTAATGCTGTTGATCAAAGTTGCAGGCCGGATTGGCGTACGCTGGCTGCTGGCCATTATTGTGACGTTGTACCTCTCGATCATCTATGCGTATTTCAAGATTACCAACCCTGTGGCGTTGGTGAACGAAGTGATGAAGCACTATCCGGATGTGAATGAATATTTCGGGTATCTTGATCCGCCGTTTGTCCGGTACCTGCCAAACCATTGGGTCACGGAGTTTTTCTACTGGTCGATTAACGGGGATCCGTCGCGGGCGTTTGCAAATCTCTCGCTTCTGTTTTTCACCATGCTGGGACTGATTGTCGTGGCGGGGTTGATCGGGAGAAGGTATTACTATGAAAGTTGGCTGATTGCATCGGATGCGCAGGTGATGCGGGGGCCGGGTGGAAAGCAGTTCACGCTCAGGCTTTTTGAGTTTGGCCACAACAGTTTTCTGCGTCCCCAGACGGAGGCCATTGTCAAACGCGACATACTCCTGTTTCTGCGTGAACCAAGCCAGTGGCTTCATCTTCTTCTCATGATGGTGTTACTCGGCATCTTCCTCATTTCCATGGGCTCCCTTGAACTCAAACTCTCACAACCGTTGCTTGAGGCGGTGTCATTCCTGGTGGTGTTCCTGTTCAACGGTTTTCTCGTGGCTTCCATTGCGTTACGTTTTGTCTTTCCGTCTGTAAGCCTGGAAGGAGAGTCGTTCTGGGTCGTGCGCACATCGCCGTATCCGCTGAAGAATCTCTACTGGCAGAAGTTTACGTTCTCGTTCCTTGCATTGCTTGCCCTCGCAGAGTTCCTTTCCGTTGTGTCGGTGGGGATGTTACGGCGCGATACAGACCTGATGCAACTTTCGGCCATCTCGACGGGATTTATCGTTCTTGGTCTGACGAGCCTGAATCTTGGTGCCGGAACCTACTTCGCATCATTCAAGGAGAAAAACCCGATTCGCGTTGCATCATCGCAGGGGGCATCGGTGACATTTCTCATCAGCATGGTGTATCTTGTGTGTGTGATTGTCATTCTCATTATTCCGCTCAATATGTATTTTGAACGGACGATGTTCCTGGGTTCTCAATCGTCCCAATGGATCATGTTGCCGTCGGCAGGTGTGGCGGCGCTTTCATGCATCTGCTTCATGCTCTCAACCGGTATCGGATTGAAATCAATTCAACGTGATTGCTAATCTCATATGAACCGTCAACTCTTGCCGATTGTGCTTTTACTGCTTGTCGTATTCCGGCCAGGTTCCGCCTCTGCCCAGGAGCAGGTCGAATACTCTCCCCAGGCTGAGCAGGTATTCTCGAAAACTCTGGAGCTATTCAATACCGGGCAGTATGCTGATGCTGCGGCAGCCTTTGAACGCATTATCAAGTCCCTTGCGCCGAATCAACGGACGACCGCAGCATACGTTATGCGCGGAAAGGCCCTGCTGCGGATTGGTGAGCCGCTCGAGGCGGCGAAAACATTGCGCAATTTCTTCGCGTTGTATCCATCAAGCAGTTACGCGCCGGATGCCGAGTACACCATGGGGCTCGTGTACCTGAAGATCCAACGGTATGACGATGCTGTGGAGTCGTTCCTTGCGGCGTGGAGAAGTAAAGCACCGGTACAACACTCCGCATTCGAAGCCTTGGATCGTACGCTTGGTGAGTTCTCAACGGGTGCCGTGCGGAAGTTGCTCACGAGGGCGCGATCTGGAGAAGAGCGGGCGTTCATCTGGCTCACAATTGGTGAGAAGGAATCTGCGGAAGGAAGAACCTCCGCTGTTGATGCTGTGCTGGATACGCTTTATCGTAACTACCCGGCAACATCGTTCAGTGCGCGCATTGCCACACTGCGCTCACGGATAGAACAGCACATTGCCGTAAAACTTGGAGCGCTCCTTCCTCTCTTGACCAAGAACGAACCTTCTGCAGTGAAGGAATTGGGAAACGATGTCTTTGAAGGGATACAGTTTGCAGTGCAGGAATATGGCAAAGATCCCACGACGAGGGTACAGGTGACCCTCGAAACGCGGGACACTGAGCGTGATGCGTTGGTGGCTATGCGCGGGATTCAGGAGTTGACAAGCGATGATGAGATCATCGGCATTCTCGGACCCGTCTTTTCTCATGAAGTATCAGCCGTTGCCTTGCTTGCCAACAAGCGTGGATATCCTCTCATCAGTCCAACCGCCAATGCCAATGGTATCGGCGCAACGGGACAGTACATTTTTCAGGCGAATCCCGACTATGAAACGAGGGGCCGGGCGATGGCGCGTTACGCCATCGAGAAAAAAGGCTACCGTGTGCTTGCCGTGCTGGCTCCGATCAACACGTTCGGGAAGTTTATGGCGGAAGCATTTGCGGCAGAGGCCATTCGCCTGGGAGCAAAAGTTGTTGCGACAGAATGGTATGAACGCGGAGCTGCTGATCTGAAAAGTCAGATAGCAATGTTGCGAAAGGCCGGATTGAAAGCAGGTGCCGAGCCGATGATTTCGTTTGGCGGAAAGATGAGCCGGGATGATATTGCGCGGCTTGCAGAACTGGGCGTTCCCATGAAAACGCTCGATTCGTTGATGCACAAGTCCGCGGTGGTAAGCGGAACGGCCCTGTTGGGGCCGCAGGCGAAACAGAAGATAGATTCCCTGGGTCTTGCGACCTACTATGTTGATCCCAAGATGGATAGCCTTGAGTATCCGGTAACCGCTCTCGATGGTATCTATATTCCGATCAGCTCTGCGGACGAAATAGGCATTGTGTCATCGCAACTTGTCTACTATAACATCAAAAGCCAGATTTTGGGATCAGGCGAATGGAACAACCTCGTGGAGTTGATAGCAAACAAGCGCTATTGCAGTGATGTTATTTTCGAAACCGACAATTTCGTTGACCCCTCCGATACCACATACGTCCAGTTTGCTGCCAGATATGCCGAGACTTTCAAAAAGAAACCAAGCAAGAACACATTGTATGGTTATGACACGGCAATGCTGACGTTGAATGCGATCCGTAACGGGGCCGCATCCCGCGAGTCATTGATGAACAGCCTCAGGCTCGTCAGTGACTACCAGGGAAGGCACTCGAAGATCGGTTTTTCCGACAAGCGCGTGAATGCGTGGGTGTGGATCTTGCAGTATAGCGGTGATCAGATACAACGGGTCGAAGAGTTTAACATGAAATAGCTGCAGGAGGGCGGATATGGGAGCCAATGACAAACGCGGGATGTTGCAGGAACCTACTGTCTATCGAACGAAGATTAAAGAGTGGCCTGCTGATGAACGGCCACGGGAAAAACTGCTGAAGCATGGTGCTGCCGCGGTCTCTGATGCAGAGTTGCTCGCAATCCTTATCCGAACCGGGACGGGAAAATATTCTGCTCTCGATCTGGCAAAGAGTATTCTTCACGAAAACAAAAGTCTCCGCGGAACCGCAGGCAAGAGCGCTGCAGAACTCATGCGTATGAAAGGGATCGGGCAGGCAAAGGCGGTCGAGTTGCTCGCAGCATTCGAGATCGGGCGGCGGGTTGAGGCCAGGGATAACGAAGAGAAGATCATCGTACGTTCGCCCGAGGATGTTGCCAGGATCATGATACCGCGAATGCGAGATCTGACAAACGAAGAATTCCATGTTCTCGTTCTGGACGCGCAGAATGGTTTGAGACAAGAAGTGAAGCTGACATCCGGTACGTTGAACGCAAGTCTCGTTCACCCCAGGGAGGTCTTCAAGGCCGCCATCGATCATCGGGCGGCTGCCATTGTTGTCGTGCACAATCATCCCAGCGGCAACCTGGAACCCAGCCGTGAAGACATTGAAATTACCCGCCAGCTCTGTGAAGCAGGCAAAACGATTGGCATTCCGTTGCATGATCACCTTATTGTTTCCGGAAGTGGTTTCACAAGCCTGGCCGAGAGGGGACTTATCACGGCGTGAGACGATTCTGTGCTATTATATATTCCATGGTCAGGACTAGCTCCATTATCATCCCTTCGAGCTATTTCTTATCGGCCCGGCTTCATGCATCATAATGAATGAGTTGAAGAGTCCTTGCCAAGACTAAACGGGTTTAGTGGTTGACAAAGGTGCGTTTATTTCGTATAATCAATCCAGATTTTTCAACTTAGATACGATCAGTATCCAGTCCCAATTACCATTCTAGTGAGGTTCGAATGAACAGGAAAGTCTCAATTATTGCAATGGCTCTCCTCTTTTCGGGTTCTTTGCTGCTGACCAGTTGTTCATCCGGTCCGGATGAGGCTCAGATGACGCAGCTGAACAACCTAAAAGACGAGTACGCAGCTCTTCAGAAGGAACAATCTGCAAAGGAGCAGCAGAAAGCGACTTTGGACAGAGAGGTTGCTGACAAGAACGCCAAGCTGAAGAAGTGCAACGACGATCAGGTGGTCGTACGACAGCGTCTCGGCAAGTAATCCCCGCAAGAACCGAACATTAAAAGGAGTTCTAGAAAATGAATCTGACGAAAATGTTTTCTGTGATGCTTGCCGTTTTGCTCTGCGTGGGTGTTGCTTCTGCCCAGGAGAAGATGACGAAGGAGCAATGGCAAGAAGAGATGAATAAGTACACAGCGTTGGTGAACGAACTGAAGCAGAAGGTGCAAGGCCTCGGTGACCAGGTCACTTCGCTTCAAGGCCAGTCAGCCAAGCTGGATGCTGACATCGATAAGTGCATGGATGAGTTGTACGCATTGGTTGGTTCCGATAAGGAAAAGGCCGCTGCCTATCGTGCAGAAATCGAAGCTGCAGAGAACACAGCCAGTGAGTTAATGCGTCTTTCTGACGCAGACCTGATGGCGCGTGGCAGCGAAGTGAATGACCTTGCTGCAAAAGTCAAGAGTCTTTGGGAGAACAAGCTTTCGCTGATTCCTGAATTCTGGGATCGGCTGACTGCGTTGAACGAAAAGGTGAAGAGCCTTCAAGCGACTATCGCCGGCTCAGGCAAGACGTATACTGTCGGCACGTGGAAGCGTGACAGGGACTGCCTCTGGAATATTTCCAAGAAGAAGGACATCTACAACAATGCGTGGATGTGGCCGAAAATCTGGCAGGGAAATCGTGACCAGATCAAGGATCCCGATGTCATTCATACGGGTCAGAAATTGAAGATCCCGGCCGCAGGAGAAATGTCCAAGGAAGAAAAGTCTGCTGCTAAATCCTATTATAGCAGGAAATCAGGCAAGTAACAGGAGACGATACAATCGCCAGAGTGCTCACACTCGCGACGAACAAGTAAAGCAACCCCCTTTCCTGTCAAGACAGGAGAGGGGGTTTTACTATTGCACGAACTGCCAGGAGGGAAGCATCGTTGGTTGAAAAAAAGGTGAAACTCGACGGGGTCGATACGCTCGGGTTACTCGGTTTGAATGACGCGAACCTGCAGATCGTCGAGAATAAGTTTGATTCAAGCATCGTTGCACGCGGTGATACGATCACCATCCGCGGGACTGCGACAGAAGTCGATCAAGTTGAGAAGATATTCAAGGAATTGATCTTCCTGCTGAACAAAAATGGAAGCTTGACGACAAACGATGTGGACACGGTGATCGACCTGGTGACAACGAATGGCGAGCCTGCACTCCCCAAGATGTTGTCGTCCTCGCTCAGCAGTGCTGAACTTGATGCGACAATCCTGTTTACAAAGAACCAGATCATACGAGCAAAGACTGCTGGGCAACGGGAATATCTTCATGCTGTGAAGAAGAACGATATTGTGTTTGCCGTGGGGCCGGCAGGAACAGGAAAGACATACATGGCGGTTGCCCTCGCCGTTGCAAGTCTCAAGAACAATGAGATCACCAAGATTGTCCTCACGCGTCCGGCTGTTGAGGCCGGCGAGAGTCTCGGCTTCCTTCCCGGCGACTTGAAGGAAAAAATCGATCCGTATCTCCGCCCGTTGTACGATGCTTTGGACGACATGATTTCAGGCGAGAAGCTACGGGGCTACCTGGAGAAACATGTCATCGAGATTGCGCCGCTTGCTTATATGCGCGGACGTACACTCAACAATGCCTTTGTCATTCTCGATGAAGCCCAGAACGCATCCGCCATGCAGATGAAGATGTTCCTGACGAGACTCGGACCGAACTCACGCGCAATCATCACCGGCGACGTGACCCAGATCGACTTGCCCAGCAAGACCTCATCTGGCCTTGTGCAGATCCAGGAAGTGCTCAAAGGTGTTGCAGGAATTGCGTTCGTGTATCTCGACAAGAACGACGTTGTGCGACACAAGCTGGTCAAGGACATTATCGAAGCATACGACAGGTACCACACCGGGCTTCAAATTCCCGCGACAAAAACACCTTCACCTTCCTCAGAGAAACCAGGGTCATAGATACCTTTTGCTCTGTTCCAGCATACCGGGGCGGTCACCAACCATTTGGTGACTGAAACAGGAGACAACAACGGACGACCCATGCATTGTGCCACGAATGGTTCATGACGCCCGTGGAAAAAGCTCTCCCGCAAACTCCAGATTGCTTACACACAACATCTCGGACATTCCAGTCTCTTTTCACCTCAATCACTTGTGAGAAAACGAAAACGTTTGTTGATAAAACGTGAGAGACACCGGTGTGTGCAACGCTTATTTCTCACGGCGTTGGCATGGTTATCTGCGGTACAGAGTTTGCTGTGTATTCGTAAGAAGTTCGTTGCATCTCATCTCATCTCATCTCTGGTTACATTGTTCTTACCGTAAGACACTGATTCCCGATCTGTGAAGGAGTATGTTGATGAAACGGATAAACTCGTTCGTGGTGATATTCTCAGCAACAGCTCTTCTCTTATCCTGCAAGGACGATGAGCCAATACAGCCCCATATCTCCACCATACAATTAACAGTAGAGGATGCCTCCTGCACCGAGGCCTGGCTCAAAGTCTCGCTCACCGATGCCAACGAGCCGCGCACTATAGGACTCCAGCGTGATGGGCAAACTGTGCTTACGGTGAGAATCCTCGCAAATGACACAACGCTGACTGACGAAGGACTATTACCCCAGCACGCATACAGCTACTCCGCCATCCGATTACGAGATGTTACGGTGATAGATGCCTCTTCTGTTGTTCAACTTACCACACAGGACACCTCATCGCATACATGGCAGTTCTCTGTTGATACACTAGGAGACGGCAATGGAAGCATCCTCCGCGACGTTGCCATTGTGAACGATACGACGATATGGGCGGTTGGACAGATTAACTTTAGAGACTCAGGCGGCACTTTCACAGATCCGCCCTACAATGTTATACGATGGAACGGAACAGGGTGGGACTTCCTCCGCCTCGTTTTCCCACACTACAACTTCGACTGCAGCATAGCATTTTACTCATCAACGAACGCGTATGCAATACACGCGTTCAACGGCAACAGCATACTATTAAGCAATGGTGGATCTGTAGCCCGATGGAATGGTTCAGGTCTTGTCCACTATCCGTGCATTCCCAATCCAACAAGCGGCAATACCATTTTCAAACTCTGGGGCATTTCGGAAAACAACTTCTACGCTGTATGCAGAAGCGGAGTGATTCTTCACTACCTCAATGGCGCATGGCAGACGGAGGCGAATGGAACGACAATAGACTTGGTTGATGTGTGGGGCACAAGCCAGTCAAATGTCTGGATTGCGGGTTTGGACTTGACCACGGGGCAAAGGAGTCTGATACTGCATTTTGATGGAACGGGGTGGCAAGCCCTCTACGAGTACGATCCGGCAATTCAAGGGCGTCGGCCAGATAGTCTCTCAGGAACGGCGCAAAGTGTTTGGTCTGATTCGAAGTATAGGGCTTTTGTTTCGACATCAGCTGCCGAGTATGTCGCGCCAACCAACACCCGAGGTGAGGGTCGGATTTCTTGGGCTCCCACCTACTTGATTGGTTTTTTATGGCGGGTTCGGGCAAGTGCGAGCAACAATGTGTTTGTTGTTGGTGATTTTGGAACGCTGGCTCACTTCAGCGGTCATACATGGTACCATTTCAATCAGTTCATGAGCTTTTTTGATCCATTGTCTCTTCGTTCTGTTGCCGTGTCCAATACTCGAGTATGCGCAACAGGATTTGTGGGAGGACGTGGGATTGCTTTCAGAGGAAAGAAACAATAACGGATTTTCCCACACATAGGAAATGGAGGAAACTATGAATCGATTCTGTTTCATTCTTGCGTTTATCATAAGCATAGCGGCCGATGTTGTTGCACAAGACTCTCTTTGTGGAACTCACAGTGGCTCAGGGAGCTATCCACAAAAGTTGAGCGAAAGCAGGATTGATCTGGACGCGGTAGAGATGGTCGATATCGCTCTGGCCATTCACATTGTTACTGATTCGAACGGTGAAGGCGGAATAAATCCTAGTGCAGGCTCCACAATTGCCTCGCAACTCACAAGCTGGTTTTCGGGAGCTATGATGCGTTTTTTTGTGCTTACTATTGATTCAGTTCGCAATGACCATTTCTATTCCCCTGGGCCACAAAATGAATCAGAAGATGATGACCTTTCAGAAATAAACGTCGTTGCAAATGCGATTAACATGTACTTGCTTCCAAACTACCGACACGGTGGCACGGGAACATTTGCAAGTCATGAAACCGGGAATCGTACGACGCAAAGTGTGATCATCAAGAATGCTAATGTGGGATCCACGACAGTGCCTCATGAAGTTGGGCATTATTTAACCTATTGCACACATTCGACAATGTAATTTTGGGTTGCGAGCAAGCCAACAGCAGTAACTGTCTGACACAGGGTGACGGGATATGCCAGACGTATTTGGAGCCGCCAGATGAACCCGTCGGTGACTACAGCCTCAACTGGGGTCCAGGCTGTGTGTATCGAGGCCGGACTCAGTTTTCCTGCAATGGAATAACCCAAAACTACAATGTAGCCCTGTTGGATCAGGTGAATCGATTCAATCTGATGTCCTATTCTACATGTCGCACAACTGTAACAAGCTCACAGCTTGAGCGAGTTCGACTGACATACGACAATGTACGGTTGGAACTGCAAAGAAGGTGGATGCGATTTACGAACTTGTTTGGTAGTACAAATCTGGATGGCAGTTTTCTCATTGATGGAAGCATCGTTGTTCCGTCAGGTAATTACTATGGATTTACCAACACCAACCAACACACTGCAAAGACCCAAAACGAGCGATTCAGCACGAACAAGCATCATGAATGGAATGGTGTAAATGGGAACTTCAGGCTACAGATTGCTTTTCAGCCACCAAGCGCATTTCAGTTGACAATTCAGAATGCAAACTTTCTCGGCATGAACTCTTCAACAGTCCGAAACGAGCTAATTGATGCAACTGGTCAGACCAACAATACAGGGCAAGTTGAGTTTCAGGAGCCCTGGTATTTGAAAACAGATGGGTCGCAACCAAATACGTTCCTACCATTTAGCTCACCATTTACTCCTACTGGTGCACAAAGTCAGCAAAGCGGAGGTGTGTTCCTGGGTCAAGAAGTTGAAGCTGGAACGTACTATTAAGTCAAAGTTCCTCTCACGCAAACTGCTTTAGGGTTTCAGTCGAACTTCCTCGGATGGCTGACAAGCGGTGCAACGCTCCAACAGGTGGGTAACAATCCTCTGGGCTTTGATCAAAAGGCAATCATATTCAATGCGGCAGGTGCAGAGGTGAAGGCTCAATACAAAGCACACCTTGGCTCATCTATGTCAAACGCCACCGCCAGCAACAGTCAACGCCTTATGGCGTCGAG